>JAFAID010000661.1 GCA_019236925.1 Mycobacterium sp. | reverse complement strand
GAGAGTTTGTCGAATGTCGTTGCGCTGGGCGCCCTTTCACCGGATGCGATCTCGTCGACGGTCTATGGTCCCGAGCAGATCATGGTCGAATTGCTGCCGGCCGCCGGGCTGGCCGCGTTCGTGTTGGTGCTTCTGATCGCCGCCGTCATCCTGTTGATCTTGGTGTTGGTAACCGGGTCGTATCGCCAGGTCGTGATGGCTTACACCCAACGAGGCGGCTCTTACATCGTCGCGCGGAGCAACTTCGGTCCACGGGTGGCACAGCTCTCCGCCGCCGCACTGATGATTGACTATGTGGTGACCGTGTGCGTGCAGTGCGCGTCGGGCACGTTCGCGGTGGTGTCGGCGATCCCTCGGCTGGGTCCCTACCACCTGGAAATCACCGTGGCTGCGTTGCTCATCATTTCTTACGCCAACCTGCGCGGAATGCGAGAGGCGGGCCGGCTGTTTGCCGTGCCGGTCTACTCCTTCATCATCATGCTCACGGTGATGATCGTGACCGGCGTAGTACGCCAAATCTTCTGGGGCTTACCGCAATACGATCCTGCCCACATCCCCGGAGCGGTGCCGGTCCATCAGGGCAACGGGATCGTGATGGGCGCGACGATTCTGATAGTTCTGCGCGCCTTCGCCAACGGCGGCACGTCGCTCACCGGAGTCGAGGCGATCACCGACGCGGTCAACGTCTTTCGTCAGCCGCAGGGCCCCAACGCGCGTCGGGTCCTCACCGCAATGGCCTGCATCCTCGGGTTCTTGTTGGTTGGTGTCATCTACTTGGTGCACGCCACCCACGCCACTCCGTTTGTCGCTGAATATCCGTCGATGCTTTCCGAGGTTGGCCGCGCGGTTTTCGGCAACGGGGTGATCGGCAACACCACGTACTTGCTGCTGCAGACCGCGAGCGCGGCCATCTTGTTCTTCGGTGCGAATACCAGTTTCAATGGCTTCCCCGCGCTGACGAGTTTCATTGCCGAGGACAGTTTCCTGCCGCGCCCACTGGTGAAGCGCGGTCATCGGCTGGTGTTCTCCAACGCCATCATCACGCTGACCGCGCTGGCGCTGATCCTGCTGCTGGTGACGCGCGGCTCGGTCGACGCAATCGTGCCGCTGTTCGCGATGGGGGTGTTCACCGGATTTTCAATGGCCGGCTACGGGATGACCAAACACCATCTGACGCATCGTGAGCCCGGCTGGCGGCGCAAGCTGGCGATCAACCTGTCCGCGGGGATCATGTCTACCATCGTGGTTGGGGTCTTCGCGGTCGCCAAGTTCACCGAGGGAGCCTGGCTGGTAGTCGTCGTCATGCCCATACTGGTGCTGGCGTTGATGCGGCTCAACCGGCAGTACCGCGCCGAGGCCGCCGTTCTCGAGATGTCTCGCACCGAGCGTTCTGAGCTGGTCAAGCACCCGCGGCATCGGGTATTCGTCTTTGTGGATCACTTCGACCTCGCAACGATGGAGGCGCTGCATTACGCAACCGGGCTGCACGCCGACAAGCTGACCGCGGTGCACTTCGTGATCGATGCCCTTCATGCCTCGCGGCTGCGGCAGCGCTGGGAGCACTTCGAGGACCAGATTGCGCTGCGGATGATCGAATGCCCCGATCGCCACCTGAGTCGGGCCGGCCAAGAACTGGTCTGCCAGGAGATGAAGGAGCATCCGGGCACCAAGGTGACGGTGTTGTTCCCGCGTCGAACATATGCGGCGCTGGTGGGCCGGCTGCTTCATGACCGCACCGCCGACAGGATGGCCGCCGCGATCAGCCGGGTCCCGGATGCGACCGCGCAAATCCTGGCCTACGACGTGGGATCTCGGATCACGCGGGCAGCCGCGGCCCGACGGTTGACCAGGACGACCTAGGCCGAAGCTCGCATCGATCCTCACGAGCCGCTGAGCCGCGCCTCCTCGAGGTCGAGGTCTCGTTCGATGGTGCGCAGCACCGTCGCGTTGATGCGGCCGTCGCGCCGCAATGCCAGCAATTCCGACCGCTCGACTCCCAGCAATTCCAATCGCAATGCCCGATACCGTTCCATTTCCCGGGCTTCGCCGGACTCCTCATCGGTGGGGGGACTGATCTGTAGGCGCCGCACTTTGGCCTCATACAGGGCACGCGCGGATTTCGTTGCCTCATCGGCACTTTCAGCGCCGGAATGATCGTCGAGGAACTCCAACGCGGCGCGGGCCGCCTTGAGCCGGGCTTTGTTCTCCTCGGTTCCGAAATCCTCGGCCTTAAGGCCCAGCCGGCGCAGCAGCCACGGCAAGCTGGTGCCCTGCACGAGCAGGCTTGTCACGATGACCGCGGCCGCCACCACAATCAACAAATCGCGGTCGGGGAACGGCGAGCCGTCGGCGACCCGCAGCGGAACCGCCAGCGCGGCTGCCAGCGACAAGCCGCCGCGCATGCCGGCCCACGCTACGACGACGCGTTCCCGCCACACGGGCTCGCCCCGTGCCCGCCCGAATAGCTTTGCGGTGACGGGTCCAAACAGCATCCATATCAGCCGCAATGCGATTACCGCGACAACCACGGCAGACATCACCGCCACAAGTCGCAGCGCGGACATCCCCGGCACCCAGTGCACCGAGCGCACAAGTTCGGCGCCGACCAGCGTGAATAGCACAGCGTTCAGCAGGAACACCAAGACATCGAGAAATGCCAGGGCCTGCAGGCGTGTGCCGGGGGCGTAGATGGCGCTGAGGTGCGAACCCACATAAACGCCGGCGGCGACGGTGGCCAAGACCCCCGACAGATGGGCTTCCTCGGCGAGCACATAGGTGAGGTACGGCGTCGCCAGCGAGATGGTGATCTCCAACAACGGCTGCTCGATTCGCCGCCGTATCTCCACAGCCACCCAGCCGACGGCGAGGCCGAGCGCAGCACCGCCCGCCGGGGCGGCAAGCAGCGTCACCGCGAGCGGGCCGGGCCGCAACGCGCCGACCACGGCGGCGCCCACGGCGCCTGCGTAGAGCACCAGAGCGGTGCCGTCGTTCGTAAGGCCCTCTCCTTCAACGATTGTCGCGAGCCGCTCCGGGACGTCCAGCCGCTTGAACACCGATGTCGCCGCAACCGCGTCGGTCGGCGCCACAACCGCACCGGCCACCAGGGCAACCGCCAGTGGCATACCCGCGATACCCACCAAGACTCCGGCCACAGCGGCCGTGGTGACGATCACCAGCCCTACCGCGAGCAGGCCGATCGACCGGGCATTGGCGCGAAGATCGTCGGGCGCAATAAAATACGCCGCGTAATAGATCAGCGGCGGCAGAAACACGTAGAACACCACATGCGGCGACAGCACGGGCACGCTGACCCCTGGTAACCAGCTGAACAGCGCGCCGACACCCACCAGCAGGACCGGATACGGTACCCCGACCCGCTCGGCGAGCCACACCGCCGCCACGACGGCCAACGGCCCGCAAATCAGCAGGATCCCGTAGCCTGCCGGATTCACAGCGCAAAATTAGCAAACGACGCATCTCGGGTAGCGAGGGCTGATAGATCACCACGACCTTGGGGGAGGGCATGAGCGGCGCAGGTAACGCCCGCTGGCTCACACCGGGTGTCGGCGCGGTCAGTGCGGCGAGTTTCTTCTCTGACGCCGGTCATGAGGTGACCACGTCGGTGCTGCCGGCCTTTCTCACCGGCACGCTTGGCGCCTCCGCGGCGGCACTCGGCGTGATCGACGGGGTTAGTGATGCGCTGATCGGTGCGATGAAGCTCATCGCCGGGCCGTTGGCGAACGACCCGCACCGACGGGCACGGACGGCGTCTGGTGGCTACCTGGGCACGGCGGTGGCCACCGGAGCGATCGGCGCAGCCGTGTCGGTATGGCAGGTCGGCGCGCTGCGTGCGATCGCGTGGTTGTTCCGGGGCTTCCGATCTCCAGCCGGCGATGCGCTATTGGCTTCGCTGAGCCCGACTTCGGCGCATGGGCGGGCATTCGGGCTGGAAAGAGCGGGTGACAACCTGGGGGCGGTTGCGGGTCCGTTGCTGGCCGCCGGCCTGGTGGCCTGGGTGGGCGTCCGACCCGCGCTGTATCTGGCCGCGATGCCCGGTCTCCTTGCGGCCGTCGCGATCATCATCGCCGCACGCGAGTCCCGACGGCATAGCGCGCAAGCCGACAGCGGGTCCCCGGCGCGTCGGCTCGATCTGCGAGCTTTGCGGGATGCCGGGACCCTGCGGGCGCTCGTGCCGGTGCTGTTGTTCGAGTTCGGCAACATCGCAACGACTCTGCTGATATTGCGCGCCACCCAATTGCTCACGTCGCCCCAGCGATCGGTAGCCACGGCGACGACGATGGCAATCCTGATCTATGCAGGCCACAACGTGGTCGCTGCGTTCGCATCATTGTTGGCGGGACGGTGGTTTGACCGAGCGGGTCCGCGAGTGGTGTTCGCAACCGGTGCTGCTGTATATGTAGGCGCTTACTGCGCATTTGCTGTCGGTCCGCATAGTGCGCTCGCCGTCGCGCTGGCATTCGCGGCGGCCGGCGCAGGCATCGGATCTGCCGAACCCACGGAATCGGCACTGGTTGCGCAACTGTTGCCGGACAGGTTGCGCGGCAGCGGGTTTGGGGTTCTGGGAGCGATACAGGCCACCGGTGATCTAGTGGCTACCGTGGTCGCCGGGTTGCTGTACACGCTGGTTTCGCCCGCGGTGGCGTTTGGCTATGCGGCCGCCTGGATGGTCGCGGCGGCAATCGCTTCCGGTGCGCTGCGCCGGCCCGCGCAGTGACGAGCGGCGCTCTTCGCGGGTCACCCGACGAAGCGTCGTTTCTGCGCGGTGACCTCCTCGGCGGTCATCAGCCCGGAGTCGGCCAGCTTGGCGAGCAGCGATTGCGCCCGGTTGGCAAGCTCGCTCAACTCGGCGGCGATCTCGGTTACCGCCTCGTTCGCCGGTCGCTGCGGCGGCTTCGGGCGCTCCCGCGGGTTCATCCTGATCCGCGAATTGCCTTGCGCCGGCGAGGCGGCGCCGGCGGCGACGGCACGTCCCACCCCGCCCGCGAGCGCCATGTCCGCGAACAAGCTGCCGGAACCACCCGACACCATTTCAGGGGCGGCCAGGGTGCCGGTGATCGGCAGCGTGTAGGCGACCGGGCGAATCTCGGGCGCCGCCACCGTCCACGCCGACGGCACCGACAATCTGCCGACTATCGCTCCCTCGCCTGAGCCGGCGGAAACCGATGACTCCACAACCGCGTTCGACGGTGCGCCGATGTAGCCTTGGCCGTTGAAGAACCAGTTCGGCAGGTCCGCAGCGCCCGGCCCGTAGCCGGTGTAGGGACCCCTGTGTTGAGCGAAGTCGCGGTCGGCGTTGATCTCGAAGCCGCGCCAGTTCATCCCTACCCCCGCGAATGCTGCCGAGATACCCGTCGTCGTTGAGCCGATAGAAGTGACGCCTATGGGGATCTCCAGGAGCGTCAGGGGCACCGAGATTAGGCTCAGCAGCGTTTGCGCTGATGTGGGATCCGCCGCGGTGGACGAGGCGAGCCCCTGAAGCGCCTGGGGAAGTGCGTTGATCAGCTGCGGACCCTGCGACAGGATCGACTGCCCCGCCGCGGCGGCCTGGCCGGGTACGCCAGCCGGATTGGTGGTTGGTGGCGGCGAGGTGAAGGGCGTCAACGTCGACGCTGCCGCCGATGAGCCGGCGTAGCCGTACATCGCGGCGGCGTCCTGGGCCCACATCTCCGCATAGTCGGTTTCGGCCGCCGCGATCGCTGCGGCGTTCTGCCCCAGCACGTTGGTCGCAATCAATGCCATCAAGAGCGTGCGGTTGGCGGCGATCACCGCCGGCGGCACCGTCATCGCGAACGCCGCCTCGTACGCTGCTGCTGCCGCTTTGGCCTGCGTGGCGGTCTGCTCAGCCTGCCCGGCGGCCCCGGTCATCCAGTCCAGGTACGGTGCGGTCGCGGCCGCCATCGACGCTGACGACGAGCCCAGCCACGGCCCGCCGGTCAGTTCGGAGACCACCGACCCGTAGGACGCTGCCGTGGATTGAAGCTCGGCGGCTAAACCGTCCCAGGCCGCCGCCGCCGCCAACATCGGCCCCGAACCGGGACCGGCATACATTCTGCCGGAGTTGACCTCCGGCGGTAACATCGCGAAATCCATTGCTCCATACCGCCTTAACCGGCCGCTATCGCGTTAGCGGCTTCGGTGGCGGCATATGACGTCGCACTGGTTCCGAGGGTGCTGACAAACAGCTGATGAATCGCCTCGGCTTGAGCGCTGACCGCCTGGTATATCTGCGCATGGACACCGAATTGGGTGGCGGTCAGCGCGGATACCTCGTCGGCCGCGGCGGGTATGACGCCCGTCGTCGGCGCCGCGACGGCGGCATTCTGCGCGCTCATCGTGCTGCCGATACCGGCCAGGCTGATGGCGGCGGCACTCAGCGCTTCAGGTTGGGTCGTGACGAATGACATTGGTATTCCTCTCGATAAGTGTCGACCGCGGTTGACGATCTCTGCAGAGCATCATGCGGCTGTGCGATGGCGCGTCAATAGCACGCGCGTTCAGGTGAACTCCATTGAATCCGCCGCGAAATGGGGAGATCTCGACTCACTAGTCCCACCCCGCCCTCTGACCCAGTGCGCTACGGGTAGAAGCCATCAGCCGGTACGGCGGTTAAAGGCGAGCTTCATCGCCTGAACGCGATGTTAACGGCGGCTAAACTCCAGATGCAACGGGGCGCGCTGGCGGGCTGTGGACCGCCGCGCAACTGGGGATAACCGGTCGCCGTCTCGCAGCGACGGCGGCGCAATGAATATTCGCGTCGGTGCGCTGCCGCAGTGTGGCCGCATGACGATGTTGACGCGGGCCGAAATCGGAGCGCTCGGTGAGCAGTTGGCCACCGATCACCTGACCGGCTTGGGGCTGCGGATCCTGACCCGGAATTGGCGCTGCCGATACGGCGAGCTGGATGTGATAGCCGTCGACCCGACGACCAACACGGTGGTATTCGTCGAGGTCAAGACCCGCACCGGCGACGGTTTCGGCGGTGTCGCGCAAGCGGTGACCGAGCGGAAGGCGCGCCGACTGCGTCGGCTGGCCGCGATGTGGCTGGCCGCCCAGGAGCAATGTTGGGCGGCGGTCCGCATCGACGTGATCGGCGTGCGCATCGGCCGGCGTCGCACTCCGGAGATCAGCCACCTGCAGGGGATCGGCTGATGGCGCTGGGTCGTGCGTTTTCGGTCGCGGTGCTGGGATTGGACGGCGAGATCGTCGAGATCGAAGCCGATATCACCTCGGGCCTGCCGGGTGTCCATCTGGTAGGTCTGCCCGACGCTGCGTTGCAGGAATCACGAGACCGGGTCCGTGCAGCGATCACCAACTGCAACAACCGTTGGCCCATGTCCCGCCTCACGCTAGCGCTTTCGCCGGCAACGCTGCCGAAGATGGGCTCGGTATACGACCTGGCCCTAGCGGCTGCGGTGTTGTCGGCGCAGCGCAAGACGCCGTGGCGACAGCTGGAGGCGGTCGTGCTGCTGGGAGAGTTGGCTCTCGACGGACGGGTTCGGCCGGTGCGCGGGGTGCTGCCGGCCGTGCTGGCGGCCAAGAGTGAGGGCTGGAAAGCCGCGGTGATTCCGGTGGAGAACCTGCCGGAGGCCAGCCTGGTCGACGGCATCGAGGTCTGGGGCGTGCGCACCCTGGCGCAGCTACAGGCCTGGCTCAGCGGGTCGGCGCAGCTAGACGAGCGGATCAGCGGAGTAGTGCCGGAGGCGGAGCCGTCGGCGGATCTGGCTGACGTCGTGGGGCAGACCCAGGCCCGCTTCGCCGTCGAAGTGGCCGCTGCCGGAGCGCATCACCTCATGCTCACCGGCCCGCCAGGTGTGGGTAAAACGATGCTGGCACAACGCCTTCCGGGGCTCCTTCCGTCACTGTCAGACAACGAGTCGTTGGAGGTCACCGCGATTCACTCGGTGGCCGGTCTGCTGTCGGACGCCACACCGCTGATCACCCGGCCGCCGTTCGTCGCGCCGCACCACAGTTCCAGCGTCGCAGCGCTCGTCGGCGGTGGTTCGGGAATGGCGCGACCGGGCGCTGTCAGCCGTGCGCACCGCGGGGTGCTCTTCCTCGACGAATGCGCCGAGATCAGTGTGAACGTAATGGAGGCATTGCGAACGCCGCTGGAAGACGGGGAGATTCGCCTCGCCCGCCGAGACGGGGTGGCATGCTATCCGGCGCGCTTTCAGTTGGTTCTGGCCGCCAACCCATGTCCGTGCGCTCCGGCGGATCCGCGCGACTGCATCTGCGCGGCAGCGGTCAAGCGCCGTTACCTGGGCCGGTTATCGGGGCCATTGCTGGACCGCGTCGACTTGCGAGTCGAAATGCATCCGGTGCGGATGAGCGCCTTCGCGGCCACCGAGGCCGAGTCGACGGCCCAGGTCCGGAGCCGGGTGGCGTTGGCCCGTGATGCGGCAACCGAGCGTTGGCGCCACCATGGCTTTCGCACCAATGCCGAGGTCAGCGGAACGCTGCTGCGGCGCCGGTTCCGGCTCGGCAGTGCGGCGATGCAGCCGCTGCGTAGCGCGCTGGAACGAGGTCTGCTGAGCATCCGCGGCGTCGACCGGACCCTGCGGGTTGCCTGGACATTGGCCGATCTGGCGGGCCGCAGTGCACCCGGCCGCGATGACGTGGGCGTCGCGTTGAGCTTTCGCCAACCCGGAGCGTCACGATGACCGACCCGGCGTTGCGAGCTTGGGCCTACCTGTCGCGGGTGGTCGAACCGCCCTGCGCGGAACTGGGCGCCTTGGTGGATCGGGTCGGACCGGTAGAAGCGGCCGAACGAGTACGGCGAGGTCAGGTCGATGACATACTGGCCCGCCACACCGAGGCCAGGCGCGAAATCGACAGGGCTGCTGACGATCTCGGCGTGCTGGCGCACCGCGGTGGCCGGCTGATCACGCCCGACGACGATGAGTGGCCGATACTGGCGCTCACCGCGTTCGGCGGCGACGCAGTCGCGGCGAAGCCACAGGGCAGACCGCCGCTGGTGTTGTGGGCGGTGGGGCCGGCACGGCTCGATGAGACGGCGCAGCGGGCGGCCGCCGTTGTCGGTACACGGGCGGCCACCAGCTACGGCGAGCAGGTGACTGCCGATCTGGCGGCCGGGCTGGCCGAGCAGGACGTCGCGGTGGTCTCCGGCGGGGCTTACGGCATCGACGGCGCGGCCCACCGCGCGGCGCTGGCAGTCGAAGGCGTCACCGTCGCAGTCTTGGCGGGTGGGCTTGACATCCCTTATCCCGCTGGGCATTCGGGTTTACTGCATCGTATCGGCAGCAACGGATTGCTGGTCACCGAATACCCGCCGGGGGTGCGGCCGGCCCGGCACCGCTTCCTGACGCGCAATCGTTTGGTCGCCGCATTTGCCGGAGCGGCGGTGGTGGTGGAGGCCGGTTTGCGCAGTGGCGCGGCAAACACCGCCGCGTGGGCGCGAGCGTTGGGCAGGGTGGTGGGTGCGGTGCCCGGGCCGGTGACATCGTCGGCGTCGACGGGATGCCACGCCCTGCTGCGCGCCGGCGCCGAGGTGGTCACCCGCGCCGAGGACGTCGTCGAGCTGGTGGGCCATGTCGGTGAGCTGGCGCCCGAGCAGCCCCGCCCGATAACGGCGCTGGACGGGCTCAGTGATGCCGAGCGGCAGGTTTATGAGGCGCTGCCGGGGCGCGGGGTCGCCACTGTCGACGAGATCGCGGTCGCCGCCGCGTTGGAGCCGGCGCGCATACTGGCGCCTCTGGCGATGCTGGAGCTCGCCGGTCTGGCCCAGCGCCACGACGGCCGCTGGCGAATCGTGCGGAATCGTAGCCAACCGGCGTGAGGCGGCGGCTCGTATAGTC
>JAFAID010000558.1 GCA_019236925.1 Mycobacterium sp. | reverse complement strand
TCGTCGAATCGCTGACCGTCAGACCATCGCCCGGCGACCGGTGAGCGCGCGACCCAGGGTCAACTCGTCGGCGAACTCCAAGTCGCCACCCATCGGCAGCCCGGACGCGATTCGCGTCACGGTCAGGCCGGTGATGTCGCGCAGCATCCGAACCAGGTAAGTGGCGGTCGCCTCGCCCTCGGTATTGGGGTCGGTGGCGATGATCACCTCGGTGATGTCGACACCGTCGACCTGCTGACCGATCCGGTTCAGCAGCTCGCGGATCCGTAGTTGCTCGGGCCCGACTCCGGACAGCGGATCCAGTGCCCCACCGAGAACGTGGTAGCGGCCGCGGAATTCGCGGGTGCGCTCGACGGCCGCGACGTCCTTGGGCTCCTCGACGACGCAGACCTGCGAGCCGTCCCGGCGGGGGTCCGCGCAGATGCGGCAACGCTCGTCATCGGAGACGTTGCCGCACACCGCGCAAAACCGCACGCCGTCGCGGACCTTGGCCAGCACCGCGGTGAGCCGATCGATGTCAGGCGGTTCGACGGACAACAGATGAAAGGCGATGCGCTGCGCGCTTTTCGGCCCGATACCCGGCAGCTTGCCGAGCTCGTCGATCAGGTCTTGGACCGGCCCCTCAAACATGGCGGTACAAGCTAGGACCCCGGGATACCCAGCGCGTTGCCCATGCCACCGGCCAGCGGACCAAGCTGCTCCTGCGCCATGGTGGTGACCTGGTGGGAGGCGTCGGCGAGCGCGCCGACGATCAAGTCTTGCAGCGTCTCAACGTCGTCCGGGTCGACGACTTTGGGATCGATCTTCACCGCCACCACCTCGCCGCTGCCCTTGACGGTGACCTCGACCAGACCCCCACCCGCCTTTCCGTGCACCTCGGCGTTGGCGAGTCGCCGCTGGGCAGCCATCAGCTGTTGCTGCATCTGCTGCGCCTGGGCGAGTAACGCCGACATGTCGGGTGGGCCTCCGGGCTGCATGACGGTCCCCTTGCATCTTGGTCTCGACTTGGTTTCGCCTGCGGCGTGCGGGCGGTTCGAAGTGTCAAGCCTAGACGGCGCAAGCTAACGTGGCGCCGTGCGCGTACTACATTGCCTGCGTGTCGGGGCCGTGACGGCCATCGGCATTCTCACTGTTGTCACCGCCGCACCGATGCCGACGGCCCAGAAAGCCGCCGCGGCCCCCGGCAACATCGCCGGGGTGATCGTGTTCCTCGACCCCGGTCATAACGGCGCCAACGACGCATCGATCAGCCGCCAGGTGCCCACCGGCCGCGGCGGCACCAAGGACTGCCAGGCCAGCGGGACCTCGACCAACGACGGCTACCAGGAGCACACCTTCACCTGGGACACCACGTTGCGTATCCGTGCCGAACTCAACGCGCTCGGGGCGCGAACGGCGATGTCGCGGGGCGACGACAGTACGGTGGGCCCTTGTGTCGACCAGCGCGCCGAGATGGCCAATTCGCTACATCCCAGCGCCGTCGTCAGCATCCACGCCGACGGCGGTCCGCCGAACGGGCGGGGATTCCACGTGAACTACTCGGCGCCGCCGCTCAATCAGGTGCAGGCGGGCCCGTCGGTGCAGTTCGCCCGGGTCATGCGCGACCAAATGCAGGCCTCGGGCATCCCACCGGCCAACTACATCGGCCAGGACGGTCTGTACGGGCGTTCGGACCTGGCCGGGCTGAACCTGGCGCAGTATCCGTCGGTCCTGGTCGAGTGCGGCAACATGAAGAACCCGGCCGATTCAGCGCAGATGGAGACGCCCGAGGGCAGGCAGAGGTATGCCGATGCCGTGGTCAAGGGCATCGCCGCCTACCTGGGCAGCCAAGGTCAGGTCGGCTAGCTTTCCAGCTCCTTTTTCAGGTTGGCGAGCACCTCACCCTGGATCCTTTTCAGCCCCAGCGGCGCGAACGTCTTCTCGAAGAATCCCTTCAGGCCGCCCGCTCCTGCCCATGTGGTCGTCACGGTGACGCTCGAACCCGGCCCTGCGGGCGCCACCGTCCAGTTAGTGATCATCGTCGAGTTGGCGTCCTTCTCGATGACGGCGTGGCCCGCGACGTCGACATTGGCCCGGACATCGCGCACCCGGGATTTCGTGGCCTGCAGCTTCCAGCTTGCGACGGTTCCCTGACCCTGCCCACCTTGCAGCACCTGGTAGTCGCGGTAATGCGAAGACAGAATCTTGGGGCGGACGTTCTGGTAGTCACCGACGGCGGACAGCACGGTCGTGGGCTCAGCGTTGATCAAGATGGTGCTGGCTGCACTGACGTGTCCCATTGGGCGAAACTCCTCTGCGCAGGTGTTGTGCCGGCGCCGCGCCCCGGTGCGGTGCACCTGCGCGGGCCGCTATCGGGGACTAGCGTATATGTGGTGCCTGTCCCTGCATCCGCACCGGCGGCTCATGCGGCGGGCGTCGAGCGGTTGTTGGCGAGCTATCGTTCGATTCCTGCGACGGCGGCCGTCCGACTTGCCAAGCCCACGTCCAATTTGTTTCGCGCCCGCGCGAAACGCGACGCACCCGGATTGGACACATCAGGGCTGACGGACGTCATATCGGTCGACCCCGACTCTCGCACCGCCGACGTCGCCGGCATGTGCACATACGAGGACCTGGTGGCCGCGACGCTGCCTTATGGCCTATCGCCTTCGGTTGTCCCACAGCTGAAGACCATCACGCTGGGCGGGGCAGTCACCGGGTTGGGCATCGAGTCGGCCTCGTTTCGCAATGGCCTGCCGCACGAGTCGGTGCTGGAAATGGACATCCTCACCGGCGCAGGTGAATTGCTCACCGTCTCGCCCCAGCTGTACCCCGACCTCTACCGCGCTTTCCCGAATTCCTATGGCACCCTGGGCTATTCGACGAGGATTCGCATCGAGCTGGAATCCGTCAAGCCGTTCGTGGCGCTGCGGCACGTGCGGTTCAACTCGTTGACCGAATTGGTGACAGCGATGGACCGCATCATCGAAACCGGTGGTTTCGAGGGCGTGCCGGTCGACTATCTCGACGGAGTGGTGTTCGGCGCCGAGGAGAGCTACCTGTGCGTCGGTGTGCGTACCACCACCCCTGGCCCGGTCAGCGACTACACCGGACAACACATCTACTACCGCTCCATCCAGCACGACGCCGGCGTCAAAGAAGACCGGTTGACGATGCACGATTACTTCTGGCGATGGGACACCGATTGGTTCTGGTGCTCACGCTCTTTCGGTGCGCAGAACCCCCGGGTGCGGCGTTTGTGGCCCCGACGCTATCGGCGCAGCAACATGTACTGGAAGTTGGTGGCACTCGACCACCGTTTCGGTATCGCCGACCGGATCGAGAAACGCAATGGCCGTCCACCGCGCGAACGAGTGGTCCAAGATATCGAGGTGTCCATCGAGCGCACCGCTGAATTTCTGGAGTGGTTCCTCGCCCATGTGCCGATCACGCCGGTCTGGTTGTGCCCGTTGCGGCTACGTGACCTAGACGGCTGGCCGCTGTATCCGATCCGGCCCGGATCTACCTACGTCAATGTGGGATTCTGGTCCTCGGTTCCGGTCGGCGCGACCGAGGGCGCGACGAATCGGTTGATCGAAACCAAGGTCGGTGCCCTTGACGGCCACAAATCGCTGTATTCCGACTCCTATTACAGCCGCGACGAGTTCGATGAGCTCTACGGTGGCGAGACGTACAAAACAGTGAAAAAAATCTACGACCCGGATTCGCGTCTCCTTGACCTCTACGCAAAGGCGGTGCAACGACGATGACAACCATCAAAGAATCCGCTGCCATCACGACAGGCAAGTTGAGCCTCGCCGAGGTCTTGGCGATCGTCACCGGCGGCGCCAAACGGTCGCTGTGGTTCACGGCCTACGACGGCAGCAGCGCCGGACCGGAAAACGCCGCGCTGGGAATGGATCTGCTGACGCCGCGGGGCACCACCTACCTGGCCACCGCCCCAGGCGAACTCGGGCTGGCCCGTGCCTACGTTTCCGGAGACCTCCAGGCACGCGGGGTGCCTCCGGGCGATCCCTATGAGTTGCTCAAATTGCTGGCCGACAAAGTCGAGTTCAGCAGGCCTTCGGCACGTCTGCTGGCCACCATCATCCGCTCCGTCGGCATCGAGCATCTGGTGCCCGCACCGCCACCGCCGCAAGAAGTGCTGCCGCGCTGGCGACGCATCGCCGAAGGCATGCGGCACAGCAAGACTCGTGACGCCGAGGCCATTCATCACCACTACGACGTCTCCAACACGTTTTACGAGTGGGTGCTGGGCCCGTCGATGACCTACACCTGCGCGGTCTATCCGTATCCCGAATCGACGCTGGAAGAAGCGCAGGACAACAAGTACCGGCTGATCTTTGAGAAGTTGCGACTGCAGCCGGGCGATCGGCTGCTCGACGTCGGTTGCGGTTGGGGCGGGATGGTCCGCTATGCCGCGCGCCGCGGCGTGCGGGCTATCGGTGCCACACTGTCAGCCGAACAGGCCGCCTGGGCGCAAAATGCGATCGACACCGAGGGACTGACGGAGTTGGCCGAGGTGCGCCACTCCGACTATCGCGACGTCCGCGAGACCGGGTTCGACGCGGTCTCGTCGATCGGATTGACCGAGCACATCGGTGTCAAGAACTATCCAACGTACTTCGCGTTCCTCCAGTCCAAGTTGCGCACCGGGGGCCGGTTGCTCAATCACTGCATCACCCGCAATAACAACAAGTCGAACTTCCGCGCCAGCAGTTTCACCGATCGATATGTCTTTCCGGACGGGGAGTTGACCGGCTCGGGACGAATCATTTCCGACGTCCAAAATGCGGGTTTCGAGGTGCTGCATGCGGAGAACTTCCGGACGCACTACGCGATGACGCTGCGAGACTGGTGCCACAACCTGGTCGCGCATTGGGACGAGGCGGTCAACGAGGTCGGTCTGGCCACGGCGAAGATATGGGGCCTATACATGGCGGCATCTCGAGTTGCCTTCGAGCACAACAATATTCAGCTACACCATGTGTTGGCAACCAAGCTCGACCCGCGCGGCACCGACGATCTCCCACTGCGTCCGTGGTGGCAGCCCTAAGACCAGGTTGGCGCCTGACAGCTCAGGTCAGCGCAGACTCAACGGACCATGCTCAGCCGGACACGTCTGCGCGGCGCTCAGCCGTTGTCGATGCGGCGCGCGCCCAGTTCGTTCTGCAGCAACTCCAGCGCAGCCTCTTCAGGGTCGCGGCGAGGTGCCGACGAGTCGTTCTCACCCGCCTCGGCCAACATGCTCTCTTCTTCGGCCCGCTGAACGGAATCATCGTCAGCGGGTACCTCCGGCGACACGGATGGGCGTGAACCCCCGCCACGTTCGGGGCGGCGAGGCGGCACCGGCGGTTCCTCGGTCGTGATCAGGTTCGGCGGGCCGGCTTCACAACGCACCCGCCAGTCGACGCCCAACGCATCTTTGAGCGCCTCAGCGATGACGTCGGCATTTCGCTGTTCGGACAGCCGCTTGGCCAGCGGGGCCGATTCGTGGCTCAACACCAAAGTGTTGCCCTCCACGGCGCGCACGGTCGCGCCGGCCAGCATCACCTCGGTGGTTCGGCTCCGTTGACGTACCTTGTCGCGCACCGTCGGCCACAGGGTGCGGACCGCGGCCGCGCCAGGTTCGCCCGGGCCCGCGGCGGGCGGGGTCTGCTCGGGCGCGGGCTGCGGCGGCGACGGCTTGGGCTCCGGCTCCGCTGTGGCAGCCGGCGGCGTCGATGGCGTCGGGGCGTCAGACACTTCGGCAGGTGCGGATTGCGGCCGTTGATCACCGAGCGGAATGGACATCTCCAACCTGGTCTCGATCCGCTCGACTCGTTGCAGCAGCGCCGATTCGGTGTCACTGGCCGATGGCAACAACAGCCGCGCGCAGATGACCTCGAGAAGCAGGCGAGGTGCCGTGGCACCACGCATCTCAGTCAGGCCGGCGTGCACAACTTCGGCGTAGCGGGTGAGCGTCGCGCGACCGATCCGGGCCGCCTGATCACGCATCCGATCCAGCACGTCTTCCGGCGCGTCCACCACGCCACGAGCAGCGGCGTCGGGAACCGCTTGCAGCACAAGCAAATCGCGGAACCGCTCCAGCAGGTCGGTGGCGAATCGCCGAGGGTCGTGACCGGCGTCGATCACTGATTCGACCGCCCCGAACAACGCCGCGGCATCGCCGGCGGCCAGCGCGTCGACGGCTTCATCGATCAGCGCGACATCGGTGGCACCCAGCAGACCCAGTGCCCGCTGGTAGGTGATCCGGTCGCCGTCCGGTCCGGATTCCGAACCGGCCAGCAGCTGATCGAGAACCGAAAGCGTGTCGCGGGGAGAACCGCCGCCCGCCCGGATCACCAGCGGGTAGACCGCCTCGTCAGCGACGACCCCCTCCTGCACACAGATCCGTTCGATCAGCGCCCGCATAGTGCGTGGGGGCAGCAGCCGGAACGGATAGTGGTGGGTGCGCGACCGGATCGTCGGCAACACCTTCTCCGGCTCGGTGGTGGCGAAGATGAAGATGAGGTGCTCGGGCGGCTCCTCGACGATTTTGAGCAGCGCGTTGAACCCTGCCGTGGTGACCATGTGCGCCTCGTCGACAATGAAGACCCGGTAGCGCGACTGGGCCGGCGCGTAGAAAGCGCGGTCGCGCAGCTCGCGAGTGTCGTCGACACCGCCGTGGCTGGCTGCGTCGAGTTCGACGACGTCGATGCTGCCGGGTCCGTTGGGCGCCAGCGCGACGCAGGACTCGCAGACACCGCATGGCGTAGCCGTCGGCCCCTGCGCGCAGTTCAGCGACCTGGCCAGGATGCGCGCCGACGACGTCTTGCCGCAGCCACGCGGGCCGGAGAACAGATACGCGTGGTTGATTCGGCCCGCCGTCAAGGCGGTGCATAGCGGCTCGGTGACGTGTTCCTGCCCCACCACTTCCGCGAAAGTCGCCGGTCGGTACTTGCGGTAGAGGGCCACGGTCAGCAAGGCTACCCACGCCCGCCGACGATGCGACCTATGCCTGGCTCAGCAGCGATTCGGTCGCCGCCAGTAACGCACAAGTGGCCAGGCCGTCGATCGCATTGCGCAGGTCGGATACCGGCGGGAACGTCGGCGCGATCCGGATGTTCTTGTCTTCCGGGTCTTTCCGGTACGGGAATGACGCGCCCGCGTCGGTGACGGCGATACCGGCGTCTTTGGCCAAAGCGACAGTGCGTCGGGCCGTACCCGGCAACACGTCGAGGCTGATGAAGTAACCGCCTTGCGGCTCATTCCAGGAAGCGATCTTGGACTCACCGAGGCGCTTGTCCAGAATCTCCAGCGCCAACGCGAATTTCGGCGCGAGCAGCTGCTGGTGGCGCAGCATCTGCAGGCGCACCCCGTCGGCGTCGCCGAAGAACCGCAGGTGCCGCAGCTGATTGACCTTGTCCGGTCCGATCGACTTCTTACCTGCGTACTGCAGATACCAGGCGATATTGCCTAGTGATCCACCGAAGAAGCTGACGCCGGCACCGGCGAAGGTGATCTTGGACGTGGAGGCGAAGACGTACGGCCGGTTCGGGTTGCCCGCGGCGGCGGCCAGGCCGAGCACGTCGACTTGCCGGACGAAGTCCAGCGTCAAGGTGTGCACCGCGTAGGCGTTGTCCCAGAACAGCCGGAAGTCCTCCGCCGCTGTGCGCATCTGGACCAGCCGCCGAACCGTCTCCCACGAATAAGTGATGCCGGTGGGGTTGGCGAACACCGGGACTGCCCACATGCCCTTGATAGCCGGGTCGACGGCGACCAGTTCTTCGATAAGGTCGACGTCCGGGCCGTCCTCGCGCATCGGAATCGGCACCATTTCAATGCCCAGGGTTTCGTTGATCGCGAAGTGTCGGTCATAGCCGGGCACCGGACACAAAAACTTGACGAGCGGCTCGTCCTTCCAGGGCCGCGGAGAGTCCACGCCGCCATGCAACATCGAGAAGACGACGACGTCGTGCATCAACTCCAGGCTGGCGTTGTTGCCCGCGATCAGGTTGGGCACCGCGATGCCGAGCAGTTCGCCGAAGATGCCCCGCAGTTCAGGCAGGCCGTGTTGGCCGCCGTAATTGCGGGTGTCGGTGCCCTCGCCATCGCGGTAATCGTCGCCCGGCAGACTCAGCAAGCCGTTGGACAGGTCAAGCTGCTCGCTACACGGCTTGCCGCGGGTGAGGTCCAGGACGAGCTTCATCGCTTGCAGTTCGGCATAATCCTGCTGGTGGCGGGCATGCGCTGCCTCGAGATCGGTACGGCCTAGGGAGCTAAACGAGCCGTACGACACCATCCGCCTTTCACCGTCTACATCAGTAGTAGCCACATAGGGGACCCCGCGCACCCGCCAGAGCCCATTGACCCTTGCTGCCTTCCGGCCCTGGGGGAGTTCACAGGATAGACGCCGCGCGGGGTCCACCGAGAGTCTAATACTCCGGCTGGAATCATTCGGCGACAGCCAGCGGGACGCTGACTTGCACTCGGCTACCATGGCCGACGGAGGATTCGCCTAGTGGCCTATGGCGCTCGCCTGGAACGCGGGTTGGGTTAACAGCCCTCGCGGGTTCAAATCCCGCATCCTCCGCTCAGCCCGGGGCGCGGCCAGGCCGAATTGCCATCGACTAGGGTGTGGTCGCCACCGGGTACCAGCTCAAGGAGGCGCATGGGACGCAAGGCTGCCGTGTTTTGGCACGCGGCGTTCTCGATTGTCGCCGGCCTCCTTTATTTCTTCTTCGTGCTACCGCGCTGGCCCGAGCTGATGGGGGACACCCCGCACAGCCTGGGCACGGTGGCGCGGATTGTCACCGGGGTGCTGATCGCCCTGGCCGCATTGCCGGTGGTATTCACCCTGCTGCGGGTTCGCAAGCCGGAGTACGGCACGCCGCAGCTCGCCCTGACGCTGCAGACCTCGTCGGTGGTGGCTCATGTGCTGGCGGGCGTGCTGATTGTCGGCGCCGCGATCAGCGAGATCTGGCTGAGCCTCGACAACGTGGGCCAGTGGCTTTTCGGCGTTTATGGCGCGGCGGCGGCGATTGCGCTGCTCGGCATCTTCGGGTTCTATCTGTCGTTTCTCGCCGAGCTGCCGCCGCCACCGCCGAAGCCGCTGAAGCCCAAGAAGGACAAGCAGCGCCGCCGCCGCAAGAAGGACGGCGAGACCGACGAAGCCGACGACGAGGCGGAAGACAGCGAGGTCGAGGACAGCGACTCGGAGGCCGACGAGGACGCCGAAGCCGACGACGATGAAGCCGAGACGGCAGAAACGACGGAGCAGGAAGAGCAGCCCGCCGAGGTCAGCGCGGAAGGCCCCGAAGTCGAGTCGACGGTCACCGAAGGCACCGAAAGCTTCGAACCCGAATCGACGGCGCAAGAGGCGGCCCCGCTGGAAGACGCGCCTCAGGGTGGGCTACGCAACCGGCGCCCGAGCGGCAAATCCTCAGGGGCGCACCGGCTCCGGCGCGTGCGCCGCGATGTCGCCGTCGACGACTGAACCATCCATCGACGGCTGCGACGCCGTCAAGTCCAGCCACGCGTTCATCAGGCGGGCGGCTGCGCCGATGTTGCCGAGCTGACAGTGATTGCTCGCCTGCTCGGCGGCGGTGAAGATCCGGGTGGTCACCGATCGGGCGTTAGACAATGTGTCCGCCTGGCGCCCCAACTGCTTCAGCGGCACATAGTGGTCGTCGGCACCCGCGAGCAGCAGCACGTCGGCGCGAACCAGGCGGGAGATCTTGTGTGTGGTCATCGCGGTTGTCGAGCGCAGAAAGTCGTAGGGCGTGGCAGTGCCGGTGATGTGCATGCCCTGCTGCAGTCCCCACTGCGAAACCGGCTTACGGGCGGCGGCCCGGTCGGCGATGGCGTTGACGATCCCGCGGGCACGCGCGGTAAGCAGTGCGCGCAACGGAATTCGGACGCCGCGGCCGATTTGGCGCGCGATCGTCTCGAAGAAGTCGTCGAGGATGTCGAACGCCACCGCATGGCTGATCCGCGGTTCAAACGCGGCCGCGCGAATCACCAAGCCGCCGCCCAGCGAGATACCAATGGCCGCAACGTCTTCGAGACCGTAGTGATCGAGCGCAGCGGCCACCGGCCGCTCCCACTCGGAGATCATGGTGAGGCCGAAGTCCTCGAGTGCGCTGCCCTGACCCGGGCCTTCGAAAACCACGATGCGCCGGCCCGCGTCGACCATGCTGGCGATCATCGGCAGGAACTCCTCGATGTAGCTGTCGAATCCGCCGAACATGACGATCGGGGCGCCGATCTGGCGCTCTGGCCGCAGATCGTAGGCGGGCATGGAGCCGGAGCCGAACGCGATGAGGTCGGGTGTCACGTCGTAGGTGGTCCGCATCGCGTGCAGGAACCTCGCGCGGGTAGCCGGGCGGCGCGGATCGGTCGCCGTCATGAAGAACTCGGCCGCCCGGTCGTAGTAGGCGCCGGCGAGAGCGCGGTCGGCCGCACGGGCCCGCTCGGCCAGGGCGAGGAATCCGTCGATCAACTCCGGGTAGGTGTGGGCGTGTGCCGCCAGTTCGGTGACCTCGTCGATGGCCGACGGGCCGATCCACTGCACCCAGCGGTTGCATTGGAAGTTGACGCTGACGTCTTGGTGAAACTGGTGGTAGCCGATCGCCGGGGTGGCGCCGGTGCAGTCGATCCGGGGTGCTGATGCGTCCATCGCGGGCTCCTATCGCAAGTGGTCTTGCAATAGCATGCACCCGCCGATGCCGGTATTGCAAGTGAAGTTGCGATATCCTTGGCCGCATGACTGTTGGCGTATCGCATCGTCGCGGTGAGCATGTCCGCCGGGCCGTCCTGGCCGCGGCGTTCGAGGAACTGGCCGCCAACGGATTCGACGCGGCCACCGTCGCGGGCGTCGCCAAGCGCTCGGGTGTGCACGAGACCACCGTCTACCGGCGATGGGTAACCCGGGAGAACCTTTTCGTGGCGGCCTTGCTCGAGCGCAGCGCCGACGCCATCCCCGCCCCCGACACCGGTTCGGCCCGAGGCGATCTCCTCGCGATCGTCCGAGAGGTGCTCGCCTACGTAGGCTCACCCGCGGGCACGGCCGTGTTGCGCGCCGCGACGCTCCCAGTCGACGACACGTACGCCGATGCGCGCAAAGCCTTTTGGGCGCATCGGCTGGACGCGCTTTCTCCTGTGGTGGTACGCGGTATCGAGCGTGGCGATCTACGCGCCGACACCGACCCCCGGCTGCTGCTGGAGATGCTGATCGCCCCAATCCACGGCCGGCTACTGCTCACCGGCGAACCGGTCGACGACGACCTGGCCCAGCGGCTGGTCGACCTGGCGCTCAACGGCGCCGCCGTGAGGTAAACGACGGCTCAATGCCGTTCCCGGCCGAGGCGCGCTTCCCTATGCTGAGCGAGTGCCAAACAATTATCGAGTAGTTCAGTGGAACACCGGAAACGTCGGCAAGAGCTCGCTGAAATCGATCGCCGCAAACCCCACTCTCGAATTGGTGGGGTGCTACGCCTGGTCACCGGAGAAAGTAGGCCGGGACGCTGGCGAGCTGGTCGGGATCGCGCCGTTGGGGGTTGCCGCCACCAACGACGTCGACGCGCTGCTCGCCCTGAAGCCGGACTGCGTGGTCTACAACCCGATGTGGATCGACGTCGACGAGCTGGTCCACATCCTGTCGGCGGGCGTGAACGTGGTGACCACTGCCTCCTTCATCACCGGGCACAACCTCGGCGCCGGCCGCGACCGGATCATCGAGGCCTGCGAGAAGGGCGGTTCCACGATCTTCGGATCCGGCGTGAGCCCGGGCTTCGCCGAGCTGTTGGCCATCGTCTCGGCGATGGTATGCAACCGCGTCGACAAGATCACCGTCAACGAAGCCGCCGACACCACGTTCTACGACTCGCCGGAAACCGAGAAGCCGGTGGGCTTCGGCCAGCCGATCGACCATCCGGACTTGCAGGCGATGGCCGCGAAGGGCACCGCCATCTTCGGTGAGGCGGTTCGGCTGGTGGGCGACGCGCTCGGCATCGAACTCGACGACGTGCGCTGCGAAGCCGAATTCGCGCAGACCACCGCGGATCTTGAGATGGCGTCGTGGACCATCCCCGCGGGATGCGTGGCGGGTGTCTACATCAGCTGGCAGGGAATCGTCGCCGGCAAGACCGTCATCGACCTCAACGTTCGGTGGCGTAAAGGACAGACGCTCGAGCCGGACTGGAAGATCGACGGGGACGGCTGGGTCATTCAGGTCGACGGGCAGCCCACCGTTACCACCAAGGTCGGGTTCCTGCCGCCACCGTATTTCGAGGCCACCACGATCGAGGAATTCATGGACCTCGGCCACATCATGACAGCGGTGCCCCCGATCAACGCGATTCCGGCTGTCGTCGCCGCGGCGCCGGGCATCGCCACCTATAACGATCTGCCGTTGACGCTGCCGCGCGGCGTCGTCCGAACCTAGCGTGCGGGAATGTTTTGCAGCTTGGGCGCCTGGTCGGGGCAATAGATGCTGATGGCGCTACCAAGGAATTGATAAGTCTGCACCTGCGTGGTGCCCCGGGGAAGGTTGTTGAGGAGGAAATGGGCGGTTGCCGCAGCATCGGGGTCGACGCCCTGCGCCAGCCGTCGACAGGAGATCTTGGCCAGGTATGGGTTGTAGTCACGCGGCCCGTAGATGCCGTAGCGCGCGATCTGAGTGTCGAAATCGGTGTCCGGGTCGGCGTAGGCCGGCGCGGACAGCCCGATTGCCGCGGCGATGGCGACAACCGCGCACCCCGCAAACCCTGCAGCCTTCATGGGCTGAATCGTACCGCCGTCGCTTCTGCGTCGAACTCCGGTCCTGGCACCCATCGTCACAGATCCTCCTCGCCGAGCCCGGTTTCTCTCAGTCGCCTATTCAGATTAGAGTAGCTAAGGTTACACATAGGCTAATTAGTTGAGCGCCCTTCGCCCCTGGTTAAGGATGGAACCACCCATGACCGTCACCGAGCCGAGGACCGAGCCGCTGCCGACCCAGGTTCCGGGCGGCAGCGAAGCGAAGGTCGCCAGCCGGCGCCCGGCCAGGCGGTCGGGGCTCTCTGGCTTTCTTACCCGTTTCTGGGTCGTGCTGGTCATCGCAGCCGTGGTCGCGGTCTCGGGGTTCTGCGTGTACCGACTGCGCGGCATCTTCGGTGTTCACGGCAACACCTTCGGTGGCGGTGCGGTCGCCGAAGAGATCAAGCCGTTCAATCCCAAGAAGTTATTACTTGAGGTCTGGGGCTCACCGGGCAGCGTGGCGACCATCAACTATCTGGATAAAGATTCCAAGCCGCAGCAGGCCCTCAACGTACCCTTGCCCTGGTCGACAGAGCTGACAACAACGCAGCCTTCCCTCCCCGCCAATCTCGTGGCGCAGGGAAGCGGCGATTGGATCGCCTGCAAGATCACCCTGGACGATAACGACGGGCGCGGGCCGATCCTCAAGGCCATAAATCGATCCCCCGCCAACGAAACAGTGCAAGCCTTCACCTTCTGCCTGAACAAGTCCGCATGAGTGAGACCACCGAGGTTGCACAGCCTGTCTCGCAGCCGTTGATCCCGCCCTTCCTGCCCCGGATGATCCATCGGTTTGCGCTGCCGATCGTGCTGCTGTGGCTGGGACTCACCGTGTTTGTGAATGTCACGGTGCCGCAACTGGAAGTCGTCACCAAAGAGCACGCGGTGTCACAGAGCCCGAAAGACGCGCCGGGAATGATCGCGATGAAGAAGGTCGGGTCGACCTTCGGCGAAATCAAGGACGGGAAGTTCGTCCCCGAATTCAACTCCGACACCTCGGCGATGATTGTCCTGGAGGGCCAGCAGAAGCTCGAGACTGCCGCCCACCAGTATTACGGCGAGATCGTCAAGCGACTCGAGCAGGACACCAAGCACGTTCAGCACATCCAGGATTTCTGGAATGACCCGCTGACTGCTGCGGGCTCGCAAAGCCCGGATGGAAAAGCGGCCTATGTTCAGGTCTACCTGGCCGGCAACATGGGTGAGAGTTTGTCCACCGAGTCCGTCGAAGCGGTCCGCAAGATTGTCGACTCGGTGCCCGCGCCACCGGGGGTCAAGGCCTATGTCACCGGCGCCGGTGCGCTGATCGCCGATCAGTCTCATGCGGGCGAGAAAGGCGTCAAGACGGTCACGCTCATCACCTTTCTGGTGATCATTGTGATGCTGCTTTTCGTCTACCGCTCGGTGAGCACTGTTTTCATCGTGCTGTTCATCGTGATGGTCGAAGTGGCCGCGGCCCGGGGTGTCGTCGCGTTCCTCGGGAACTACGGGATCATCGGGCTGTCCACCTTCGCCAACAACTTGCTGGTGTTATTGGCGATCGCCGCCGGAACGGACTACGCGATATTCGTGATGGGCCGATATCACGAGGCCCGTGGCATAGGCGAGGACCGAGAACAGGCCTTCTACACCATGTTTCACGGCACCGCACATGTCGTGCTGGGCTCGGGGCTGACCGTCGCCGGCGCGATGTATTGCCTGAGCTTCACCCGGTTGCCGTGGTTCCAGACTATGGGTGTGCCTTGCGCAGTCGGCTTGCTGGTCGCGGTGTTCGCGGCGTTGACCCTGGGCCCGGCGGTGCTCGCGGTGGGCAGCTTCTTCAAGCTCCTCGATCCGAAGCGAATATTGCAAACCCGGGGATGGCGACGGATCGGCACCGCGATTGTCCGTTGGCCCGCACCGATTCTCGCGGTGACGATCGCGATCGCCCTCATCGGTCTGCTCGCCCTGCCCGGATATACAACGGACTACGACAACCGCCACTACCTGCCGGCCACCACCCCGGCCAACATCGGCTATGCCGCGGCCGAGCGACACTTCAACCAAGCCCGGCTGAATCCTGAGCTGTTGATGATCGAGACGGATCACGACATGCGCAATCCGGCCGACTTCCTGGTGTTGGACAAGGTGGCAAAGGCTATCTTCCACATCCCCGGTATCGGCCGTGTGCAGACCATCACCCGGCCCCTGGGCACTCCGCTCGACCACGCCACCCTTGCTTTTCTGCTGAGCGCGCAGAGCGCTGGCCGGATCCAGACCCAGCATTACCAGGAGGAGCAGGCGAACAACCTGCTGAAGCAAGCGGACGAGCTCCGGAAAACGATGGCAACTCTGCACCGGCAGATGGAAGTCACCCAGGATTTGAGCAACACGACGCACCAAACTGTGATCATCACGAGAGAGACCGTGCAAATCCTCGCGGCGTTGCGCGACGACATCGCGAACTTCGATGATTTCTTCAGGCCGATCCGCAGCTTCTTCTACTGGGAGAAGCACTGTTTTGACATCCCGGTCTGCTGGACGCTGCGGTCCATCTTCAATGCACTCGATGGTGTCGACGAGGCGAGTGGGAACCTCGAGCAGCTCTACGCGAACCTCGAAAAGTTAGACCGGATTCAGCCGGAGCTGGTGGCGCTGATACCGCCGCAGATTGCAAGCCAGGAGCGAAATCTCGAGACGATCATGTCGAACTACGCGACGACGAAAGGTCTCAACGACCAGCAGGAGGCGTTGTCCGACAACGCCACGGCCATGGGAGAGGCCTTCGACAAAGCGAAGAACGACGACACGTTCTATCTGCCGCCGGAGGCGTTCGAAAGCCCGGATTTCAAGCGGGGTCTGAAGCAGTTCATGTCACCCGACGGCCACGCTGTTCGTTTGATCATCTCGCACGAAGGCGATCCGGCAACCCCGGAGGGCATCGCTCACATCGACCCGATCAAGCAGGCCGTGCACGAGGCCATCAAGGGCACCCCCTGGGAGGGCGCCAAGGTTTACCTCGGTGGCACCGCGGCGCTGTATAAGGACATGCGTGACGCCTCCAACATCGACCTGATGATCGCCGGAATAGCCGCGGCCACTTTGATTTTCATCATCATGTTGGTCATCACCCGAAGCGTTGTCGCGGCCCTGGTCATCGTGGGTACCGTGCTGCTTTCGCTGGGCGCCTCCTTCGGCCTCTCGGTGCTTGTGTGGCAGTACCTGCTCGGCATCAGACTGCACTGGATGGTGCTGGCGATGGCGATCATCCTGCTGTTGGCGGTCGGATCGGACTACAACCTGTTGCTGATATCCCGGTTCAAGGAAGAGATCCATGCCGGGCTGAAGACGGGCACCATCCGCGCCATGGCCGGCTCTGGTTCGGTGGTGACCGCTGCCGGGCTGGTGTTCGCCGCCACCATGGCCTCGTTCGTGTTCGGCCCGTTGCGGGTCATGGCCCAGGTAGGCACCACGATCGCCCTGGGTCTGTTGTTCGACACCCTGATCGTGCGGTCGTTCATGACACCGGCGGTGGCCACCCTGCTCGGGCGTTGGTTCTGGTGGCCACAGCACGTCCGCCCGCGGCCTGCCAGCACGATGCTTCAGCCGTACGGAACCCGCCCGGCGGTTCGTGAGCTGATGCACACGGAGGATGCTGACGAAAGCCCGCCGAGCGGGCTGGTGCAACAGCGGTAATTGTATTGCTGTACCGCTAATTTGGCGGCGGCCGCCAAATGCCATTCGTGGGCCGGT
>JAFAID010000439.1 GCA_019236925.1 Mycobacterium sp. | reverse complement strand
GAGGTAATGGAGCTCGGGGCGGCCCGGCCGCTGTCCAGAGTCCGAATCTGGGACGGCAGCACGCCATGGCTGATCACCGGCTACGAGGAAGTGCGGATGCTGTTCTCCGATTCCCGGGTCAGCGTCGACGACCGCCGGCCCGGGTTTCCGCACTGGAACGAGGGCATGCTGTCGACGGTGCACAAGCGCCCCAGGTCGGTGTTCACCTCGGATGCCGAAGAGCACACCCGATTTCGGCGAATGTTGTCCAAGCCGTTCACCTTCATGCGGGTCGAAGGCCTGCTGCCGGCGATCCAGCAGATCACCGACGAGCACATCGACGCGATGCTGGCCGGACCGCGGCCGGGCGACATCGTCGCGGCGCTGGCGCTGCCGGTGCCGTCGCTGGTGATCAGCCAGCTGCTGGGTGTGCCGTATGAGGACGCCGAGATGTTTCAGCACCACGCCAACATCGGGCTTGCCCGGTATGCGACCGGTGAGGACACCGTCAAAGGTGCGATGAACCTGAACAAATACCTGGCTCAGCTGGTCGAGGCCAAGATGGAAAACCCGGCCGAAGATGCGGTGTCGGATCTGGCCGAGCGAGTCAAAGCCGGGGAGCTCAGCGTCAAGGAGGCCGCGCAGCTGGGTACCGGGTTGCTGATAGCCGGGCACGAAACCACTGCCAACATGATCGGCCTCGGCGTGCTGGCCTTGCTGCAATACCCGGATCAGGCGGCCGTGCTGCGTGACACCGAGGAACCGAAAGTCGTCGCAAACGCGGTCGAGGAACTGCTGCGCTACCTGTCCATCATCCAAAACGGCCAGCGTCGCGTCGCCGCCGAGGACATTGAGATCGCCGGCGAGGTCATTCGCGCCGGCGACGGGATCATCATCGACCTGGCGCCGGCGAACTGGGATGCCACCGCATTTGCCGAACCGGAGCGGCTTTATCTTCATCGCTCGGGCGCCGGCCAGCACGTTGCGTTCGGCTACGGCAGGCACCAATGCGTCGGTCAGCAGCTTGCCCGTGCGGAGCTGCAGATCGTCTTTCACACGCTGCTTCGCCGCATCCCCACGCTGGAACTGGCCGTGCCGATCGAGGACATCCCGTTCAAGCACGACCGG
This sequence comes from Mycobacterium sp., assembly GCA_019236925.1. Taxonomy (GTDB): domain Bacteria; phylum Actinomycetota; class Actinomycetes; order Mycobacteriales; family Mycobacteriaceae; genus Mycobacterium. Next base: position 2,791 of record JAFAID010000439.1, on the reverse strand, counting down.
CTCGCATACGGCGTCTACGAACTGCCGGTGACCTGGTGAAACCCTTCACCGAGCAATCCGAGATGACTACTGTCGAACGAGTGTGGATCCGATTGGAGGGCCATTGATGTCGCCTCAAACAAGCACTGTCTCGCTCTATCCGCCCGGCGGATTTGGCGCGCCCAAGGATCGACACGGCCGCGCCGACGGCACCAACGTCGGCCTGCCGGAAGGGACGGTGGTTTTCTCTGCGGACAACCACATTTCGCTGGCCGACGACATTTTCTACCAGCGTTTCCCCGAAGCCCTCAAAGACAAGGCGCCGCGGATCTGGTATGAGGACGGCGCCTACCAAGTCGGGCGTAAAGGACAGTCCTTCCTGCCGGGCGATTTCAGCGCGGTGCTGATGCAGTACGACGATTTGCCCGGGGCCGCAAGTACCAATATCGAGGCCCGGATTCAGGAGCTACGCGAAGACGGCGTCGAGAAGGAACTGGCGTTCCCCAACGCGATCCTGGCGCTGTTCCACTACCCGGACAAGGAACTTCGCGAACTCGCGTTCCGCATCTACAACGAATACATCGCCGAGCTGCAGGAGCGTTCCAACGGCCACTTCTACGGCGCCGGCTTGATCAACTGGTGGGATCCCGAAGGCACTCGCCGCACGCTCGCCGAACTGAAGTCGTTGGGACTCAAGACCTTCCTGCTGCCGCTGAACCCCGGCAAGGACGATGACGGCAATGTGATCGACTACGGCAGCACCGGGATGAAGCCGGTCTGGGACGAGATCGAAGCTGCCGGGCTTCCGGTGACCCACCACATCGGTGAGACCCCGCCGAAAACTCCGTGTCAGTTCAACAGCGTTGTGGTCGGCATGATGATCAACATCGACGGCTTCCGCGAACAGTTCGCCAAGTACATCTTCTCCGGGATTCTCGACGATCACCCCACGCTGCGGATCGGCTGGTTCGAGGGCGGGATCGCCTGGGTGCCATGGGCACTGCAGGACGCCGAGCACTTGGTGGCGTCGTATCAGCACATGTTCAATCGGCCGCTGCAGCACGACGTGCGCTACTACTGGGACACCCACATGAGCGCTTCGTTCATGGTCGACCCGCTCGGACTGCAGTTGATTGACCAGATCGGCATCAACAAGGTGATGTGGTCTAGCGATTATCCGCACAACGAGAGCACGTTTGGGTATTCGGAGAAGTCGTTGGCCGCGGTTGTCAACTCGGTCGGCCCTGAGGCCGCCGCGCGGATCGTAAGCGGCAATATCACTGAATTCTTGGGTCTGTGACGGGCTTTGAGGCCAACTCGATGACTTCGCTCACTTCGTTCCTGGCCGCACCGTCGTCTGCGCTCGACATCCCGGACACACCCGATCTGGATCGGATGCGTCGCGAGACCGGCGCGCGGCTCCGGTCGGCGATGACCGACCGCGGCGTGGATGCCTTGATCCTGCTCGGAAACAACAGCGTTGTCTACGCCACCGGGGTGAGCTGGCCGCTGGGTGACGCCGGTTTGTCTTACGTCGAGCGTCCGGTCGCGGTAGTGCTCGCCGACGACCCATATCCGCACCTGTTCTTACCGTTTCGTGAAGGGGCCGCATCGGAATCGGGACTGCCGACCGATCATTTGCATGGACCGGTCTATCTAGAGTTCGACGAGGGAGTGGAGACCTTCGCGCGGGTGGTCGAGGATTTGGTGCCCGCCGGGGCGGTGTTCGCGGTGGACGAACTCACCGGCGCCATGCGGCGCGCGCAGCCGCGACTTTTCCCGTCCGGACGGCCCGCCGACGCCGCGCAGATTATCGGGGCCGCCAAGGTGATCAAGACTCCCGACGAGCTGGCCTGTATCCGAACCGCGTGCCGGATCACCGACGAAGCCATCGTCGATGTGCAGGCCGCGTTGGCACCCGGGATTCGCCAGATCGACTTGTCGGCCGGTTTCGTGCGCCGCGCCTTCGAACTCGGCGCGATGGCCAGCATGCTGGAACCCATCTGGCAGGTGATGCCGCCCAGCAAGGCAGACGGTGTCTGGACCACCCACGGCGATCTGGCATTGCCGTTGTTGACGACCGAACGCGAACTGGTTGCCGGTGACGTGCTGTGGACCGACGTCAGCATCACCTACGCGGGCTATTGCTCTGATTTCGGCCGCACCTGGGTGGTTGGCCAAGACCCGACGCCGCGCCAGCAGGCGCAATTCGCCAAGTGGCGCGAAATCATGGACGCCGTGCTCGACGTCACGCGAGCCGGCGCCACCGCGGCCGAGTTGGGCAGGGCGGCAACGAAAGCGAACGGCGGTGCCCGGCCGTGGCTGCCGCACTTCTATCTGGGGCACGGAATCGGCGTGAATGCTGCCGAAATGCCAATGATCGGTACCGATCTCGGCGACGAGTTCGACGAGAACTTCGTTTTCGAGCCAGGAATGGTGGTGGTGCTGGAACCGGTGGTGTGGGAGGACGGCACCGGCGGCTACCGCAGCGAAGAGATTGTCGTCATCACCGAGGAAGGCTGGATTCCGTTGACCAACTATCCGTATCACCCCTATGGGAACTGAGGTTTTGCCGGACGACCGCGCGCTACGTGCGGGTCGCCGGGAGCGGGCGCTGGCCCAGATGGAAAAGCACGACCTCGACGTGCTGGTTCTTGGGCGGCAGGCCAATGTGCGCTACGTCACCGGTGCGCCTCAGCTGTGGGTAGCAGGCACCCGTCCGTTCGGACCGACGTGTGTGGTCGTCCGGGATACCGGTGCGATCCACTTGCTCAGCACCTGGGACGAGGGCGTACCGGACGACATCCCCCAC
>JAFAID010000401.1 GCA_019236925.1 Mycobacterium sp. | reverse complement strand
CGAGGTCCGGCAGAACCCGCGGAGTGCGGGGGTGCGACTGCGTGCTTTGCAACGCGTGAAATCGGGACACCAGGCAGCGAGGAGGGGAGGGTGATGAAAGCCAAGCGTGAAACGCCGTCGTCGCGCGGCGGCGATCGTCGGCGCGTGCAGAGCGGCGCTTCCCGGAGCACTGGGCGCCGGCCGGCCGATCCGGCCTCCGTGCGTCGCGCCCGTCCGCGCGCCGCGAAAGCGTCAGCACCGGCCCGTGAGCCGCGAACGTCGCGATCGGCGCCGCAGACCACTCCCATCGCCCGGCCGGTCGAGCGGCCGGCCCGACCGAAGAACGCCAGCCAGGCCAAGGCGCGGGCGAAGGCGCGGAAAGCGAAGGCGCCCAAAGTTGTTCGGCCTCCACTGCGGGAACGTCTGCTCGACCGGCTGGCATCGATCGACCTACGGCCGCGGACTTTGGTGGCCAAAGTGCCGTTCGTGGTGCTGGTGATCGGTTCTCTTGGCGCCGGGCTGGGCCTCACGTTGTGGCTGTCCACCGACTCTGCCGAGCGTTCCTACCAGCTTGGCAGTGCCCGCCAGCAGAACCGGCTGTTGCAGCAGCAGAAGGAAGCGCTCGAGCGAGATGTGCTGGAGGCAGAATCGGCTCCCGCGTTGGCCGAGGCCGCCCGCGGCCTGGGGATGATCCCGACCAGGGACACCGCGCACCTTATCCAGGATCCGACGGGGAACTGGATGGTGGTCGGCACCCCCAAGCCCGCTCAGGGCGTGCAGCCGCCGCCGCTTAACACCAAGCGGCCTGACGAAAAGCCGAAACCGCCTCCGGCGCCGGGGCTCGAGGTGCCAACGCGGGTCCTGCCGGGCAACGGAGCCCCGGGTGTCCCGGTGGCGCCCGGACCCGACGTCATGGTCCGCACCCCTGACGGCGCCAGCACGCTCGGCCCGCAGCACTTCCCGTCACCTCCTGGCGCGCCGCAACTGCCCGCTGTCGGACCGGGACCCGTACTGCCGCCCGCCCCGGGTGTGCCGGCCGCGCCGGGTTTGGCGGCCGCACCGCCCCCGGCTGTCGCCGTACCCGTGCCCGCGGTCCCCATCCCCGCCGGGCCGGCGCCCGTCGCCGCGCCCGTGGTCCCGGCGGCTCCGGTCGCACCGCCGCCGGTGACCGGGCCCGCGCCCCAGGGCGGACCCGCGGCTCCGCCGGCTGCCGCGCCGGCCCCGGCCAACGCGCCGCCGGGCGTGCCCCACCTCCCTGGACCACCCGCCGCGCCGCTTATCGGCGAGCAGTTCGGCCCGTTGACCGTGACAACGCCCGGCGCTGCACGGTGAGCCGCGGAGAGCGGTCGGGCAGCCGATCATCGCGGCCGCTGAAACGTCGAGGCGTGACGTCAGCCAAGAAGCCGAAGAAATCGACGGCGCAGAAAAAGGATGCGCGGGCGAAGGCGAGCCCACCGGTGCGTTCCGCGCGGGATCGTCGTACCCGCCAGGCCGTCGAGATCGGAAGCCGCGGCGCGTCGTTCGTCTTCCGGCACAGAGCAGGCAACGCGGTGATTTTCCTGGCGCTGTTGGTGGCGGCGGTTCAGCTGTTCTACCTCCAAGTTCCGCGCGCATCCGGGCTACGAGCCGAGGCCGCCGGCCAACTCAAGGTCACCGATGTCCAAAAAGCGTTGCGCGGCAGCATCATCGACCGCAACAACGACCAACTCGCGTTCACCATGGAGGCTCGCGCGCTGACCTTCCAGCCGCGCAAGATCCACAAGCAGCTGGCAGAAGCCAAACAGAAGAACGCAAAGGCCCCCGATCCGGAAAAGCGACTGGCGGAGATCGCCAAAGAGGTGGCGCTGCGGCTGAACAACAAGCCGGACAAGGCCACCCTGCTGAAGAAGCTGCGCAGTGACGAGACATTCGTCTATCTGGCCCGCGCCGTCGACCCTGCGATCGCCACCGTCATCACCACCAAATACCCCGAGGTGGGCACCGAACGCCAAGACCTGCGCCAGTATCCCGGCGGATCGCTGGCGGCCAACATCGTCGGCGGAATCGACTGGGACGGCCATGGTCTGCTCGGATTGGAAGATTCGATGGACGCCGAGCTGGCCGGCACCGATGGCTCGATTACCTACGACCGCGGCTCCGACGGCGTGGTCATCCCCGGCAGCTACCGCAATCAGCACAGGGCGGCCAACGGCTCGACCGTCCAGCTCACCCTGGACGACGATATTCAGTTCTATGTGCAGCAGCAGGTTCAGCAGGCCAAGAACCTGTCCGGGGCACGCAATGTCTCGGCGGTAGTGCTGGATGCCAAGAGCGGCGAAGTGCTGGCCATGTCCAAAGACAACACCTTCGACCCGTCTCAGGACATCGGGCGTCAGGGCAACAAGCAGATGGGCAATCTGCCGGTCACCTCTCCGTTCGAACCGGGGTCGGTGAACAAGGTCGTCATGGCCGCCTCGGTGATCGAGTACGGGGTCAGCAATCCCGATGAGGTGCTGCAGGTGCCCGGCTCGATCAACATGGGCGGGGTCACCGTGCACGACGCGTGGAATCACGGCGTGGCGCCGTACACCACCACCGGGGTGTTCGGGAAGTCATCCAACGTGGGCACGCTGATGCTGTCCCAGCGCGTCGGACCGCAGCGGTACTTCGAAATGACGCGAAAGTTCGGGCTGGGTCAGCGCACCGGGGTCGGGCTGCCCGGTGAGAGCGCCGGGCTGGTGCCGCCCATCGACCAATGGTCGGGCAGCACATTCTCCAACCTTCCTATCGGCCAAGGTCTTTCGATGACGTTGCTGCAGATGGCAGGCACGTATCAGACGATCGCCAACGACGGGCTGCGGATGCCGCCGCGGATCATCAAGGCCACCATCGCACCAGATGGCACCCGTACCGAAGAGCCGCGCCCAGAAGGGATTCGGGTGGTGTCGCCGGAGACCGCGCAGACGGTGCGCAACATGCTGCGCGCGGTCGTGCAGCGTGATCCAAGGGGCTACCAGGAGGGCACCGCGCCGGCGGCCGCGGTCGAGGGTTACCAGATTGCCGGCAAAACCGGCACGGCGCAGCAGATCAACCCGGCGTGCGGCTGCTACTTCGACAACGTTTACTGGATCACCTTCGCCGGCATGGCCACCAGCGACGATCCGCGCTATGTCATCGGCATCATGATGGACAACCCGCAGCACGCCGCCGACGGCTCACCAGGATCGTCGGCAGCCCCGTTGTTCCACAACATCGCCGGCTGGCTGCTGCAACGCGAAAACGTCCCACTGTCACCCGATCCCGGGCCGCCGCTGACACTGCAAGCCATGTAGGCGCGGGGTGACTTGCGGTCGGTCACCAGCTGCTGCTATCGGTGATTGGTCAGCGTTTTGGCGCGAGGTGATGACGATGGCTGCTGAGAGAATGTTTCGGCTCGACCTCGAGGCGTTGGCGCGCTCGGTGGCGCAGGTGTCCGAACAGGGTGAGGATCTGGCTGGTGCTCATTTGTCGTCAGACAATCGGATTGCGGCCGCCCAGTCGGGTTGGGTCGGCGCCTCTGCGGCGGCGCTGCAGGACAGGACAGCGAACTGGCTGGAGACGTCGCGCAAGCTGTTGAGCCGGGTCGGCGGTCACGCGTTGGACCTGAACAACGACGGGATCGACTTTACGGCGATGGAGCACGACAATGTCGAGCAGTTGCGTGCGGTCGGCGGCGACGGGGTCGCCGCGTCGTCGTCATAGTGAATTGGGTCTCGGCGTTTTCGACCTTGCCGGGGTCGTCCTTTATCTGACTTTCAAGCCATAACGGCTGATTATCGGATAACAACCAACCCGGCAAAGCTGAGAACCCTAACGTCGGAATTCTCCGGATCGGTAGGGTCATGGCCGATTAAGACGACGAACGGTCTTAAAAATTGGCGGCAGAGGAAGGTGATATCGGTGTCCACTGCGCTGCGCCCCAGCGCCGGCTTGGGTGTGCCGCTATCGACCCTGGCCGCTCAAGTCGGCGCGGTACCCGCCGAGGGCTCCCAGCAGCCTCAAGCCGTCCCCGATCTGCGAATCACCGGTGTCACCTTGCGAGCCCAGGACGTGCGGTCGGGTGACCTGTTCGCGGCACTTTCCGGCGCGTCGACCCACGGTGCCCGCTATCTCGGCGATGCGATCGAATGCGGGGCCGTTGCGGTGCTTACCGACGCCGCCGGCGTCGCCGAGATCGGCGACCACGCCGGCTCGGTGCCGGTGCTGGTTCATCCCGACCCCCGCAGCGTGCTTGGCGAACTCGCCGCCACCGTATACGACCGTCCATCCGAGCGCCTCGCCGTCATCGGCGTGACCGGGACGTCGGGCAAGACGACCACGACATACCTGATCGAGGCCGGCCTGCGGGCGGCCGGGCGCAAGGTAGGACTGATCGGGACGATTGGCCTGCGAATCAACGGCGTCGACGTGCCCAGTGCGCTGACCACGCCCGAGGCGCCCGCATTGCAGGCCCAGCTCGCGGCAATGGCCGAGCGCGGTGTCGACAGCGTTGTGATGGAGGTGTCCAGTCACGCGCTTACCCTTGGCCGCGTCGACGGCGTGCACTTCGCGGTGGGCGGCTTCACCAACCTGTCCCGCGACCACCTTGATTTCCACCCGACGATGGCGGACTACTTCGAGGCCAAGGCACGCTTGTTCGACCCCTCTTCGCCGCTGCGCGCCCGCCGCGCGGTGGTGTGCGTCGACGACGACGCCGGTCGCCAGATGGCCAACCGCGCCGAGGCCGCGATCACCGTCAGCGCGCAGGGCCGGTCCGCGGACTGGCGCGCTCTTGATGTGACAGCCGACGCCGGCGAACAGGAGTTCACCGCGGTCGACCCGGCCGGCGTGCACCACCGGGTTGGCATCCCGCTGCCGGGCGATTACAACGTCGCCAATTGCCTTGTGGCACTGGCTGTTATCGACGCGCTCGGGGTATCCCCGGAGCAGGCGTCAAGCGGGCTGCGGCACACCCGCGTCCCCGGGCGGCTCGAGCACGTCGACCGCGGGCAGGACTTTCTCGCGTTGGTCGACTACGCGCATAAGCCGGGCGCATTGGGTGCGGTGCTGGAGTCTCTGCGCCGCCCGGACGGCAGGCTGGCCGTGGTGTTCGGGGCCGGCGGTGACCGCGACCCGGGTAAACGTGCCCCGATGGGCCGGATCGCCGCCGAGCTGGCCGATCTGGTGATCGTGACCGACGACAATCCCCGCAGTGAGGATCCCGCGGCGATCCGCCGCGAGATCCTCGTCGGCGCCGCCGAAGCCGGCGGAGCCGCACGGGTGCTGGAGATCGGGGACCGGCGCGCGGCGATCGACTACGCCGTCGCTTGGGCGGCTTCCGGCGACGTGGTGCTGATCACCGGCAAAGGCCACGAAACCGGCCAGACCCGCGGCGGGCAGACCTCTCCGTTCGACGACCGGGTCGAGCTCGCCGCCGCCCTCGAGGCACGGCGCACATGATCGACCTCACCGTCGCACAGATCGCCGAGATCGTCGGCGGCGAACTGGCCGACATCTCGGCGCGGGCCGCGGCGGACCTGCACGTCACCGGAACCGTCGAGTTCGACTCCCGCAAGGTCACACCCGGCGGGTTGTTTCTAGCGTTGCCGGGCGCCCGCTCCGACGGGCACGACCATGCGGAGTCCGCGATCGCCGCCGGGGCGGTCGCGGTGTTGGCCGCCCGGCCGGTCGGGGTGCCGGCGATCGTCGTTCGCCCCGCCGTGCCCGCTGCAACCCGCGGCGGCGGACTGGCCGGGGTTCTCGAGCACGACAACGACGGGTCAGGAGCGGCGGTGCTGGCCGCGCTGGCCAAACTGGCCGCGGCAGTGGCCGCCGAGCTGGTGGCCGGCGGGTTGACGATCGTCGGGATCACTGGCTCGTCGGGCAAGACGTCGACGAAAGACCTGCTGGCCGCGGTGCTCGCACAGCTCGGCGAGGTGGTGGCGCCGCCTGGGTCGTTCAACAACGAGCTGGGCCACCCTTGGACCGTTCTGCGCGCCACCGCCAGCACCGACTTCTTGATCCTGGAGCTCTCGGCGCGCCACCCAGGCAACATCGCCCAGCTGGCGGCAATAGCGCCACCGGCCATCGGGGTGGTGCTCAATGTCGGAACCGCCCACTTGGGTGAGTTCGGCTCACGCGAGGCCATCGCGCAGACCAAATCCGAGTTGCCGCAGGCTGTTCCGCGATCTGGAGTGGTCGTCCTCAATGTCGACGACCCGGCGGTGGCGGCGATGGCCGAGCTGACCGCGGCCCGCGTGGTGCGGGTGAGCCGGCACAGCCAGACCGACACCGGGCCCGCTGACGTATGGGCCGGTCCGGTCACACTCGACGAGCTGGCCAGGCCGCAGTTCACCTTGCACTCGGCCGACAGCGGCGTCGACATCCGGTTGGCCGTGCACGGCGACCATCAGGTCGGCAATGCGCTGTGCGCGGCCGCGGTAGCGCTGGAATGCGGTGCCACCCCCGCGCAGGTGGCGACGGCGCTGGCCGGCGCTGGCCCGGTGTCGCAGCACCGGATGCGGGTGAGCACCCGCGCCGACGGGGTCACCGTCATCGACGATGCCTACAACGCGAATCCCGATTCCATGCAGGCCGGGTTGCAGGCACTTGCCTGGATTGCCCGCAGCGGCAGCGGGGCCGGCCCCCGCCGCAGCTGGGCGGTGTTAGGCGAGATGGCCGAACTCGGCGAGGACGCGATATCCGAGCATGACCGCATCGGCCGGCTCGCGGTGCGCTTAGATGTGTCTCGACTCGTTGTCGTGGGAATGGGGAGGTCTATGAGCGCCATCCACCACGGCGCGGTCATGGAAGGCTCGTGGGGCTCAGAAGCTGACAAAGGGGCCGCCATCGTCGCCGACGCCGACGCTGCCCTGGCCTTGCTGCGGGCCGAACTGCAGCCCGGGGATGTGGTGCTGGTCAAGGCTTCCAACGCCGCGAGTCTGGGGGCACTCGCCGACTCGTTGATCGCCGACACCGCCGCGGCTAATCATGGCCAGGGCGATCGCCGATGATCGACATCCTCATCGCCGTCGCGATTGCGCTGACGGTGTCCATACTGTTGACCCCGATGCTGATCCGGTTGTTCACCAGGCAGGGCTTCGGTCACGAGATCCGCGAAGACGGCCCGCCAAGCCACAAGACGAAGCGCGGAACGCCGTCGATGGGTGGGGTGGCGATCCTGGCCGGCATCTGGGCGGGCTACCTGGGCACCCACCTCGCCGGTCTGGCCTTCAACGGCGAGGGGCCGTCGGCGTCGGGTCTGTTGGTGCTGTTTTTGGCCACCACGCTGGGCGCGGTCGGATTCGTCGACGACCTGATCAAGATCCGGCGCACACGCAACCTGGGGCTGAACAAGACGGCCAAGACCGTCGGGCAGATCACCGCCGCGGTGCTCGTCGGCGTGCTGGTCTTGCAATTCCGCAACGACGCCGGGCTGACGCCGGGCACCTCCGACCTGTCCTATGTACGCGAAATCGCAACCGTCACACTGGCTCCCGCGCTTTTCGTGCTGTTCTGCGTCGTCGTCGTCAGCGCGTGGTCGAACGCGGTCAACGTCACCGACGGTCTGGACGGGCTGGCCGCCGGCAGCATGGCCATGGTCACGGCCGCCTACGTGCTGATCACCTTCTGGCAATACCGCAACGCCTGCGCGGTCACGCCGGGTCCGGGCTGCTACAACGTGCGCGATCCGCTGGACCTGGCGATCATCGCGGCCGCGACGGCGGGTGCCTGCATCGGGTTTCTGTGGTGGAACGCCGCGCCGGCCAAAATCTTCATGGGAGACACCGGATCGCTGGCCCTGGGCGGCATCATCGCCGGGATCTCGGTGACCAGCCGCACCGAGATCCTCGCGGTAGTGCTCGGCTCGCTGTTCGTCGCCGAGATCGCCTCCGTCGTGGTGCAGATCCTGGCCTTCCGCACAACTGGTCGTCGAGTGTTTCGGATGGCGCCCTTCCACCACCACTTCGAGCTCGTCGGCTGGGCCGAAACCACGGTGATCATCCGGTTCTGGCTGCTCACCGCGATCAGCTGCGGCCTGGGGGTGGCGCTGTTCTACAGCGAGTGGCTGGCCGCCACCGGCGGCCGCTGACATGAGCCGCGCCGGCGACGATGCAGAGCGCAGCGATGGGGAGGAGCGGCGCAAATGAGCCGCGCCGGCGACGATGCAGAGCGCAGCGATGGGGAGGAGCGGCGCAAATGAGCCGCGCCGGCGACGATGCGCGCGGTTCGATATCCGACCTCAGGCCGGGCACGTCGGTGCTGGTCGCGGGCGGCGGAGTGACCGGGCGCTCGGTACTGGCGGCGCTGGCACCGCTGGGTGTGACGGCAACGCTGTGCGACGACGACCCGGCAACGCGGCAGCGGTTCGCCGACGCCGGGACGGTGGCGGTGGATTCGTCGACCGCTGCACAGCACATCACCGGCTACGCGCTGGTCGTGACCAGTCCCGGTTTCCCGCCGACCGCGCCGGTGCCGGCCGCCGCCGAGTCGGCCGGTGTACCGGTCTGGGGCGATGTCGAGCTGGCCTGGCGGCTGGACGCATCCGGTCATTACGGGCCCCCGCGCCGCTGGCTGGCGGTCACCGGCACCAACGGCAAGACGACCACCACATCGATGCTGCAGGCCATCCTCACGGCCGCAGACCTGCGCAGCAGGCTGTGCGGCAACATCGGTAGCCCGGTGCTGGATGCCCTGCATGAGCCGGCCGACCTGCTGGCCGTCGAGTTGTCCAGCTTCCAGCTGCACTGGGCGCCGTCGGTGCGGCCCGAGGCCGGCGTGGTGCTCAACATCGCCGAAGACCATCTGGACTGGCATGGCAGCCTCGCCGACTACACCGCCGCCAAGGCACGGGTGCTGAGCGGCCGGGTGGCCGTCGCCGGGCTGGACGACCCGCGCGCGGCGGCGCTGCTGTCGGCCACCCACGCACCGGTACGCGTCGGCTTCCGGCTCGGCGAACCCGCCGTCGGGGAACTCGGGGTGCGCGACGGCATGCTCGTCGACCGGGCTTTTTTTGAAGCCGGCTCCTCAGTCAGCTCCGGCGACGTGACGCTGGCTGCGGTCTCGTCGATCCGGGTACCGGGGCCGGTGGGCGTGCTCGACGCACTGGCGGCCGCCGCCCTGGCGCGCAGCGTCGGGGCAACCCCGGAGGCGGTCGCGAATGCGCTGGCGACGTTTCGGGTGGGCCGGCACCGCGCCGAGGTGGTCGCCGTCGTCGACGAGATCAGCTACGTCGACGATTCCAAAGCCACCAATCCGCACGCCGCCGAGGCATCCGTGCTGGCATACCCGCGGGTGGTGTGGATAGCCGGGGGTCTGCTCAAGGGCGCATCGGTGCAGGAGACGGTCGCCAGGATCGCTCCGCGGCTGGTCGGGGCGGTGTTGATCGGCCGCGATCGGGCCGAGGTTGCTGAGGCGTTATCACGACACGCGCCGGATGTACCCGTCGTACAGGTTGTGACAGGCGAGGATGCTGATATGCATGCGACTGCTGAGTCTCTTGTTACTTATGTGACAAAAGTGATTCCTCCGTCGGGCGAGACCGTCGGCATTCGCGTGATGAGCGCTGCCGTCGCCGCCGCCCGAGACCTGGCCCGGCCTGGCGACACGGTGCTGCTGGCACCGGCGGGGGCGTCATTTGACCAGTTCACCGGCTACGCCGACCGCGGCGACGCGTTCGCGGCCGCCGTGCGTGCCACGTCCGGATAGCTGGCGTGGCCAACAGGTTGGCCCGGCTGCTGCGCCGGGGAACCAAGGACGCGCAGCCGACGGAGAGCACGCCTGACACGTCGGGGGAGACCAGCGCGCCGGAGCCCGACGAGCGCCCGACGGCCACCGCCAAACCGGCCGCCACCGCTACGCCGGGGCCGCGCACCCGGTTCGGTGCCTGGCTGGGCCGGCCCATGACGTCATTTCACCTGATCATCGCCGTGGCTGCGCTGTTGACCACGTTGGGTCTGATCATGGTGCTCTCCGCATCCGGGGTCCGTTCCTATGACGACGACGGGTCGGCGTGGGTCATCTTCGGCCGTCAGGTGCTGTGGACCGTCATCGGGCTGGTCGCGTGCTATCTGGCGTTGCGGTTACCGGTGCGATTCATGCGGCGTATGGCGTTCTCCGGTTTCGCGCTGACCATCGTGATGCTGGTGCTGGTGCTGATCCCGGGAATCGGCAAAGAGGCCAACGGCTCCCGTGGGTGGTTCGTGATCGCGGGCTTCTCGATGCAGCCCTCCGAGCTGACCAAGATCGCCCTTGCGATCTGGGGCGCCCACCTGCTGGCCGCGCGGCGCATGGAGCGGGCCTCGCTTCGGGAGATGCTGGTCCCGCTGGTGCCGGCGGCGGTGATCGCGCTGGCGCTCATCGTCGCGCAGCCCGACCTGGGCCAGACGGTCTCGCTGGGCATCATCCTGCTGGGGCTGTTCTGGTATGCCGGCCTGCCGCTGCGGGTGTTCCTGAGTTCGCTGTTCGCCGCGGTCGTGGCGGCGGCCATCCTGGCGGTGTCCGCGGGTTACCGATCCGACCGGGTGCGGTCATGGCTGAACCCGGGCCAGGACCCGCAGGACTTGGGATATCAGGCCAGGCAGGCCAAGTTCGCACTGGCCAATGGCGGCATCTTCGGCGACGGTCTGGGCCAGGGCACGGCCAAGTGGAACTATCTGCCCAACGCCCACAACGACTTCATCTTCGCGATCATCGGTGAGGAACTCGGCCTTGTCGGTGCACTCGGCCTGTTGGGGTTGTTCGGGCTGTTCGCCTACGCCGGGATGCGTATTGCGCGGCGGTCGGCCGACCCGTTCCTGCGGCTGCTGACCGCGACCACAACGATGTGGGTGATCGGCCAGTCGTTCATCAACGTCGGCTACGTTATCGGCCTGCTGCCGGTCACCGGCATCCAGCTGCCACTCATCTCCGCGGGTGGAACATCTTCGGCCACAACACTTTTGATGATCGGCATGATGGCAAACGCGGCTCGCCACGAACCCGAGGCCGCCGCCGCGCTGCGAGCCGGGCGTGACGACCGGATGAACCGGCTGCTGCGATTGCCGCTGCCCGAGCCCTATGTGCCGACCCGGGTCGAAGCGCTGCGCGACAGGCTGCGCGGCCGGCCGCAGCCGGCCAAGCCGCCGCGCAAGGCGTCCGGCGCTCGTGCCGCGCGGCCCGCGAGACCGCCCGCGGTGGATCGAGAGGCGGTTCGGGCTGGGGGTACCACCCGCTTGCGGGGGAGGCATCATGGAGGCGGACAGCGGTACACCGGTCAGCGTCATGCACACGCTGGTCGTCGCGCAATGGAAGGTCAGCGCTACGGGTGAACGACTCGGTCAAAGAGCCAACCGGGGACTCGTCTTTGTCGGTGGTGCTCGCGGGCGGCGGTACCGCCGGCCACGTCGAACCCGCGATGGCCGTCGCCGACGCCCTGGTCGCCCTGGATCCGCAGGTCCGCATCACTGCCCTCGGCACCGAGCGTGGCTTGGAGACCAAGCTGGTACCCGAGCGCGGCTACGCACTTGAGCTGATCACCCCGGTGCCGTTGCCCCGCAAGCCCACCGGTGACCTGGCCCGCCTGCCGCTACGGGTGTTCCGCGCCGTCCGGCAGACCCGTGCCGTGCTGGACAAGGTCGACGCCGACGTGGTGATCGGCTTCGGCGGATACGTGTCGCTGCCCGCGTATCTCGCCGCCCGCGGTACGGCCCGGCGCGGGCGACGCGTGCCGGTGGTGATCCACGAAGCCAACGCCAGCGCCGGGCTGGCCAACCGGGTCGGCGCCCGCAGCGCCAAGCGGGTGCTGTCGGCGGTCGCCGATCCCGGCCTGCCGCGCGCCGAAGTGGTCGGCGTGCCGGTCCGGGCAGCCATCACCTCGCTGGACCGCGCGGCGCTGCGGCCGACGGCGCGCGCGCACTTCGGCTTCGCCGAAGACGCGCGGGTGCTGCTGGTGTTCGGCGGCTCCCAGGGAGCCGCCTCGATCAACCGGGCGGTCGCCGCGGCCGCCGGTGAGCTGGCGGCCGCCGGAGTGGCGGTCCTGCACGCCTACGGTGCCAAGAACACCATCGAGCTACCCACCCCGGAACCCGCCGACCCGCCGTATGTCGCAGTGCCCTACCTGGATCAGATGGACCTGGCGTACGCCGCCGCGGATTTGGCGATCTGCCGATCCGGCGCGATGACGGTCGCCGAAGTGACCGCCGTCGGCCTGCCCGCGGTCTATGTGCCGCTGCCGATCGGCAACGGCGAGCAACGGCTCAACGCGTTACCGGTGGTCAACGCCGGCGGCGGCCTGCTGGTCGGCGATGCCGAGCTGTCGCCTGGCTTCGTGGCCGATCAAGTCGGCACGCTGCTCAACGACGCGCCGCGGCTGATGGCGATGACCAAGGCCGCCGCGCTGGTCGGCCATCCCGAAGCGGCACAGCAGGTCGCTCGGGTCGCGGTTGACGTCGCGCGCGCAGCGCGAGACGGGAAGCGCGTGAAAAGACGGCGGCGTGCACTGGATGTGGCCCGCCAAGCCCGCGATGTCCAGCCGACGGGAAGAACGCGACGGTGAACGTCCCGCCGCTGCCCCCCGAGCTGCAGCGGGTGCACATGGTCGGCATCGGGGGAGCGGGCATGTCGGGCATCGCCCGGATCCTGCTGGACCGGGGCGGCCAGGTGTCGGGGTCGGATGCCAAGGAGTCGCGCGGGGTGCGCGCGCTACGGGCACGCGGCGCGCTGATCCGGATCGGCCACGACGCGTCATCGCTGGATCTGTTGCCGGGTGGCGCGACCGCGGTCATCACCACGCACGCCGCGATCCCGAAGACCAACCCCGAGCTGGTCGAGGCGCGGCGACGCGGCATCCCGGTGGTGCTGCGGCCGGCGGTGCTGGCCAAGCTGATGGCCGGGCGCACCACGCTGATGGTGACCGGCACACACGGCAAGA
>JAFAID010000266.1 GCA_019236925.1 Mycobacterium sp. | reverse complement strand
CCGACAACGGCGCCAGCGGCGAGGGCGGTCCGAACGGGTCGGTCAACGAGGGCACATTCTTCAACGGCTACATCGACACCGTCGAAGAGAGCATGAAGTTGTTCGACCACCTGGGTGGACCGGAAACCTACAACCACTACCCAATTGGGTGGGCGATGGCCTTTAACACGACTTACAAGCTGTACAAACGCTACGCCTCCCATGAGGGCGGTATCGCCGACACGGCGATCATCTCGTGGCCCAACGGGATTGCGGCGCACGGCGAGGTCCGCGACAACTACGTCAACGTCTGCGACATCACCCCGACCGTGTATGACCTGCTGGACATGACGCCGCCGGAGACCGTCAAAGGCATCACGCAGAAGCCCCTGGACGGCGTGAGTTTCAAAGCGGCACTTGCTGATCCGGCCGCCGACAACGGCAAGCAGACCCAGTTCTACACCATGCTGGGAACCCGCGGGATCTGGCATCAGGGCTGGTTCGCCAACACCATCCACGCGGCCACACCCGCGGGTTGGGCGCATTTCGACGCCGACCGTTGGGAACTCTTCCACATCGAAGCCGACCGCAGCCAGTGCCACGACCTGGCCAACGAACACCCCGACAAGCTTGAAGAGCTCAAGGCGCTGTGGTTTTCCGAGGCGGACAAATACAACGGTCTGCCGTTGGCGGATCTCAACATGCCGGAAACCCTGACACGTTTCCGGCCCTACCTGGTCGGCGAACGGACCAGCTACACCTACTATCCCGACTGCGCGGACGTCGGCATGGGGGCGGCCGCCGAGATTCGCGCCCGCTCGTTCGCGCTGCTGGCCGACGTGACCGTGGATACCACCGGCGCCGAAGGGGTGCTGTTCAAGCAGGGCTGCGGCCACGGCGGCCACGTGCTGTTCATCCAGGACGGACGGCTGCATTACGTCTACAACTTCCTCGGTGAGCGTCAGCAGTTGGTTTCCTCCTCGGGTGCGGTGCCGTTGGGCAGACATCTGCTCGGCGTTAGCTATTCACGCGCTGGGACCGTCGCGAACAGCCATACGCCGCTCGGTGACCTCACGTTGTTCATCGATGACGATGTGGTCGGCACGCTGGCGGATGTGCAAGCCCACCCGGGAATGTTCGGGCTGGCGGGGGCGGGCATCACGGTCGGCCGCAACGGCGGTTCGGCAGTGTCCAGTCGCTACAAAGCGCCGTTCGCGTTCACCGGTGGCACCATCGCCCAGGTCACCTTCGACCTTTCCGGCCGGCCGTACGAAGATCTGGAAAAGGAACTGGCGCTGGCTTTTTCACGTGACTGAGTTTCCGTCGAGGTATGTCTGGGCCATGGCAGGGGCGGCCGGCCTGGTGGCGATTGCGGTGCTGTCCGGATGCGTCAAGACCACCGAAGGCGTTGCTGCTTGGACCGGTGGGAGGGTCGCGTCCACGACGACCGGCTCGTCGGCGACGCAGCAGCCCACCACGAGCGGCGGTAAACCGGTTCCCGGGATCGAAACCACGTTGCCGGACCACATCCCGCCCAACGCCTTCGTCTGCTTTCCGGAGCCGACCGGGGTCGGCGTGGGCACCGTCGCGCAGGTCTCCGACCCGGCCGCACCGAGAATCACCGTCACGGTGCCCGAGGACTGGACTTCTGATCCCGGACAAGGCGATGTCGCGTTGACGCTCAGCGGACCCGACGACATGACCGGCACGGTGACCATCGCTGCGACAACGCTTGACCCCACCGCTGCCCTCGCCGACTACGCGGCCATGCTGCGGCGCTCGAAGCCTGACTTACAGGTGGACACCGTGGGCGCCAAGTTCTGCGGTTACAGCAGCCAGAAGCTCACCGGCACATTCCTCGGGCCGCCGGGCAAGCTGGATTTCGCCGACCGGATCACCCACATCTGGACCAACACAAACAAATATCTGGTCACCACGCACCTGGAAGGGCCGGCCGGCGCGCCTGGATTCGGCGCGGCGAAAACCGCGTTGATGCAAGACTTCGCGGTGGTCATACCCTGAACGTATGCCCACCGAGCTGGTCGAACTGCCGTCCGGGTCTTTCCGGATGGGGTCGACGAGCTTTTACCCCGAAGAAGCGCCGATCCACACGGTGACGGTGGCCGCCTTCGCCGTGGAACGGCATCCGGTGACCAATGCTCAGTTCGCCGAATTCGTCTCCGCGACAGGGTATGTGACGGTCGCCGAGCAACCCATCGATCCCGCGCTCTATCCGGGAGTCGACCCCGGCGAGCTGCGCGCGGGCGCGATGGTATTTCGTCCGACGCCGGCCCCGGTCGACCTGCGTGACTGGCGGCAGTGGTGGGTGTGGGCGCCGGGCGCGAATTGGCGCCACCCGTTCGGACCGGACAGCGACGTGGCAGACCGGGCGGACCATCCGGTCGTGCAGGTGGCCTATCCCGACGCCGCGGCCTATGCGCGGTGGGCCGGGCGGCGGCTGCCGACCGAGGCGGAGTGGGAGTACGCGGCTCGCGGCGGAGCCACCACAACGTACGCGTGGGGTGACGAGGAGAAGCCGGACGGGAAGCTGATGGCCAACACCTGGCAGGGCAGGTTCCCGTACCGCAACGATGGTGCGCTTGGTTGGGCCGGAACGTCGCCGGTGGGTGCGTTCCCGCCGAACGAGTTCGGCCTTCTCGACATGATCGGGAATGTCTGGGAATGGACGACCACCGAATTTTCGGCCCACCATCGCCTCGATCAGCCGCCGAAGGCCTGCTGTGCGCCGTCGGGGCCCGCCGACCCGACCATTGCGCAGACGCTCAAGGGTGGTTCGCACCTGTGCGCACCCGAGTACTGCCACCGGTATCGGCCGGCAGCGCGATCACCGCAGTCGCAGGACACCGCGACCACTCACATCGGCTTCCGATGCGTGCGCGATCTGCCCTGACGGATCAGCTGATCGCGGCGACCGCGCTGGAGACCCGCGATTGGAAGTCAGGCGGCAGCGGGATGTAGCCGTGTTTGTCGAGGTCGATCTGGCCGGGGCCGAGCGTCGCCTGCAGGGCCGCTTTGACCGCCTGCCCGACCTGGGGGTCGGGGTATTTGGAGCAGACGATCTCGTAGGTGGCCAGCACGATCGGATACACGTCGTCTTCGGTGGGGGTGTAGAACGACGAGAGGTCGAGCACCAGGTCGTTGCCCTTGCCGACGAACTTGGCCCCGGCGATGGTCTTGCCGACCGAGTCGGTGCCGATGCGCACCGGGCGTCGCGACTTGCGGCTACCCGGAGTTTTGATCTCGGCGGCGTAAAGTCCCTCATCCATCGCGAAAGACAACTCGTTGTACGTGATCGCGCCCTCGGTGTTCTTCACCATCGCCGAGGTGCCGTCGTTGCCTTTGGCGCCGGTGCCGACGCCACCCTTGAACTCCTTGCCGGTGCCCTGAGACCAGGCGCCGCCGGACGCGGCCTGCAGGTAGGCCTGGAAGTTGGCGGTGCTGCCGGATTTATCGCTGCGGTAGACGACTTTGATGTCCTCGGGCGGCATGGATGCGTTGAGCGCGGTGAGGGCCGGGTCATCCCAGCGCTTGATGCTGCCGTTGAAGATCCCGGCCAGCGTCTCGGCATCGAGCACCAAAAAGTCGTTGTTGAAGAGGTTATAGGTAATGGCCAGCGGGCCGAATACCACGGGCAGGTTCCAGGCGTCGGCGCCGCCGCATCGCTGCTTGGCGGGGCCGTATTGGTCGTCGGCCAGCGGAACGTCCGATCCGGCGAAATCGCTCTTGCCGGCAAGGAAGTCGCTGACTCCCTGGCCAGAGCCGTTCGCGGTGTAGTCCAGCGTGTGCCCGGGGCAGGCCTTGGCGTAAGCGCTGACGAACGATTTCATCGCGTTGGCTTGCGCGGTTGAGCCGCTGGCGTTGATCGTCGCCTTGCCGCCGCAGGTCACGACCTCGCTGGCGTAAGCCGTGCTGGTGTGTGGGACCTCGCACCCCGACAGCACGACGCTGCCGGCAGCCAGCAAACTGGCGGCGGCGACTAATCGCTTGTGCTTCATCTTGATTGCCTCACCCCGTAACTCGATACGTGTTGAGAATTGCAGCTATCGGAACCCGCATGCAACCAAACAACAGACTAACTGGTCAACGCCCGGCCCGCCGCCCGGTTCCGATTCTGAAATGTGGATCTGCACACCGATCTTGAACTGCGAGTTACCGAAGGATGGCCAACGGGTGACGGAATTTTGGAGTCTTGCCGGGCAAAGTTATTTCGCTGCGCGGTCGGCTCCGGCATTCGCTAACCTGAGCCCGTGCTGCGCCGACTGTCACGAATTTCCGGTAGCGACCAATGAGCGTTGATGCGCCAGCCACCGCGCCGCCGTCACCGCCGGCGGACAAATACCATAGACGCGGCATCATTATCGGGCTGGCCATTCTGCTGGCGTTCTTCGCCGCCTACGGCCTGTCGCTGGTCGGCGTTCGCGCGCTACAAAAATCAGAAGGTCCGCTGCCGCCACTGGACCTGAGTCAGGCCGGGCCCGATGACACCGTCGTGCAGATACGCCTGCAAGAGCTGAAGACGACGACGAATCGCCTCACGGTCAATGTGCTCATCTATCCGGGCGAGTCGCTGTACGACAAGCGCTTCGATGAGCTGAACACCGACATCGCCGTGCGGCTGTATCCACCGAACGACCTGGGAGACCTGCAATTCCCGAAAGGTAAAGCGCCGGCGCAGGTCAACACCACGGTCGAGGCACACGGCGATCCCGGCAGCTGGCCGTTCGACTCCTACCGCACCGAGCCGCAGTCCGCCGATGTATTCGTCGGGAGCGGCGCCAACCGTAAGCGAATACCCGCTGTTGTCCAGGTCACCGGGCAGATGGACGGCTGGGACGCCGATGTCCGGCGCTCTACCGACACCAGCGAAACCGGAAGCCACAACAACAACAGCAATGTGGTGGTCACCCTGCAGCGGGCCAAGGGCCCGCTGCTATTCGACCTCGCCATCATCTTCGTGCTGGTCAGCCTGCCCACCCTGGCGCTGTTGGTGGCCATTCCGATGGCGATGGGCCGAAGAAAGTTCGTACCGCCGTTCGCCACCTGGTACGCGGCGAACCTGTTCGCGATCGTTCCGCTGCGAAATATTCTGCCCGGTGCGCCGCCGCCGGGTTCCATGATCGACCAGGCCCTCGTGCAATGGGTGTTGCTCGCGCTGGCGACCGCCATGGCCCTGTACATCTACGCCTGGGTCCGCCAAGGAGACTGACGGCGCTTCAAGAGCCGTGGCAGGTCAGCGCAACCCGGGCTATCACGCTGTCGGAGTTCAACAGGTTGGTCTCGACATCGCCGTAGAAGTAGCTGTTGTCGGCGCTCCAGTTGGCGGTCTGAACGGTCGTCGCGTACACGGGTTTGTGCCCGAGGGCCTTGGCGTTGCCGTTGATGTTGAATTCGCTGAGGCGCTGCGGATTTGACCCGTCGGGGTTCATCGTCCACCAGTCGGTGCCGTGTGACGGGTTGTCGGCGTTGCTCATCCACAACACCTGCCCGTCGGGGGTGTAGCGGGGATGCTCGTTGTAGCTGTCGCCGCGGGTGAGTCGAGTGATTGCACCGGAATTGAGGTCGAGGCGGTAGATCTGACTGTGCCAGAGGTTGTGGGTTTCGAAGTTGCTGGTGAACACCAGTGACGAGGAATCGGCGGAGAATCCGCCGGTTTCGTTGAAGGCATCGCCGGTGGGGGAGACGGTCCGAATGTCCGACAGCGACGGTGTGCCGTCTTGGCCGACATTGAAGTTGGCGACCTTGATCACCCAGAACCCGGCGAAGCGATCGGGGTTCAACATTCGGGGCACCTTGGTGCGTTCGGTCCATTCGAGCAGCCGGCCGTCGGGGGAGAACTCCGGGATGATCGTGCCGTGGTCCTTATCGGTCGGGACGTCGGTGAGCTGCCAGGCGTGGGAACCGTCGGCGCTGGCCACCCATAGGTCGGAGTAGCTACCCCATCCGGGTGTGGCAGGCACCGAGTTCCCCGGGTGGTCAGACTTCTCGGCGACGAACGCGATGAACTTGCCCGACGGGCTCCACACCGGCGTGCCGGTGGTGCGTTGCGGGAAGTTCGCCCCACCCGCTCCGAAAGGCTGCGGGTTCGTGCCGTCGGGTCTGACCGTGTAGATGTGGAAGCGGCCGTCGCTGCCCTTGGCGTTGTAGGCGAGCAGGTCGTTGGCCTTGGACCAGTCAGCGCCGAAGGCGTCCTTTTCGAACACCTGGTAGCTGATCG
>JAFAID010000243.1 GCA_019236925.1 Mycobacterium sp. | reverse complement strand
CTCCATTGCTCCAGCAGCCTCCCGTGCAGCAACGCGTCAATGAGCGTGGAGCGCCGCGCTTCATCGCCAAGCCGCTGACGACTCTGCTCGCTGCGATAACCCACGGCCATCGCTGTAGTGAATAACTCCTGCGCGGCAAGCATTTTCGCGGTCAACATCGCCGTGGCGTCGCCATTGGCCCCGACCTGGGCCGTCGTCTCGCACACCACCACGTCCCAGATGTGACGAAAGCCGATCCGGTAGGCCTCCATCACCGACGACAGCGGCACACCGTGGCCGGCCCGTTCCACCCCCACGCGCGTTGCAGCTGTGGTGTCGAACGCCGACCCGTTGGCCAGGCCCGCTAACAGCGCTTGAACGTTCGCCGCGCAAGACTCGGCAAGCACCTTGAAGGGCACCGCCGCTGGCGCCTGATACGTTGCCACGTCACGTCTGATCGCACGTGCCAGCCCCAACGCCAGTTCATCGGCTCTCTGTGCAAGTCGGTTGGCCACGCCGGCGACCTGCTGTGCCGTCACGCCGTCATTCATGGCGAGGGAGATTAGACGCCCGCCCGCTCGGCGCCATTGTCACCGCGCTACATAAACCACGGCCATCGTTGTAGCCGTGACAACGACTTCGTCGTAACCGAGCGCGATTCTAAAGAGTGTGCCTCGGCGTCACGCCGGCACCGGCTGCAGCACCGCCTTGCCGTACCAATGGCACAACAACAGCGCGACCTCTACGTCGAGACGGTCGGCGCTGATCTCACGCCCGCGCCGCGAAATCGCCCGCTCGACACGGTATCTCACCGTATTAAAGTGCAGCGTGAGTTCATCGGCCGCCTGTTTGTAGCTGGCGCCGCACTCGAGGAACACCCGCAGCGTCTTGCGCAGCCGTGCGTCGTTGCCGGTATCGGCGGCCAGGGCGCCAAGCACATCGGCGACGAATTCCCGCGCGGCGCCGACATCGGCGGCGTGCAGGGCAGCGACAGCGACGCCCGGCTCCGAGGCGCCCACGACAGTCATTTCCTCTCTTCCACTCGCCGACACGACGGCGTGCGCGCCGGCGGCGAGGCGATGCGAGCGGCGAAAGCCCTTGAAGCCGGCTGCCATCGGCCCAGTCGCGACACTAGGAGCGCCGTGCATAGTGGTTGCGAACGTGCGCACCTGTTCGGGGGCTTCAGGAACCGGCGCCCGGTACGGCAGCCAGCCCCAGCCACATACGCTGTCAGCCGCGACGAACAGCGGGGCGCCCGCGGCCCGCGTCGCTTGGGCGGCCTCTCGCAGGAAGCGTTGCAGTCGAGTCAGTTCGTCGGCTTCGCCGTCGGCGTGCGGATACCACAGCACCACGGCTACATGGTGCCAGCGGAGCGGGTAGCGGATCGCGGTCGTGGCCGCATCGACGTCGATGTCCTCAGGGCCGGCAAGCAATTGCCGGACACGTACCGTCCGCAAACTGTTCTGGTTTTCCAGCCAGCGTTCGCGCTCCTCCTCGTAGACCACCGCAACCTGCTGGGACACCCGGTCAATGTAGTCGAACAGGGTCTCGGAAATCCGTTCCAGCACCGCCACCCGCGTCAACGGCTCCATCTTGGTCGCCCGGGCTTGGGCGAATACCAGTTCGTTCATGCGTCGCTGACCAAGCCGGTAGGCGCGCACCAGGGCGGTGAGTGCCACCCCGTGCTGCGCCAGCCGGCGGGCATACTCCAGCGCCGCCGTCGGGGCCTCCACGCGTTCCACCGTGATGTGGTAACGCAGCGCATCCAGCAGTGTCTCCACGTTGCTTTGAACACTGGCGCCAAGCACCCCGATGGTCAGCGCGTCTTGCCGAATCTCGGGAATCTGCTCCTCAAGACGGTGCTGGATGTCCGACGCCGCCTCGCCCGACCCTTCGCTGAGTCGGGCGGCGATCTCACTTACACAGCGGTCCACGTCAACATCACTGTCGTGGCGCACCTTCGTCACACCACGACGCTAGATCGTTGCGAGCTGAATGGTCGAAGATTTGGGGCTCGGTGTCGCATTCGCAATACAACACGAGAAGCGGAGTTCAAGCTGATCACATCACCTGTCCGTTGAAGGAGTACCCCACATGGACCTGTCGGTACTGCCCGACCGGCGCGCGGACTACGACCCGTTGGGACCCGCGGTCGCCGACCACGACGCCGATCTGAACAACGCCGAGTTCCTCGACGCAGTGCAATGCGCTGGCTCGATGCTTCGCAGCCGCGGGGTGTCGGCCGACGATGTGGTGGCGGTGATGCTGCCCGATACCGCCGCGTTAGTGGTGTCGCTGTTCGCTGCGTGGCGACTCGGTGCCGCTGTCACGCCGATCAACCCATCGCGGCGCCCCACGGAGGTGCGCTATCAGCTTGCCGACGCCGGCGCCAAGGTGCTGATCGCGCAAACCAAACCGGGATTCGACACCGGCACGGCCGAGGTGGTGACGGTTCAAGAGCTGGCGGGCGGGGACCCGAACCTTGACCTGCGTCCCGACGGACGTCACGAAGATCGGCGGGCGCTGCTCATCTACACCAGCGGCACCACCGGACACCCCAAGGGCGTGGTGCTCGATCACGCCAACCTCGACGCGATGTGCCACTCGGTGGCCGACGCCTTCGGGCTTACGCAAAACGATCACAGTCTGCTGATTCTGCCGACGTTTTACGTCAATGGCATCGTGGTTGGCACCCTGCCGCCGCTCCTGGCCGGCGGCCGCATCACCGTGGCGGGCCGCTTCAACGCGAACACATTCTTTCCCCGCATCGAAAAGACCCGTGCCACGTATTTCTCAGCGGTGCCGATGATTCTCACGATGTTGTGCGGGCTACCTGAGGACGTCGAAACGGACACGTCGTCGGTGCGCTTTGCCCTCTGCGGGGCTGCACCAGCCGCCTCTGAAGTACTGCGGCGGTTCGAATCCCGCTATCGGATCCCGGTCATCGAAGGGTACGGACTCACTGAAGGATCGTGTGCCAGTACCGCAAACCCGTTGCACGGCAAGCGCAAGCCAGGCACAGTCGGACTGCCACTGCCCGGTCAGAAGATTCGCCTCGGCGATCTGTCCGGCCGCTCGGTTGCGCCCGGCGAGGCGGGCGAGATAATGATCAAGGGCGCTAACGTGATGCGTGGCTATCTCAACCGGCCGGAGGAGACCGCCAAGGCCATCGTTGACGGCTGGCTGCACACCGGCGACATCGGCCGCTTCGACGAGGATGGCTACCTGACCATCGTCGACCGCGCCAAGAACGTGATCATCCGTGGCGGGGAGAGCATCTATCCCCGCGAAATCGAGAGCGTGGCTTATCAATTGCCGCAGATCGCGGAGGCCGCCGTGGTGGGCCGGCCGAATCCTGCGCACGGCGAGGAGCCAGTGCTGTTTGTGTCCATGCACAAGGCCGAGGTGCTCAGTACCGACCAGATCCGTGAGCACCTGTATGCTGTGCTATCGGAACACAAAGTGCCGGTGGAGATCACGGTTGTTCAGAGGCTGCCGAGGAATGCGATCGGAGCAATCGACAGGCCCAGCTTGCGCCGCTTATCGGCCCACGCCGGATGACCCAGCAGATCACTACTCTGAGGGCAACATCGGTCGCAGTCGTGCGTTTTTCTCCGCTGTCCGGCCGGGCGGTTGCAGAACGGTGGCCCATGCGTCGGCTACGTCGCCGACGTAGCGGTGGCCGTGTCCGTCCGGCACGTTGACATTCGCCACCTCGTAGCGTGCGCAATCGCATTCGCTGACCGCGCGTCTGCAGGAGATACGTGCGATCCGCTCATCTACATGAACAGTGATCTGAGAAATCGACCCTTCGTCGCGACAGATGAAGATAATGAGTTGGTGGAGGACAGATCGGAGCTTCGACAGCAGATCGAAGAGACGCGGTCGACGCTCGCTCAGAAGGGTGCGCTGACCGCGGAGGAAACACACAACACCCTCGATAAACTGTTGCAAGTAGCCCAGAAACTGACATCGGGGCTCAGCGACATCGATCGAGCGCTACAAGCAGTCGAGGAACTGCGGTCACAGGTCGGTGACATCGAAAACCGGTTGAAGCGGATCGAGGACGAACCCGGTAAGCCTTCGCCGTAACACCCCTCCCCGCTTGTCATGTGAGGTGGGGCGGCTGAAGGGAGGTGTGGTCATTGACCGGGAGTCGTCGGCTTCACCCGCCGGTAGTCACGCCATCCGGGACCGGCATCGCCACTCGGCGCCTTCTCGTACGCGGCTGATCCGCTCACCTCCCGACGGCGGCCAAGCGAGCTCGTGACGTGACTCGGCTCAAGCTTGGGCGATCGGAACCGCGACATGCAGGGTGGTCCCGCCCCCGTGCGGGCTGTACAGATCGATGTGGCCCGCGGCAACGATGGCCAGCCAAGGGCGGCAACGAACCCTAGACCGTACGGGGCGGACGCCCGTTGGCGGCTGCCACTTGGCGGCCCCAGGATATGAGTTCGGCACTGCAATCGTCTCGATCGATTGCGCATTCAATCAGCGTCGGACCGTCCTGGTTTTCCAGCGCCACCTTGATAGCGTCGGTCAATTCCCCGGCTGTTTTTGCCCGGAGGCCACGGCCGCGCCCGTCGTCTGCGTTGAAGACATCGACCAGACCGGCGTAGTCCCAGTTTTTGATGTTGTTGTATGGACCGTCGTGGATTTCGACTTCGATGGTGTATCCGCGGTTGTTGATCAAGAAGACGATCACCGGGAGATTGTGGCGGATCATCTGCGCGAGTTCCTGCCCGGTCAGCTGAAAAGACCCGTCGCCAACCATAAGAATCACGCGCCGTTCCGGTGCGCCCAGCGCATATCCGAACGCTGCCGGAACCGACCAGCCGATATGGCCCCACTGCATTTCGAACTCGACACGCGCTCCGCCCGGCAGATCGAGCTTCATGGCGTTGAACCACGAGTCTCCCGTCTCGGCGATCAGCGACGCCTTCTCTGTGACGAGCGGTCGGAGCTGTCTCATGATCTCGGATCGCGTTAGTTTCGTGTCTGGCGCTGCCGCCTTCCCCGGCGCCCGCGTGGACGCAATCCGCTTGTATTCGATCATGGTCGCGTCGCGCTTCTCCACCTTGCGGGCCAGTCCGGAGAGGAAGTCGCGCAGGCGGACTCGGCCGAAATGTTCGTCCTCCAGACTGACGGAATCCGTATCGACAGTCAGCAGATGGCGAGGGTTCGGAACGGCGGTCCAACCCACGGTTGAATAGTCGTTGAAGATGGGCCCGAGGCAAACCGTGGCGTCGGACCAATCGACGATCTCGCGAGCGCCGTGCGTGCTGACTTCACCCCAGTAGATACCGGCGAACTGCGGATGGTCTTCCGGGAAGAAGCTTTTCGCCGCGGCCATGACTGTGACAGCACAGCCCAGCGCTTCCGCGAACTCGACGGCGGCCCCCTCGCCCTTGGCCGAGCGCAACTTGCTGCCGATCAAAATTACCGGCTTCTGCTTGCCGTGCAGGAATTCCGCAGCCGCGGTGATGGCCGCGTGCAGCGATTGCTGATCGCTGGGCTCCTCTTCGAGAATGGCGCTGACCGGTCCCGGGGCGGCGCAGGGCATCGCGACAATGTTGCAGGCGATCTCGAGGTAGACGGGTTTGCTCTGCTGCAGTGCTGCGCGGATCGCGGAGTCGATTTGGGCCGGGGCTCTGGCCGGCGAGGTGATAGATTCCGCGGCACACGTGAGTTTGCGGGCGTTCTCGAGTACATAAGTGA
>JAFAID010000237.1 GCA_019236925.1 Mycobacterium sp. | reverse complement strand
TCCACAATGCGTTCGCCAAGCTGGGCATCAACTCCCGCACCCAATTGGCGCAACTCATGCGCGGCTCTGATTAACCAATCCCGGTCAGATACCGGTCCCGCCAAGCACTAGATCCATCCGGCCCTAAACATGAATCCTCGGGCGATGGTTTTGCGCTGCGCGCGCGGCGACCGTAGTAGTCGACAACTAATCACGTACTCACTCAAGCGACGGCCCAGGCTAGGCCCGACACCGCGCCGGTGAGCACACAAGGAAAAGAGCGAACAATGTTGAACGCGGCGTATGGAGTGCTGGCGATGGTGCCGGTGACATTCTGGGTCGCCGGGTACACGATGGTGTCCCGATGACCGCATACTCGCTCAGTCCGGTCGCCGAATCAGCGAGCAGGACTGTAGATCTCGATGCGCAGGCACGACCCTTGACCGTTAGCGAATTGCGCTCACGGTTTCAATCTGACGTGATCCTGATGCTTGAACCGCTCTACCGCCACGCCATGCGTATGACGCGCAATCACATCGACGCCGAAGATCTTTTGCAGGACACCATGATGAAGGCTTACGCGAGCTTGCAGTCGTTCAAGCAGGACACCAACCTTCACGGCTGGCTGCTCCGGATCATGACGAACGCCCATATCGACACCTACCGCAAACGGCAGCGTCGTCCCATCGAGTATCCGATCGATCACTTTAACGAGGCACTGCTGGCCTCTGCCGCCCATCACCCACCAACAGGTCGGCGTTCCGCCGAGGAGCACGCATTGGACAGGTTGGGCGACAATCAGATTCGGGCCGCGATGCAGGCGTTACCCGAGCGGCTCCGCCTCGCGATCTACTACGCCGACGTAGAAGGCCTCCCCTGCAAGGAGGTCGCCGATCTCATGCACACCCCTCTTAGCACCGTGACGTCGCGGCTACACCGCGGACGTCGCCTCCTGCGGGGCCTGCTGGCCGACGTCGCCCAACAACGCGGATGCACCGCGGCTGTCCAACCGGCGTGACCCGACCGACATTGGCGCCAAGTCAAAACCTTTGGCGCTGATCGCAACCCACCGAACGAAAGGAGATACGCAGACCAGTTTTAACGATTGTTCAACCAAAAACCCCGCCGGCACGGAAGTCACCGGCCGACGGCGAATTCAAAACAAACCCAACAAGAAAAGGATCAAATCATGCCTCTTATCAGAGTCACCTACCCCGAGAACGCGTTGACCGCTGACCAGGTTGACAAGCTAGCCCCGCTGCTCGTCGATGCGGTCATGGTGGAGGAGGTCGACCCGGTCAGCGAGGAGGCCAGGAACGGCACCTTCGTCGTGTACAACGAGATTCCCCGCCCCAAAGCGATTGGCGCCCAAGGTCAGCCGTTCTGGTTTCTCGAGGCTTTCGTCGATGCCCCCTTCTTCACCCAAGCCCGACGCGATGCCGCACAGCTCGCCGTCCGAAAGGCGTTTGTCGAGGTGCTCGGCGACGACGGCTCCTCGGTCGAGCGTGCTGGGAAGACAATCGCTCCCGCCTACCTGGCGCGACTGTACTCCCTGCTGATCGAGATTCCCGAGGGCAGCTGGGGATGGTTGGGCCACACCACATCCGCGCTCGAGATCGGTCAGTTTATCGGTACCGATAAGGACCCCGAGCGCTGGGCGGAGCTGAAAGACGTCACCGCCAAGATGAAGGCGGACCGGGTCTCCTGACGCACAACGCGGTGCGCCCGGACCGAACACGATCGACGTTCAGACCGGGACAAACGTAGAAAGGTTCGGCAGCCCGACAACTCGGCCAGCCGTCCAGAAAACAAGCTTCCTGCCAAGGGATTACAGAACCGCGGGATCGAAGAAACACAACCGAATAAACCCACCACATTGAAAGGAAACATCATGACCAGCAACAGAACCACGGCATCGAAGAAACAACCGAACAAACCACCAAAGATCCGTAACAAGGAGAACCATCCAATGATCACCAATCCCTTCCAGAAGAAGGCCTACGACGCGGTCGCGGCCGAACTTCCGTTTGCAATTGATCCTGCGAAGATCACCGTGGAGCCCGGCGTGTCCTACCTGCCGAGCCCGATCAAACTGCACGACTACGCCGCCGGTGTGATGGCCGCGTTCGGCTCGGTCGTCGAACACATCGGCCGCGTTCGCGGCCTGCCGGCCCAGACCATGACTCTGAACCGCCGGCTGTGCGGGTTTCAGCTCAACGGTCTGCAGACCCAATTCCTCAACGGCTACCCGATCGTCATGGACAACTGGCCGCTCGGACCCGACAACGGCACCT
>JAFAID010000053.1 GCA_019236925.1 Mycobacterium sp. | reverse complement strand
TGTAGGTGTCGAATGCGGCATTGAGCTGATCAACCGCCTCGTCACGACGATCGGTGCGGGCGAGTTCGCCGCCGGACCACGTTCGTGCATCGGTGAACACTTCGCGATGCTGGTAGCTACCCTCGCGCTCGCCACCATCGTCCGGTCTAGCCGTATCCGGTCGGCGGACAAGGACTTTCCGCTCGAATCACCGTGCACCACCATCGCAAAGGGGCCAATCCCGGCTCATGTCGACGCGCGGCGCTGATATTGGCGGGCCCACGCGAATCGGCGTTTCGCCGAAGACCCTAGGCCGGGTCGACGAAGACCGGCGGCTCGCCTGACATTCCGGCCATCACGGCTGCGAGCTGATTGGGTTTGCCGATCAGCCCGGTTTGCAGTTCGGATTCGCGTTTGAGGGCAGCGGCGGGGTCGTCGCTGGCCCACGTCTCGTCGTAGAGCCGTTTGGCGGCCCGAACGGCATCAGGAGACTTCTGCGCGATCTCCTCTGCGAGTGCCAGCGCCGACGCCAGCGGATCATCACTGTTTCGGGTGACCAACCCGAGCGCCAAAGCCTCACTCCCAGAAACGATCCGGCCGCTGAACGTCAACTCCTTCGCGACGTCGATGGGGGCCAGTCGCGGCAGCGTCTGCGTGATGCCCATGTCAGGAACAAGGCCCCACTTGATCTCCATGATCGACAGCTTCGCATCCGGTACAGCGATCCTGATGTCGGCACCCAACGCGATCTGCAGACCGCCGCCGAAGCAATTCCCGTGAATCGCGGCGATCACTGGTGCCGGTACCAACGACCAGTCGTAGGCCGCGCGCTGGGCGAAGTTGGCCAGCCGGTCGCTGTCGCGTTCCAGCAGCACGCCGGTACCGCCCTGACCGGACATGAAGCTGGCGATGTCCAGGCCCGAGCAGAAGCTCTTTCCCTCGCCGTGCAACACGACCGCGCGAACCGACGCGTCGCCTGCCAGCCGGTCTACGGCATTGACCAAGCCCTCGAACATGGCTTGGTCAAGCGCGTTGTGCTTGTCGGCGCGCACCATGGTCACCGTTGCTACGCCACTGGGGGCGATCGCCACATGAACTCTGTCTTCGGACACGTTGGGGAACTTACCGCGACGACGATCTCAGGGGCGACGTGGCACGAATGCCGAGCAGGAAGACTCAGCTGTTGTCCGGAGCCACTCAACGGCGTCGACCCGCGACTGAACCATCCCGGGTTTCGTGCGCACCCTTCTTTGAGGGAAGGATGGCGCGATGGCGAGCAGGTACGACGAGAACACCAAGGCTAGGGCGGTGCGGCTGGTGCGCGAGCACGCCGGCGACTACGTGACCGAGTGGGCTGCAATGAAGGCGATCTCGGCCCGGTTGGGCATGAGCGCAGAGACGTTACGCAAGTGGGTGCGCCAAGCCGAGGTCGACGCCGGTGAAGCACCAGGCATGACAACCGATGCTGCTCGTGAGATCCGCGAGCTACGCCGCAAATGTCGTGAGCTTGAATCAACGGTGGAAATCCTCAAGGCCGCAACAGGTTTCTTCGCGCGGGAGTACGACCCGCGACACCGCTGATCTGTCAATTCATCGACAAGCACAAGCAGGCTTACGGGGTCGTACCGATCTGTCGGGCGCTGGCCGTCCACGGTGTGCAGATCGCCCCGCGCACCTATTGGGCGCACCGAAGCGCGGCACCGTCGAAGCGGGCGCTGTGGGACACCACAATCACCGAAATCCTTGCTGGTATCTACGAACCGGGCATCGACGGAAAGCGCCCACCCGAGTCGCTGTACGGCAGCCTGAAGATGTGGGCGCATTTGCAGCTCCAAGGCATCCCGGTCGCCAGGTGCACGGTGGAGCGGATCATGCGCGCCCACGGCTGGCGCGGGGTGAGCCGGGCGCGGCGCATACCGCGCACCACCGAGGCCGATCCGACCGTGGCCCGCGCATCCGACCTGGTGCGCCGGCGGTGGCGGGTGGCGGCACCCAACCGTCTGCTCGTGGCCGACTTCACCTACGTTCCGATGGTGTCCGGGTTCGGCTACACCGCGTTTGTGATCGACGCCTATGCCGGGATGATCCCGGGCTGGGAGTGCTCGCTGCGCAAGGACACCGGATTCGTCGAGCGCGCGCTGCGCCACGCCGCGGATGTCCGCGCCCGACAAAGCCACCCATTCCAAGATGCGATCCATCACTCTGATGCTGGAAGCCAATATACCGCAATACATTTCACCGAGACGCTGATGCTGGCCGGGCTGAACCCATCGATCGGTACCGTCGGGGACGCCCTAGACAACGGGCTGGCCGAAACGACGATCGGGCTCTACAAGACCGAATGCATCCGCGAGGGCTCACCATTTCGGAGCGGCCCGATCCGCACCCTCGCCGACCTCGAACACATCACCTGCGCATGGGTCAGCTGGTACAACGCGGCCCGGCTGATGCACCGACTC
This sequence comes from Mycobacterium sp., assembly GCA_019236925.1. Taxonomy (GTDB): domain Bacteria; phylum Actinomycetota; class Actinomycetes; order Mycobacteriales; family Mycobacteriaceae; genus Mycobacterium. Next base: position 1,032 of record JAFAID010000053.1, on the reverse strand, counting down.
GGCCGACGCCCGCCCACAGAAGCCGAGGCCGAGTACTACGCGCGCGTCCACGCCAGCAACCACGTCCGGCACCAGTAGGGGTTGGCTTAGCCCATCGCAGCGGAACTGGTGCTCCGGTTAGCCCCCCTTGACTGGGAACAATGACCGAACCAGTCTTCCGGGACAATCCGGTTCGGCCCGGCTGGGCCACGGTCGCTCGGTGTGGGCGTGCCGTTGGAGATTCGGCCTGCGGGCAGCCGATCGACACCTTGCCACGCTTAAAAAACGAAGGTTTTCGGGAGGACGGGTGTCAGTCCACGTCGATGGTTACTCTGTCGAAACTTGATTGGTCACGGCGACGGCTGATCGCGGTATCGTCCCGCTGTGGGGACGAAGGCGGAACGCCGGGCCGCGCGCGAACGCGTAGCCACCTACCACCAGACGCGACTGGCCGAGCTCATCGAACACATTGCGGCCGCGCTCGAGCGCTACCGCACCGGCGAGATCGACGCCTACGCCATTGACGAGATGATCCACCACTATCAACGAGCTGCCCGCGAGCTGTGGAGGTTCTGCTGGGCCGCCGGCGGGGGAAGACACATCGAGATCATCGCTCACCTCCTCGATCAAATGGCCACCGACGACGAAACCATCAACTGGTGGGAACGGGCCACGCAGCGACGACGCGAGTGATCACCCACAGCTGAACCCCTGACCTGACCCACCGATCGGGTGACGTCAGTTCACGACGGAAAGGGATACGCAAAGTGCTCGCCAGCCTGCAGGCCGCTGCGCTCAAGGTTCGCGTGTGAGATGGCCAGAACTCAGCAGCAACGTCGCGACGAAACGGTCGCGCGCCTGCTCGACGCCAGCTTCGCCACCATCGTGGAGGTGGGATATGCCCGTGCGTCGGCTGCGGTGATCACCAAGCGCGCACGGGTTTCGGTGGGCGCGTTGTTTCGGCACTTTGACACCATGGGCGATTTCATGGCGGCCACAGCACACGAGGTGCTGCGTCGTCAGCTTAGTGAATTCACACGACGCGCGGCACAG
>JAFAID010000597.1 GCA_019236925.1 Mycobacterium sp. | reverse complement strand
GTCACCGCGGTCAACCTCACCGACAAAGGCGTCGAGGCGGTAGCCGAGATCAACGCCACCGCACGGATTCCGCGCGACAGCCCGGTGCGGGTCTCGGGTCTATCAGCAGCAGGTGAGCAATATCTGGACTTCCGCCCGCAGGACAGCAACGGGCCGTTTTTGACGGACGGTACCGTGATCGGCCAAAACCAGGCCACCATCCCGGTGTCGCTGCCGAAGATCATCGACGACAGCCACGGCGCCCTCGCCCAGCTGGACCCGACGAAGCTGGCCGCTCTCTTTAGGGAACTCCGCGTCTCACGCGAAGGCCCGCAGAAGCTGGCGGCAATCCTCGACGGCTCGATCTTTCTGGCTTCCACGTTGGATGGCGTCCTCCCGCAAACCGTCAGCCTGATTCGCAACACCAGGGTCGTGTTCACCACCCTCCATGACGTCACGCCGGGTCTGCGCCAGACCTCGGTTGACCTGCACCAGACGTTGTTGGGCGTCAACAGGATGGACGGCGGGTTCCGGACACTCGTCGAGCGGGGGAGCGGCCAGCTGGCAGATGTCGACAACCTCGTCACCGACAACCGCGAGAACATCGTGCAGCTCTTGGGGAGCCTGGCAACGGTCTCGCAGCTCCTGTACCTACGGATACCCGCGCTGCAGGACCTATGGCGTCCAGACCACGAGTCGCTGATCGACCGGCTGTCGACCACTTTGCACGACGGCGGCATCTGGGCAGTCGGGGAGATCTACCCGAAATACCGGTGCGACTACAACCTGCCGCGGCGGCCAGCCTCGCAGGCGGATTTCCCCGAGCCATACCGCTACACCTACTGCAGCAATCCCGACCCCTCGGTACTGGTGCGCGGTGCCCGCAACGCGCCGCGACCACCCGGTGATGACACCGCCGGACCGCCGCCCGGATACGACCCCTTGACGCAGACCGATGCCACGCCGGTCTATCCGCCCTACACCTTGCCCACTACTTACGGTGGCCCCCCGCTGCCGGCGTGGGTACCGAACTAACAACCCTGGAGCTGCAATGTCCAAACGAACACCGACCAAGGATGTCTTCGACAGGCTCGACGAGCTGGATGATCCTGCCGACCCGGATGCCGTCCAGGCGACTCGGGACTGCGATGCCGTCGATAGCGAGCCAGAAGCCGTCACCACCGAGAGCGGAGCCGACGACGAGATCGCTGATGGCACAGGTGAAGACAACCAAACCGGTGCCCGCCGGCCGCGCCGCCGCGTTCTTGCGTTGCTGGTTGGTGCTGTGGTCGCCGCCGCGCTGGGGTTCTCAGCGTTTGTGGGATGGCAGCTCAAGCAGCTCGACGACACCGCCGCCGCCGGCCGGGCGGCCCTGGAAGCCGCCCGCAATTACGCCGTAACCTTGACCACCCTCGACTTCAAAAATATCGATAAGAACTACCAGCAGGCACTCGACGGGGCGACCGGGGAATTCAAGGATCAATACAGCCAGGGTGCCACGCAACTGCGTCAGGTTCTGATCGACAACAATGCGACAGGCAAAGGCATCGTCATCGACGCGGCGGTCAAATCGGCAACAAAGACCAAAGCCGAAGTGCTTTTGTTTGTCGACCAATCGATCACGAACGCCGTTAATCCCAGCCCCCGAATCGACCGCAACCGGATACTGATGACCATGGAGCTTGTCGATAACCATTGGCTGGCAAGCAAAGTCGAGATCCTCTAACACGGCGCCTCGATGACGATGAGAACTGGCAGAAATACCACAGGGGCTGACACTCGCCAATCAGCCGAGGACGAATCGGTCGATGTCGATGCGGCGGATCAGGACGAGCCGAACGTCAGCGCCCAGGACACCGGCGGTGGGATCGAAAATTCCGAAAACTACAGCGCCGACGGCGAATCGGACGCCGCGAAGCTCAACGCAGACAATGACAAAAGGCGCAAGCAGGGCTGGGTCCGCTCAACAATCCGTTGGACCGCTGCCGCTGTCTACGTTGCCTTCATCGCCGCAGCAGGCTATGAAGGCTGGCTGCTGTTTCAGCAACACCAGAACGACCTCGCCGGCAGCCAGGCGCTGGCTGCCGCACGAAAATATGCCGTTACGCTCACCACTACCGATCCCAACGCGATCGACCAGAACTTCACCGACATCCTCGACGGCGCAACCGGTGATTTCAAAGACACGTACACCAAAGCAAGTTCGCGCCTGCGGAAGATGCTGATCGACAACAAGGTGGCGACGCAGGGAACAATCATTGATTCCGCGGTCAAGTCTGCCACCACCAACAAGGTGGAGATTCTGCTGTTCGTTAGGCAATCGGTGACCAATTCGGCTAGCCCCGATCCGCGCAAAGAGATCACCGCCGTCACGATGACCATGGAAAAGGTCGGCGACCGCTGGCTTGCCAGCAAAGTCATACTCCCCGCTGAGCAAGGTAAAGGCGAATGAAACGCGCCAATGTTTTGGCCATGGTGGCAGTCTCGACAATGCTGGTGGCGACACCGCCGGTCGCACGGGCTTCCGCCGAACAATTCTGCACCGAACTCAACGCAACGTGGGACGGGACGAAGTGTACGAGGTTGGTGACCTCGCAGCGCAAGGCGGAGATGTTCATCTCACTCGACCTGCCCCAACCGCTGCTCGACAACCCCACATCTGGGCCGCCACTGCGCAACTACTACCACCGCCTGATTGACGGTTGGTGCAAAACCGGCTCCGATACCCCACGCGACAGCAGCGCATCGGCCGACTACAAGCTCTATCTCGGCCCGGGTGCGGTCCAGTCGCTGATCGTCCACGAAAACTTTGAACCATTTGGCATACAAGCCAATAACGCCTACCGGTCTTTCGTCTTCGATATGGCCAACGGGCGCAGGCTCACCCTCGCCGACCTGTTCAAACCCGGCGTCGATCCAAAAAAAGCGATGCCGCCGGCTACCGAAGCGGTCCTTCCGCAGGCCCTCGACGCGGCTCCTCCGCCGCACACGCCCAACACGTACCCGTTCACCGTCCAAGAGTGGGAACCCGGTCCCGACGGCCCCGGATACACCGGCGACTACCGCGCGTTCGGGTTAACGGCCGACCATTTAATCCTGTACATGCCCGATGCGCCGATCGTGCGTGAAAACCCAAGTCCGCGAGACCGATTCGTCTGGTCAATGGACGGCGGGACCGTGACGATTCAGGTGCCGTTGTCCGCATTGGCCGGCTCGCTGCGTCCGGAATACGGTGGCACGTAAGTGTATTCAGCGTGAACCTCAGTGAGCTCGCTACGTTGCTTGCAGTGTGAGAATCCCCGTTCTACGCCTGGAACAGTTAGGTTAAGGAGCCGTTCGTGAAGCAACTCACCGGCCTAGACGCCGCGTTTCTCTACATGGAGACGCCGACGACGTATGGGCACGTCACTGGCCTGATGGTCTTCGAGCGGCCCGGCCCTGACTACGAGCCGTACCCGGCGGTGTACGCCAAATTCGCCTCGCTGGTCGGCGAGCTGGAGCCATTACGGCGGCGCGTCGTCGAGGTGCCGTTCGGACTCGACCACCCCTATTGGGTGGCCGACCCCACCTTCGACCTCGACTTCCACATCCGCGAACTGCACCTGGCCCGACCGGGCCTCGCCGATCAACTGGCCGAGCAGGTCTGCCGGATCGTCGGGCGGCCGATGGACCGCACC
>JAFAID010000555.1 GCA_019236925.1 Mycobacterium sp. | reverse complement strand
CCACCAGCCGTTGTAGTCGACATCGATGCGCCGGTGCAGCAGCTGGCTGCGAGGGTCGTTGTCGCTCAACGGGTATTCGGCGAAGTCGTGGTCGTATTCGGCATACGGCGCTGAGGTCCACATGAAATTCGACTGGTCGACCACCTCACCCATGATGTGCAGGTGCGACGGCTCCTGCAGGTTGAGCATCTGGCCGCCCACCAGCATCGGCGTCTTGGCGAACCGGTGCATCGCGAGTATCCGCAGAACGGTGTCCGGTTCCAGCGCAATATCGTCATCCATGAACAGGATCTGCTGGCAGTCGGTGTTTTTCAGCGCCTCGTACATCACCCGGCTGTATCCGCCGGAGCCGCCGAGGTTGGGCTGGTTGTGGATGGAGAGCCGATCGCCCAGTGGCGCGGCGGCGGCGGCGAAATCGGGGTGATCGCGCACCTTCGAGGTGCCCTGGTCAGGCACAATCACCGCACCGATCACCTTGTCCACCAGAGGATCTGAGGTCAGGTCACGCAGCGCGTTGACACAATCGTTCGGTCGGTTGAAGGTCGGGATGCCAACGGCGATGTTCGCCACACCCGGTGCGGGCTTGTCGGAGTACCACCCGGCGCTGAGCAGCGTCACCTTGGTGTCGGTAGTGATGTCGAACCAGATCCACCCACCGTCTTCGAACGGCGCCAGTGCCACCTCGAGCTCGACCGTCACCGGTTGCTCGCCGGCGCCGGCGAATTCGCGCCCCTCCACGAAGATCCGCGCGCCGGTGGCCTTGGTCCGGTAGACGTCGACGCGACCCGCCCCGGTCAGCTCGGCTCGCAGCACCACCGACGTGCAGGTCGTCCACCGCCGCCAGTAACTGGCCGGGAATGCATTGAAGTAGGTGGCGAACGACACCTCGGACTCGGCACCGATCTGCAGCGACGTGCGGTTGGTGGCGTGCGCGCGACGGGAGTTGGTTGTCGACTCCTCCAGGTAGAGCTTGCGCACGTCCAGCGGCTCGCCGGGACGCGGCAGGATCACGCGGGCCAGCAGGCTCACGGCTTTACCCTGTTGCCCACTTCCTTCATGCGAGGCCAGGGCTCCCGCATTGGCCGTTGCGCTGGCTGCATCGTCGCCGGTGGTCTTAGTCATCCGTGGATGGTTCCTCTGTTGTTCTCGTCCAGCGGTGCACCGTCGCGCAGGTGCGGCGCCAGGGTGTTGTCGTACATGTTCAGTGCACTGGCGATGGCCATGTGCATGTCGAGATACTGGTAGGTGCCGAGCCGTCCACCGAAAAGCACCTTCGCCGAGGCGGTTTCATCTTTGGCCCTGGCCCGGTAGGCGGCCAGCACGGTGCGGTCGGCCTCGGTGTTGATCGGGTAGTAGGGCTCGTCGTCATGGTCGGCGAATCGGGAGTATTCCCGCATGATCACCGTCTTGTCGTTCGGGTAATCCCGCTCCGGGTGGAAATGGCGGAACTCGTGTATGCGGGTGAATGGCACGTCGAGATCGTTGTAGTTCATCACCGGTGTGCCCTGGAAATCCCCGATCGGCAGCACCTCGACCTCGAAATCCAAAGTGCGCCAGCCTAAGTGGCCGTCGGCGTAGTTGAAGTAGCGGTCCAGCGGGCCAGTGTAAACGACCGGAGCATCCGGATTGGCGGCGCGTAGTTCGTCGCGCACGTCGAACCAGTCGGTGTCCAGCCTGACCTCGATGCGATCGTCGGCCGCCATGTTCTGCAGCCAGGCGGTGTAGCCGTCGACCGGCAGGCCTTCGTAGGTGTCGTTGAAGTAGCGGTTGTCAAAGGTGTAGCGCACCGGCAGCCGGGTGATGTTGGCCGCGGGCAACTCTTTGGGGTCGGTCTGCCACTGTTTGGCGGTGTAGCCCTTGACGAAAGCCTCGTAGAGCGGGCGGCCGATCAGCGAGATGGCCTTCTCTTCGAGATTCTGGGCGTCGGCGGAGTCGATCTCGGCAGCCTGCTCGGCGATCAGCTCACGCGCCTGGTCGGGGCTGAAGTAGCGGCCGAAGAACTGGGACACCAGTCCGAGTCCCATCGGGAATTGATACGCCTGGCCGTCGTGCATCGCGAAGACCCGATGCTGGTAGCCGGTGAACTCGGTGAACTGCCGGACGTAATCCCACACTCGCTTGTTAGAGGTATGGAAGAGATGCGCGCCGTACTTGTGCACCTCGATGCCGGTCTGCGGCTCAGCCTCGGAGTAGGCGTTTCCGCCGATATGCGGGCGCCTTTCGACGACGAGCACGCGCTTGTCGAGCTGGCTGGCCACGCGCTCGGCAATCGTCAGACCGAAAAATCCGGAGCCGACAACGAAGAGGTCGAAACGAGTGGTCATCGGTTGCCTAGGGTATCCGACCGCGCGGCCATAACCCGCTTCGCGGCGACGTTCGGCCGGGGTGTTCTGCGCGCGACGTTCGCCGGCGGCTGGGATACCAGCGCCGCGTCCGGTGATCGAGCGCATTTTGGTGACGAAGGTCGCGATTGCCTCACGATTCGATCTCGCCACTCTAGTCACATCAATCACGTCAGTACCATCGATCACGTGACCTGAATTGCACTCTTCAAGGCACCTTGCGCGTGCTGAGCGCGCATGAAACCGAGACCACACATAGTCCAGATTGAGGAGACTTCCGTGCCGAACCGACGTCGACGCAGGCTCTCGACAGCCACGAGCGCAGTCGCCGCTCTGGCGGTCGCGAGTCCATTTGCTTACGTAGCCGTCACCGGTCTGCTGACCGACACCAAACCCGCGCCCCAGCACCGTGAGTTCGTCCGGGCCGCGGGGATGACCGACCTGCCCGGCGAGTTGCTGAATGCACTGTCGCAGGGCCTGTCGCAATTCGGCGTCAACCTCCCGCCAGTGCCGAGCCTTACCGGTGCTAGCAGCCCCGGGCTGGCCTCGCCGGGTCTCACCTCACCGGATCTGACCTCCGGCCTGACCTCGCCAGGCCTCACCAGCCCCGGCCTGACCTCGCCAGGCCTCACCAGCCCCGGTCTGACCTCGCCCGGTCTGACTTCGCCGGGTCTGACCTCGCCGGGCCTGACCTCGCCGGGTCTGACGTCACCCGGTCTGACATCACCCGGTCTGACCAGTCCGGGGCTGACGCCGGGCACGACTCCGGGCCCGACGCCGGGCGCGACTCCGGGCCTGACGCCGGGCACGACTCCGGGCCTGACGCCGGGCACCACCCCGGGCCTCACCCCGGGGGCCACACCAGGGCTGACCACTCCGGGGCTGACCACTCCGGGACTGACCAGTCCGGGCGGCCTGACCAACCCGGCCGGCTTCGATCCGTCGTTGGCCAGTCCCGGTGCGCTGCCGAATCCGAGCGAATATCCGATCAGCGACCCGATCGGCTTGGACCCGGGCGCCGGCGGCACCTACCCGATCCTCGGCGATCCGTCACTCGGCGCTGCGCCGTCGTCGGGCGGAAGTAGCGGCGGGCTGGTCAGCGACATGATGAGCGCGGCCAACCAGCTCGGCGCCGGACAGGCCATCGACCTGCTCAAGGGCCTGGTGATGCCTGGGCTGAAGCAGGCTATCCAGGGCGCGAATCCGGCCGCGGCCGCGGCCGCACCGGCCGCTGCTGCGCCGGTCGCTGCTGCGCCGGCCGCTGCGCTACCAGGACTGCCGGTACCGGCGGCGCCATTGCCGACGCCCTGACCCCGGCCTCGGGACTTACCACCCGAAACGGCACCGCAGAAGTGGGACCGAGCGCGACCCACGCCGCCCAATCTCTGCGGTGCCGTGCCGTGGGCCCATCCACTTAGTTCACTTCCGTAGCGTGTCGAATCATCTGTAACACTAGACACATACGTAACATCGGGTGGTGCCGCGCCGCCGTCCCGCACCGACGATGCTGTTCACCGCCATCGCCGCGACAGTGGTCATCCTGCCGTGGGCGGCCAACCCGCCCACCGGACATCGCGATCAGCGCGAGCAAGCGACCCGCCCCGGCGATACGCACCTCACCCGACAGCCGTTGGTCGGCGTTGGCGGCGGCGTCACGATTCGTGAAATCAGCCAAGCCACGCCGTTTTCCATGGTTGCACTGACCGGCGGAGACCTCAGCGGCACCTCAGCGCGGATACGCGCCCGCCATGCCGATGGCTCCTGGGGTCCGTGGTACGACACCGAGGCGCTGCAGGCCCCGGACGGCCATCGCTCAACGCCTGGTCCATCCGGCACCGATCCGGTGTTCGTCGGCAAGACCACCACGGTGCAGATCGCGGTCAGCCGTCCGCCCGGCGCGCCGCCAACCTCACGACCGAGCGGCCCGGCACCGACCACCGCCGGCCTGGGCTACCTTCCGGCCACCGTGGAACAACCGCTGGCGCAGAACATCTCGGCCGTGCTCATCTCCCCGCCACAGGCGCCGGCCGACACCCAGTGGACGCCACCGACCGCAATCGTCGCCGCCGGTCAGCCGCCCAACATCATCGGTCGTGCACAATGGGGCGCCGACGAATTGGTGCGGTGCGGAAACCGGCCGTTCAATAAAGCTATCCGCGCCGCGGTGGTCCACCACACCGCCGAGAGCAATGACTACCAGCCGCAGGACTCGGCGGCGATCGTTCAGTCGATTTACGCGTACCACACCCAAATACTGGGCTGGTGCGACATCGCCTACAACGCGCTTGTCGACAAGTACGGCCAGGTATTCGAGGGCAGGGCAGGCGCGCTCACCGGGCCGGTGCAGGGTGACCACACCGGCGGCTTCAACCGCGAAGCCTGGGGTGTGGCAATGATCGGCAACTTCGACGACATAGCACCGACGCCGATTCAGCTCAACACCGTGGGCCGGCTGCTCGGCTGGCGGCTGGGACTCGACCGCGTCGACCCCAAAGGCACAGTCACATTGGCGTCGGCCGGCGGACCCGACACCAACTATCCCGTCGATGCCACTGCGACGCTGCCGACCATTTTCAGCCACCGCGACGTCGGCGCCACCGACTGCCCGGGCAACGTCGCCTACGCTCTTCTCGACGAGATCCGGAATACCGCAGCACGTTTCAACAGCCCACCCCGACCCGAAGACCTGGCGATGGCGCTGCAGGGCGGCGCGATCTATGACCGGTGGCAGTCGATGGGCGGCATGAACAGCGTGTTGGGCACGCCGACATCGCCGGAAGCAACCGGGGCGGGCTCGGCGCGCTACGCCACCTTCGACAAGGGCGCGATGTACTGGTCGCCGGAGACCGGTGCGCAACCGGTCACCGGAGCCATCTACGACGCATGGGCCTCGCTCGGCTATGAGCGCGGTGCGCTGGGATTGCCGACCAGCGGCGAGTTCCAGGAGCCGCAGTGGGTGAACCAGAACTTCCAGCACGGCACGCTGGACTTCGACCGGCTCAGCGGGCGTGTCAGCCGCGTGATCGACGGTGTCGCCGAAGAATTGCCGCCGTCTCCGCCGACCGGACCACCGATACAGCTCGAGCGGTTCTCACGTGTGCATCACGCCGACTGAAAGTCACAGGGCTAGAGCCGATTGCCCCGCTAGAGCCACCAACGTTCCAACACCCGCGCCACCCCGTCGTCGGTGTTGGGCGTGGTCACCTCATCGGCGGCGGCTATCGCGTCGGGATGCGCATTGCCCATCGCCACCCCGTGGCCGGCGCGCAGCAGCATCGGCACGTCATTGGGCATGTCCCCGAACGCGACGACGTCGCCGTCGGTGATGCCAAGCGGCCGGGCGACCTCGTCGATACCGGTGGCCTTGCTGATGCCTAACGGCACGATTTCGATCAGCCCGTTGTTGGTGGAGTAGGTGATGCCGCCCTCGATGCCGACATGCTTCGCGAGTTCGGCGGCCATATCGGCGCTGCGGGCACCGGCCTTGCGGATCAGTAGTTTGACCGCCGGGGCGCTCAGCAGATCTTCTTTTGACACCTCGGTGTTATCCGGATTGAGCCAGGCATGCTCGTAGCCCGGCGAACTGACGAATTGCGGCGTCGCCGTATCGTGCGCGCTGCGGCCGATCCGCTCGACGGCCAACCCGGCGCCAGGGATGGCACGCGTCGCGATCTCCGCCAGTTCGCCCAGAGTCGCGACGGACAGCGTCCGCGCGGATACCACCCGGTCGGTCGCGGGATCGTAGATCACAGCGCCGTTGGCGCACACCGCCATCGGCGCGAACCCGAGGTCGTCGACCACCGGTCTTATCCAGCGGGGCGGGCGGCCGGTAGCCAGCACGAACTTGGCACCGGCCTCGACGGCGGCGCGCACCGCGTTACGGGTGCGCGGGCTGATCTTCTCGTCGTCCGCGATCAGGGTGCCGTCCACATCGCAGGCGATCAGGGCGGGCAGAGTCAACGGGCCGATCCGCCTTCGCAGTTAGCCGGAACGATCAATGCTTTCCGCTTTGGTTTTGGCCCGGCCGCGTCACGCCGTCGGTTCCGTATTTGTCAAGGCGCTCTTGCAATTCGGCCAGCCGCATCGCCCTGGAATCTTCCCGATTCGGCGCGCTGCCACCCAGCCGCCGCGGTACCCAGAACTCGCCCTCTGGATGCGGATACTCCTCCTGCACCCGATACAGCAACTCGTTCATCGAGGCGCGGAGCGCGGCGTTGAGTTCGTCGACGGTGCCCTGCGGGGGCAGCGGGCGACCGGCGGCCACGGTGATCGGGACCTTGTTGCGGAACACTTTCTTTTGGTGATCTTTCGGCCAAATGCGATGGGCGCCGCAGACGATGAGCGGGACTATCAGCACCCGCGCCTCCAAGGCCATCCTGGCCGCCCCCTTCTTGAAGTCCCGGAGTTCGAAGCTGCGGCTGATGGTGGACTCGGGATGCATCCCGATGAGTTCGCCCTCGCGTAACCGCTGCACGGCGGTATCGAACGTGTCGCGTCCATCCCTGCGGTCCACCGGAATGAGCCTGGCGTGCCTGATGACGTAGTTCACCGCCTTCACGTCGGCCATCTCGGCCTTGATCATGAAGTACATCCGCCGGCCGCGCTCATGCGCCGCGAACAACGGCGGAAGCCAATCCAGGTAGCTGGTGTGGTTCTGCGCGAGTAACGCGCCGCCCCGCTCGGGAATGTTCTCCAGGCCGTGGAAGGTGAACTTCGTTCCGTTCATCGCGACAACCGGCGGCACGATCCACTCGCCCAACCGGTAAAACGGCTCAGCCATGCTCGGTGCTCCTTTCGTGCAACCGGCGTCGCTTTATCCTCCCCGACGCGGATCCCGAGTGCCCTCAGCTGCGCGCCGTGTCACCCACCGTGCTCCGCCCGCTTCCGGGCACGCGCGGCCTTTTCAGTTTCCTCAAGAATCTTGGCCTCCGCCACCGTAGGTGCGCCGCCGCCAAGCCGCTGCGGAACCCAGAACGCGCCTTCCGGGTGCGGATATTCCTCCTGCACACGATGCAACACCGAAGTCATTTCGTCGCGTAAGGCCGCGTCAAGGTGCTCGACGTCACCGGCCGGGGATAACGGCCGGCCCGCCGCCACGATGACCGGGATCCTTTTGCGGCCGATATTTCTCGGGTGATCTTTGGTCCAGATCCGCTGTGCGCCCCAGACGATCAGCGGAACCGTCGGAACTTCGGCCTCCAGCGCCATCCGCGCCGCTCCGGTCTTGAAGTCCTTGAGCTCGAAGCTGCGGCTGATCGTCGCCTCGGGCATCACGCCTACCACCTCGCCGGCCCGTAGCAACCGGACAGCCTCCGCATAGGCCTCGGACCCGGCTCCGCGGTTGACCGAGATGGTCTTGGTGTGCTTGATCAAGAAATCGACCACCTTCACCTGCTGCATCTCGGCCTTGATCATGTAGCGGATGCGCCGCCCTCGGTAATGCACGGCAAGCGCGGCCGGCAGCCAGTCCACGTAGCTGGTGTGATTGATCGCGATCACCACACCGCCGGTGCGTGGAATGTTCTGCAGGTTCTGGTAGGTGATCTGGGTGCCGGCGGCCGCGACCAGGGCCTTGGCCGCGATCTCGAGAGTTCTAAAGACCGGCTCCATGCCGCTACTCCGACGCGCCCGCCGGATTCGCTCGGTCGCGAGCCCCCCGGGCGGCCGCGCGCTGGCTGGCTTCCTCGGCGTCCAGTCGGGCAGCCTCCGCCAGGGTCGGGGCGCCGCCGCCCAGCCGGTGCGGCACCCAGAACTCCCCGGCGGGATGCGGGCCGTAGGAGTCCTGCACCCGTTCCAGCAGATGCTGCATTCGGGAATGCAGCAAGGCCGTCAGATCGGGCGCCGGCAGCGTCGGCAAGATCGGCTCGCCGACCGCGATCGAGATCGGCACCTTTGGGCGGAACAGTTTCTTGGGATGGTCCTTGGTCCAGATCCGCTGGGCACCCCACACGATGTGCGGGATGATCGGCACGTCGGCCTCGATCGCCATCCGCGCGGCGCCGGACTTGAACTCCTTGATTTCGAAGCTGCGGCTGATCGTCGCTTCGGGATACACGCCCACCAGTTCACCCGCCCTGAGCCGCTCCACCGCGGCCTCGTACGACGCGCCGCCGCTGGACCGGTCCACCGGGATGTGGCGCATTCCACGCATGAGCGGGCCTGTGATCTTGTTGTCGAAGACCTCCTGCTTGGCCATGAACCGCACTTTGCGCGTGCGGTACGCCCGGTAGGCGGGTAGCCCGGCGAGGGTGAAGTCGAAGTAGCTGGTGTGGTTGATGGCGATGACAGCGCCGCCGGTGGCGGGCACGTTCTCCTCCCCGACGACCGTGAAACGTAGGCCCTGCACCCGCCACGTCAGCCGTACGAGTCGGATGATCGTCCCGTAAACCGGTTCCACGATCATCAACCCTAGTGTTTCCGACCGGTCGCCCGCGGCGGGTCTGACGCCAGGGCTCGTTCGACGGTTGCCTGGCTCAGACTTCGGGCGGACATTGGTAATCAGCAGCAGCCGCATCGCGAATTACTGACGAGCGCAAAGGTGGTCACAGCAATGGGGGAACCCGCCGCGAGAAGCGAACGAGCCAGGCAACGTGCGGATGAACTCAGTGAGCGCGGCCGAACAGGTCTCATCCAGTCCACGGGACTATTGGATAGGGAGCCTGACGGCCGCACCCATCAGGATCAGTCCCGCCGCCGTAGCCGGATCGACCCGCCATTGCGAGCCGCTACGGTAGTTGGTCGATTGGCCACCGAATCCGATGTCCCTGATGAACTCGATCCAGACGAGATCCGGGCGACCGCCCATCGCGATAACTCCAAAAGCGTCCCCCGCTGAGGATTCATCCATTCCCGCTCCCCCGGTGCCCCCGTTGACGGAAAATCCGATGCCCTCGACGGCGCATCGGCTTAGCTCATCCTTGAGATGTCCCCACGGTGTCGTCGCCACTGGCGTCTGCGCTCATTCGAGCGCGCCGTCTGTTTCATCTAGGTGACGATCCGGATCTGGCGTAGCAAACGCTACCAAGATTGTGAAGTTGCTGTGTGCGTTCTGGTTTAAAAGGGCGTACCGCCTTGACAGCTACCCAAACGTGTTACGGATAGCTGTAACATGCTGTTGTGTCGGCTCGCCGGTTGGACTGCGCGATGTGCGGCGCCACGTTTTACGGGCGCGCCGATGCGCGCTACTGCTGCGCAGCGTGCTGCCAGAAGGCCTATCGGGCACGCTCCGGACGCCATGCGGCCCTCCGTACCCCACGCACACCCGAGCTGGGCGGGCGCGGCCGCACGGGCGCAAGAAATTCGACAGCGAGCCCGGGCGGCACGCGATAACGCCGCGTCAACAGGCAAGAGCATCGCATCGCTGCGCGCGCGCATTGGCGCACCGGTCCGCTGAGGCTCTCCCGTCCCGCTAGGCTCGGGGGCGGCGGATCGGCGACAGATCGAGTCGCGAATATTGCTAGTGAAGGGCATCAGTGCAGGTCACAAGCGTCGGCCACGCCGGCTTTCGGATCGACACCCAGGCGGGCAGCATCCTGTGCGACCCCTGGGTCAATCCGGCCTACTTCGCGTCGTGGTTCCCGTTCCCGGACAACAGCGGGCTGGACTGGGACAGCCTGGGCAACTGCGACTACCTGTACGTCTCGCACCTGCACAAGGATCACTTCGACGCCAAGCTGCTGGCCGAGCATGTCAACAAAGACGCCATCGTGCTGCTGCCGGATTACCCGGTGCCCGACCTGAAAAATGCATTGCAGATGTTGGGGTTTCACCAGTTCTTCGAGACCACCGGCTCGGTTAGGCACCGGGTCAGCGGGCCGAAGGGCGAGCTCGACGTCATGGTCATCGCGCTGCGCGCGCCCGCGGACGGCCCGATCGGCGATTCCGCGCTGGTGGTCTCCGACGGCGTGACGACAGCGTTCAACATGAACGATGCGCGCCCGGTCGATCTGGACGTGTTGACGTCGCAGTTCGGTCACATCGATGTGCACATGCTGCAGTACTCCGGCGCGATCTGGTACCCGATGGTCTACGACATGCCGGCGCGCGCCAAGGAGGCGTTCGGCACGCAGAAGCGGCAACGCCAGATGGACCGCGCCCGTCAGTACGTCGCGCAGGTTGGCGCGACGTGGGTGATCCCGTCGGCCGGCCCGCCGTGCTTTTTGGACCCCGAGCTGCGTGATCTCAACGACGACCACGGCGATCCGGCCAACATCTTCCCCGACCAGATGGTGTTCCTCGACCAGATGCGCGCGCACGGACACGACCGGGGCCTGCTGATGATTCCCGGGTCCACAGCCGAATTCAGCGGCGCACAGCTGAACTCGCTGAACCACCCGCTGCCCACCGACCGGGTCGAGGCGATCTTCACCACCGGTAAGGCGGCCTACATCGCCGACTATGCCGCTCGCATGCAAGCCGTGTTGGCGGCGGAGAAGGCCAGCTGGGAGCCCGCCACCGGTGATTCACTGCTGGAGCCGCTGCGAGCGGTGTTCGAGCCGATCATGTTGGCCGGCAACGAGATCTGCGACGGCATCGGCTACCCCGTCGAACTAGTGATACGGTCCGCAGCGCGTCAAGAAAGAATTGTGCTCGACTTTCCCAAACGCACCGTGCGGGAAGCGATTCCCGACGAGAAGTTCCGGTATGGGTTTGCGATCGCGCCGGAACTGGTGCGCACCGTGCTGCGCGACAACGAGCCCGACTGGGTCAACACCATCTTCCTGTCCACCCGGTTCCAGGCGTGGCGGGTCGGTGGCTACAACGAATACCTGTACACGTTTTTCAAATGCCTGACCGATGAGCGGATCGCCTACGCCGATGGCTGGTTCGGCGAGGCGCACGACGACACCGCGTCGATCACCATGGACGGCTGGGAGATTCAGCGTCGGTGCCCGCATCTGAAAGCCGACCTGTCGAAGTTCGGTGTGGTCGAGGGCACCACGCTGACCTGCAACCTGCACGGGTGGCAGTGGAACCTGGAGAATGGCCGCTGCCTCACCGCACGGGGCCACCAGCTTCGGAGTTCGCGGCTATGAGCGTGATTACTTACGATGACGGCTTGGTCCAGCTGGACCGGGAGGCGATCACGTTGCGCCGCTACCACTTTCCGTCCGGCACATCGAAGATCATCGCGCTGGACAAAATCCGCGGGTACACCGCCCAACCGCTGGGGCTGTTCGTGCACCGGTTCCGCATCTGGGGCAGCTCAGACCTACGCCGCTGGCTGCCGCTGGACGTGCGGCGGCCACTGCGGTCGACGCTGATCACCCTCGACGTGCCGGGCACCCGGCCGCGCCCGGCATTCACGCCGGCGGACCCGGACGAGTTCACGTCGCTGCTCGACCTGCTACTGGACCAGCGGGACTAGGGGCGGGCTCAGCGTCCCGCGTCGGCCAGCGCTTGGTGGGCCGCGTTGTATCCGGGGATGAACGTGATCCCCGGCCCGCCGTGACATCCGGTGCTGGCCAGGTAAAGCCCGCGGACTGGAAGCGGCTGTCCGATAAAGCCTTTCGTCCCTGGCCGGTTGGGGCCGACCTGTTGCGCGTGGAACAGGCCGTGGCAGTAGTCGCCGCCAGGGGCACCGAACATCACGCCCATGTGCTTGGGCGTGAAGGTGGTGTGCCGGCTGATGCTGCGCTCGAAGTTGGGCGCCAGCCGGGTGATCTTGTCGATCACCCGTTGGCCCATTTCGATTTTCGCAGCGCCGTAGTCCACTTCGCCCTCGATGGGGAACCACAGCGCGAACGCCGAGGCGGCGTGCTTGCCCGCCGGCGCCAGGTCGGGATCGTTCTGCGAGGGGATCTGGAAGACGACCGTCGGGTCGGCGGGCACGATTCCGCGCCGGCAGTCCTCCCACTGCTGCTGAACCTCTTCGGGTGTGCAGAAGATGCCGATCGACGCCTGCATGCTCGGATCGTTGAGTGCGGTGTAGGGCGCGGCGAACTCGGGCGCCTCGTCCAGCGCGAAGTGCATCTGGATGTAGCTGCCGCGGTGGTCGATCCGCGCATAGCGTTCCCGGATATCCGCGGGCAGCACCGCGGGGTCGACCAGCTCGTTGATCGTCAGGTCGGGTGCGACCGCGGAGATCACGATCGGGGCGGTCACCGTTTGCCCCGCCTCGGTGCGCACCCCGCCCACCTTGCCGTCGCTGACCAGGACCTCGGTCACCTTCGTGCGTAGGCGAAGCTCGCCCCCGCCACTCACCAGCGAGTCAGCCAGGTGCGCCGTGAGCGCGCCGATGCCGCCACGCAACTTCTTCATCTGCATGGTGTCGCCGTCGGGAACGCCGAGCCCGAAGGCCAGCGCGGCCGCGCTGCCCGGCGTCGCCGGCCCGCGGTAGAGGGTGTTCACCGCCAACACGGTCATCGAGCCGCGCAGCGCGCCGTGCTTCTCGCGGTCCGGAAGGTAGCGGTCCAGCACGTCGGTGACCGAGCCGAACAGCATGTCATCGATCGCTGAGCGTTCGAATTCGTTGGTGGCACAGGCATACATCTCGTCGATGGTCTTCGGCGGCGCACCGGCCTCGAACCGACCCAGCGCCCGGGTCGGTGCCTGGGCCCAGCCCATCAGCCCGGCCATGCCGTTGACGGCGTCCGCCCCGTGCACCTCGTTGAGATGGGTGAACAGCTTGATCGGGTCGCTGTACTGGATCATCGGGTCGTCGCCCACACCGCGCAGCGCCACCGACATCACATCCAGGTCGATGGTCGCCAGCGTGTCCAGGCCGAGCTCCTGCCGGACCACCGGCGCGGTCGGGAACTGCACCGAGCCCGCGATCTCGAACTGGTAGCCGTCGAAAAGCTCCACGGTCGAGGCCATTCCCCCGGCATACAGCTTCGATTCCAGACACAGCGTGTGCAGCCCGGCGCGCTGCAGCATTACGGCGGCGGCCAGCCCGTTGTGTCCGGCACCGATCACAATCGCGTCATATTCAGACATGTCCTGACCTCCCGAACTGCAGGCTGGCACGCCCCCGAAGTTTTGTCAATTATGACGAAACTGCGGTGACCCAAGTGCCGGAGATGCCCTC
>JAFAID010000318.1 GCA_019236925.1 Mycobacterium sp. | reverse complement strand
GCGCTGATCAGCAAGCGCAGTCCCAACGTCGACGTGGCCCTGCAGGAACTCGACTTGACGTCGTTGGCGTCCATTCGCGCCGCCGCAGAACAGCTTCGGTCCGACTACGACCGCATCGACCTGCTGATCAACAACGCCGGGGTGATGCACACAACGAAATCGACCACCAAGGACGGCTTCGAGCTGCAGTTCGGCACCAACCACCTGGGCCACTTCGCCTTCACCGGTCTGATGCTGGACCGGCTGCTGCCGGTCGCCGGCTCACGGATCGTGACGGTCAGCAGCGTCGGCCACCGCATCCTCGCCGACATTCACTTCGACGATCTGCAGTGGGAGCACAGCTACAACCGGGTCGCGGCCTACGGGCAGGCCAAGCTGGCTAACCTGCTGTTCACCTATGAGCTACAACGGCGGCTGGCTCCACACGGGACAACGATCGCCGCGGCCGCCCACCCCGGCATGTCGGACACCGAGTTGATGCGCAACATGCCCGGCCCGCTGATCACCGCCTTCGAGCGGTTCGCACCGCTTATCGCCCAGGACCCGGCCATGGGCGCGCTACCAACCCTGCGGGCCGCCACCGACCCGACGGTGCTCGGCGGGCAGTACTACGGCCCCGCCGGCTTCGCACAGACGCGCGGCTACCCCAAGATCGTCGGCTCCAGCAAGAAGTCCCACGATGCCGAGCGGCAGCGTCGGCTGTGGGCGGTCTCCGAGGAGCTGACCGGCGTGGTCTACCCCGTCGGCTAAGCCTCAAGGTAGGTCGAGCAGCTGCTCGTAGAAGCCGCCGATGCCGCGGGCCGGGTCGGTCAAGTGGATTTCCAGGATCCAATGCAAGACCCGGCCGCCGGAGTCCTTGCGTCGCATGGGCTTATCCGACCCGGGCGTGATGTACCACTCGACACCGGTCCCGACGATCTTCTTGTGCGGGAATTCCCCGAGCAGGTGGCCGGCGATCGGGGCGCCGAACTCGAAGCCTTCGGCGTGAGCGAGTTCGACGGCGTGGTCGTACAACTCGGCGCCGGTGACGTCGGGATGGCTTTCGAAGTAGTCACGCCCGGCCTGCCACACCCGCGGCAGGGCGTCGCGGATGGCCAGCTTGTCCGGGTCGTCGCCCAGCACGAACGTGCGACCGAAGTCGGCCTCCCACTCCTCGAAGATCGGGCCCAGGTCCAGGAACACGATGTCGCCGTCGGCGATCACTCGATCAGGCGGGTGCTCACGAAAGGGTTGCAGGGTGTTCTCGCCGGCCCGCACGACTCGCCGGTGCCAGTGACCCTTTACGCCGAGCAGCTGCGCGGCCAGATCGCGGATCTCGTCCGACAACTCCTGCTCACCGATGCCGGGGCGGATCAGCTCGCGGCGCTCGATCTCGTCGAACAGCTGTGCCGCCTTATCCTGGGCATCAAGAAGCCTTTTCGCGCGGACCTTTTCGTCGGCGATCGGCTTCGTCACAGCACCGATGCTAAGACACAACCGAGACCGCAACGGAGTTACGCATGTCGCTTGTGGTGCCGCCCTATCCCGAGCCGCGCTACCTGAAGGACCAGCCGGAGGTCAGCGCCTGGATCAGGCGCGCGGACGATCCGCCGGACTACGAGACCTTCGGCGTGAAATACCACTACCTCGCGAATCAGCAAGCCACCGCTAGCGACTACGGCCTGTACCGCGTCGACATTGCGCCCGCTGGCGGCGGGCCCGGTCCGCATTTCCACCGGGCCATGTCCGAGGCGTTCTTCGTGCTGTCGGGCACGATGAAGCTCTATGACGGCAACGACTGGATCGACGCGCACCCCCACGACTTCCTCTACGTCCCGCCCGGCGGTATCCACGGTTTTCGCAACGAGGCCGACGAGCCCGCGTCCGTCTTGATGCTGTTCGCTCCGGGCGCGCCGCGGGAGGCTTACTTCGAGGGCTTCAGCGCGCTGGCCGACATGACCGACGACGAGCGCCGGGAGTGGTTCATCCGCCACGACAACTTTTTCGTGTAGCGGTCCTAGCCCCACTGGGCAAAGTAGGGACGCTCCGGCTTGCTTTTCTCGACGAGGATGAACACCACACCCCACGGGTCGACGAACCATGTCGTGCGCACTCGCGCCACGTCGGCAATGCCGTCGACCAGAAAACGCACCCCTTTGGCTTCCAGTTCAGCCCGGGTGGCGTCGAGGTCCTCGCAGATCAGCCCGACGTGTGACAAGCCGTAATCGGTTATCGGCGCGGCGGTTCGCTGATCGTCGCCGGCGACGCCGAGGTATTCGATCACCTCGAGGACCCGATCGCCGTCGTCATCGAACCCGACAATGGCCGCTTTCATGGTTGGATCGGACACCAACTCGCCCATGTCCTCGCGGATCGCGTCGCCGGCCATCACATAGGGCGGCGACAGCACACGCAGGCCCAACACGTCTCGGTAAAACGCCACCGCCGCTTCGCAGTCGGGCACGCAAACCCCGGTATGGGCTAATCCGGTAATCACATCTGCACGATGTCAAAAGTATGGTCGCCGCACCAGAGGGTTTGTTCGTTTCGACACGTTCCTGGGAAGATGCGTGCGCCGATGCCCTTGCCCTAGACTCCATCTCGATCAGATAGGAGTCTTCGGGTGCGGGCAGGTGATGCGCCCAGCACCCGGGCTTTGCCAGCTCCGATCAGCTCCGGGCGCGGATCGAAGCGGTGCGTGGACTGAGTGCCTAGCGCCGAACGTGCAACCATGGCTAAAAATCAGCCGGCGGATTCATACGGTCAGTGCGACATCCGTGGATTTAGGGGTTGCTATGCCGAGTGGATATCCGCATTCGAGGGCTATGCGCTGGAGGTTCTTCGATCAGGTGTGCCTTGGCGTCCCGTTATGGCGGGCGGCGCAGGACATGGGCGTGTCGACCACAGCTGCCTTCAATTGGTGGCGTCACGCTGGA
>JAFAID010000333.1 GCA_019236925.1 Mycobacterium sp. | reverse complement strand
CCAGGCCGAAGATCACCCCGACGACGAAGATGATGCCGACTCTCTGCAGCCGGGTGTCGCCGCCGACGAAGCTGATCCCAGGGACGACGAGGGTGACCACCCAGAGTGCGAATCCCGTCAGGGCGGCGCGAATGACAAATGGTCCCATGCGCTGAACCTACTCCGCGGCTCGCAACAAATTGGGTGACCATGATCCAACCGTGCCGGGCACGCGGTGACTGGCAGCCAGGTGACGGGCCCGCCTAGGCTTTCGCCATGCAGCAGCAGTTGCGTGTCGACACGGTTGGTGTGCAGACGATGGCCGGACGGTGGGGCACTTCGGCCGGCGAACTGAGCGAAACCCTTGCTCCGACGGGGTTTAGCTTGTCGTGTCAGGCCAGCGCGGCCGCCGTGAACGCCGCCCACGCCAACGTCGCGGCTTTCACAGCGGCGCTGGTGGCACGTGTTGGTGCCCGGGCAGCTCGGGTCGCCGATGTTGACACCCGCTATATCGCCGCTGACGCTGAGTCGTCGAAGGCGTTGGCCGCTGTGGCCGATCCGGTGACCGGCGGGTAGCCAATGGCCACCGTTGCAGGGTTTCCGAGCCTCTCGCAGCTGTTGGATTGGCCCACGGAGCATCTCACCGACGCGGCTGATTTCTGGGAGACCATCGGCGCGCGCAGCTATGGGGTGGCCAACCAGGTCTGGCACGACGCGTTATCGGTCGACTGGCGGGGCGAAGCCGCCGAGGCGCTGCGCTCCGCTACTCATGCCGACGCGATGACAACCAGCGCGGCGGCCGACCAGCTGCAGGAGGCGGCCACAGTTGCCCGCACCGGAGCCTCCGACCTCTATACCGCCCGCTCACGGATGGGATACGCGGTAGAAGACGCCCGCACGGCGGGATTCGAAGTCGGGGAAGACCTTTCGGTCACGGATCGCTCCAGTGGTGGATCGCTTGCGCAGCGGGCTGCCCGGCAAGCCCAAGCCCAAAGCCTCGCCGGCGACATCCGCCAGCGCGCCGCCCAACTCGTGGTGCTCCATCAACAACTCGCGGGCAAAATCACCGCCGCCGTATCGGGCATCCGCGACACCTTCCCACAGGACCCCTCCTTCGGTACGCCGCCTAAGGACAACCACGTCCACGCCGTCGACCATCACACCTTCAAACAAGACCCACCTCCCGCAACGCCGTACCCGATAAATGAGGTGCTCGCCGAGGCGACGGACCTGGATGGGAACCATGTGCTGCTCCGCCGCGGTTACTACGACGCGACCACAAAAAGAGGGTTTGGATGGGACAAGGCCTACTGGAAGCACGGCGTAGTCAACCCCAATGTGTTCAAAGACCTGATTTCGCATAATCGACCAAAAAGCAAGGACGGCACGGTTCTTCACCTATGAAGTCCCGATCAATCGTGTCCATTGCACAACAGGCCCACTCTGGATTGCCAACTGTCAGGACACTGGTGAGAGCGTGACGATGGTCATCAAAGTGGATACCAGGACGGGAAGCCCGGACGTGCCCGATGGCGGGCAGAAGGGAGTCATTACGATGTATCCCCTCCCAGGCGGCAGTGGGGTGGTGGAAATCAAACCGGGCTGGACTTGGACTCCACCCTGGGTGAACAACAATGTGCCCATCAACTGAAGCAGCCGGCGCCGATAGCGAGTTCGCCACCGATGTACTGCGAAAGCTGTTGCAGTACATCGCTGTAAAGAACAATGAGGGGCGCTATACCTTTCTGATCTCACATGCCTGGACAGAGGGGCCGATGATGTACCTGGTGTATAAGGCCCCGCCGTCAGACATCACCTGGGGGCTAGCCCGCGACACCAGAGAGTCGATGATCAATCCAAGTCCATGGCAGAACGTGGACGAGGCGGTGCTCTACTACTACATGCTCGATTTCGAGGAAGACTGGCCGGGCTCTTGGGCACGTCAACCTGGGGAGCCCGACACTATCCGATGGTTCGGCGACCCACGGGTCGGTCTGCCCGAACGCCTGTCAGACCTCCCCGCGACATACCGGCACACGCCATCGACAGAAGCTTCGTCCGCGAAACACACTCAACAAGAAAATCCGCCCGACCAGCCACATCACCCACGCCGATACGCGGATCCATCATGAGCGATTTGCGTTGTGGCGCCGGACGCTAACACTCAGGGCTAGTCGAAACCACCGGTATCCGGTACCATCGGTTCCGACATCTTCAGCGGTGTGGGGGTACTACCCAGCGGCGAGGGGGAGAGCACCATGACTACTGCGGTGAGGCCTGTTGGGCCAGGTCGTGAAGAGTTCTCCGACCGCCTGCTCAAGGGATCGGTCAAAAAGTCGTATGCGCCGGTCGTTGACATCGACTGGGACGCGCCGCTGGACCCGGACAAGTTCTACCTGCCACCGAGAACCGTGTCGCTGTACGGCACGCCGATATGGGACCAGATGACCCGCGCTCAGCGCATCGAACTGTCCCGCCAGGAGCTGGTGAACACCCTGTCGGCAGGCATCTGGTTCGAGAACATCCTGAACCAGGCGCTGCTGCGCAAACTCATGCACACCGACCCCACCAGCCGCTCATCGCACTACGCGCTGACCGAACTCGGCGACGAAACCCGGCACATGGTGATGTTCGGCAAGGCCATCGAGCGGGTGGGCGCCAAGCCGGTTCGCCCGCGGCTCTACCACCGGATCATCATCAACTCCCTGCCGTTCTTCTTCCGCGGGTCGGTGCTGTGGGTGGCCGCGCTGATCGGCGAGGAGATCTTCGACTCGCTGCAGCGCCAGATGATGGACGACCCCGAACTGCAACCGATCATCCAGCGGCTGATGCGAATTCACGTCACCGAAGAGGCACGCCACATCCAGTTCGCACGCGACGGACTGCGCATGCGGGCACCGCAGATGCGATGGCCGGAGCGGTGGTTCGTCGGCAATATCAACGGCCTGGGCGGGTGGTTCTTCCGTTACCTGT
The DNA here is from genome assembly GCA_019236925.1 of Mycobacterium sp. Classification (GTDB taxonomy): domain Bacteria; phylum Actinomycetota; class Actinomycetes; order Mycobacteriales; family Mycobacteriaceae; genus Mycobacterium. The sequence continues at coordinate 10,439 of JAFAID010000333.1, read as the reverse complement.
TCTCCAACCCGATCCCCTACCGGCGGGCGGGCCTGGACGGCCGGCAGGCGCGCACCGCCGCCCGCAACAGCCCGCATCGCCACGAAGTCCAGGTGGCGGGCTTCGCTCCGCTGGCCGAATTCTTGACCGAGGTCGGTCTGATGGGCCCGATCGCGCGCCGCGGCTGGACGCGGACCAAGTTCTTGTGACGCACGACGTCATCGTCGTCGGTGGCGAGATCACCGGCTTCGCGACGCTGGACGGCGAGGTGGTCAGTTCGGTGTTCGACGGCGACACCGACACCTGGACGCTGACCACGGCTGACGGCGAGAGCTGTCGCGGCCGGGTAGTGATCGCCTGCAAGTCACCGTTCGTCCCGTGGATCCCGGATCTGTTCGGCCGCAGGGTTTTTCGCGGCGCCTGGTTCCATGCGGCAGCGCCGGCCACCGATTTCGACCCAGCCGGCCAGCGCATCGCGGTGGTCGGCGCCGACGCCAGCTCCGGGCAGTTGATCGACCGGCTGACCAGATCGGGGGCCGCGGTCAAGGTTTTCCCGCTGCCGCCTCGTCGCGTCGTTGCACAAACCAGGCGAGCCAGGCATTATCTGCGTCGTCAGGCCGAGGTCGTGACATCCCCTATTGACGAGGTGACAGCGGCGGGCATTCGCACGGCGGACGGTATCCACCACGACGCCGACGCCATCGTCTACGGGACCGGGTTCGCGATTCGGGCCGGGTTGCCACACCACGCGCTGGTGGGTGCCGGCGGCGTGACGATCCAGCAGGCCTGGACTGAGGGCATGGAGCCCTACCTTGGGGTCGCGATTCACGGCTTCCCCAACTACTTCACGGTCGATGGCCCGGACTTCCAATCCGCGATGCGCAACGTCATCGAATGCCTACGGCTTATGAACGGGCACACTCGCATCGAGGTGCGCCGCAGCAGTCAACAGGTGTTCAATGAGCGGCTTCACCTGCGCCAACCATCGCGAGGTTTGGTGGCTTCGGCTTTTGATCTGTCGTCGTCCGGAGGCGTGCACGACGACACCTATGACGGCCCCGCGACCCTGGCCGCGACCGACACCTGCCAACAGGTGCGCGCCCACCTGACCGGCCATGTCGATCCCATCGACGGCCAATACCATTGGCAGGGAACAGTTTTCGGTGCACTGCCGGCAGAACTGACGCGGGCTCGGACGGTGAGCTTGGCGATCGGCGAGCGCAGCGCGTCGGCGCGCATCACCGAGGAAACACCACAGGGCACACATTCGATCGCCGGCGTGGGTGCACCCCCATTCGCACTGGCAGACATCGAACTCAGCACGCCGCGGCAATAACGCGCGGCTGTCCGATTACCAGGCAAAACGCGTAGTCTGAACGCAGGCCCGTTCACAGGATTGTCTCCGCAGTCCCGCGGGTACACGGGGATCGGGGGCAAGTGCGATGGCAACTGAAACCAACACGCCCAATGTGGTCGCGGTCGGCGCCTCGGCCGTTGGGTTCGAGGCGCTCACCCACTTCGTGGGCGGTTTGCCGCCGGACCTGCCCTGCGCGATTCTGGTGGTGCTGCACATGCCCGTCGGGGCGCCCAGCGTGTTGGCCCGCGAGGCGATGGCCGACGAGTCAGAGCATGCGATGGCCGTGCTCGGCCACCGGCTGTCAGAGGCCTACGCCAGAAACGGGGCCTCCGATGGGTAGGCCGGCCAGTCCGGTGGTGGTTTCCGCGGACACGGCGGAAACCGTGTGTGTGCTCACCGTCGACGGCGTGCTCGACAGCAGCACCTATCTCAACGTACGCGACGCAGTCATCAAGGCGGCATTGGACGAGCCACGGGCGGTAGTGATCGAGGTCAACGCGCTCGACGTTCCGGCGTCGACTGCGTGGTCGGTATTCACCAGCGCACGTTGGCATGTCAGCACTTGGCCAGATGTTCCGATCGTCCTGGTGTGTGGCCACCCCGGCCGCCGCAGGACCATCGAACGCAGCAGCGTGACGCGCTCCGTGCCGGTGCACCCCACGATCGATGCGGCGTTGGCGGCTCTCAACGATGGCCGGCGCGCCCGGTCGCGGGCTCGCATAGAACTACCCGGCTCACTCGCCAGTCTGCGCAGGGCCCGCGAATTCGTCGCCGAATGGCTCGGGGATTGGTCCCACCCGGAGCTCATCGCGGTGGCTACCGTCGTCGTCAACGTCTTCGTCGAGAATGTGCTGCAGCACACCGCCAGCGGTCCGGTGCTGATCCTGGAATCCGACGGTAAGGCTGTCACCATCTCGGTGCAGGACGACAGCTCGACGCCGGCGGCCCGCCATGAGGATCCGTATCACGGAAGCGAGCGGGTGTCCGGTCTGGCGATCGTGGCGTCGGTGTGCCGCGCCTGGGGCAGCACGCCGACGCCGTCGGGAAAGACGGTTTGGGCGGTCCTGGGCCCCGAAAATCAGCTCTGACCCTGAGTAGCGTTCAGGCTCGCGACGGGTTGTCGGCGGACAGGACGAAATGGACACGTAGACGACGAATCATTCGAAGCCCTATTGCGGTACATGCGGGATTCGCGGCGGTCATCAGCTGGGGCGTTCTGACTCGACCAGCTGGCGGGCCACCGCCGCCAGTGGCGTATTAGAGCTCTGCGAGAGCCGCTTCAGCAGTTCGAACGCTTGCACGGCGTCGATGTTGAACCGTTCCATGATCATGCCCTTGGCCTGGCCGATGATGTCGCGGGACGCCAGAGCGCTGCGGAACTGCTCGTCGCGACGGACCATATTCCACGCCAACGCGGTGTGGGTGGCCAGGATCAACCCTAGTTCGGCCGCTTCGTCGTCGAACGCATGTGGCTGTTCGGCGTAGAAGTTCAACGCTCCCATCTCGTGGTGGTCGGCGAACAGCTGGAACGACATGACCGACCGGATCGGAGTTTCGTTGACGACCTCTTGACAGTAAGCCGGCCAACGGTTTTCGAGCTGCATGTCGTCAATCTGGATGACGTGGTGTTCCCAGGCCGCCGACAAGCACGGGCCCTGCTCATGGCGCTGCTGGATTTCGTCAAGCAGCGCGGGGTAACGGTCGGTCGCCGATGCCGTTCGCACCTTCCCGTTGCGGGACGCGACCGTAATGCCGACGTACTGGGCCCCAGGCATCGCGCTGGCGGCGCTCTGGGTCAACTCCCCGAGGACGGTGTCGAGATCGGTGTCCTGCTGCTGCAGGGTTTGCACCAACTCTGCGACTTCGCGGATGACTCCGCTCCGCCGATTTGCCACCATGCTGAGTACTCCGATCGCCTGCTCCGACCGCGACCCCGTCATTCTTCCGCGCTCTGGCAAACCGGGCAACAGTCAAGATCACACCGATCGCCGGTTACACGTCCTAGTATTTGGTCGTCGATTACGGCTACCTATCTAAGGAGACAGTGTGCGGTTCAGCTACGCGGAGGCAATGACGGACCCGACGTTCTACGTCCCGCTGGCAAAGGCCGCCGAGGCGGCCGGCTACGCCAGCATGACAATTCCCGACAGCGTCGCCTATCCGTTCGAGTCGCACTCGAAGTACCCGTACACGGCCGACGGCAACCGCGAATTCCTGGACGGCAAGGCGTTCATCGAGACGTTCGTGCTGACCGCCGCCCTGGGGGCGGTGACGTCCACGCTGAGGTTCAACTTCTTCGTCCTCAAGCTTCCGATCCGGCCGCCGGCTCTCGTGGCCAAGCAGGCGGGTTCGCTTGCCGCGCTGATCGGCAACCGGGTGGGCCTGGGCGTCGGCACCAGCCCGTGGCCCGAGGATTACGAGTTGATGGGTGTCCCGTTCGCCAAGCGCGGCAAGCGGATTGACGAGTGCATCGAGATCATCCGTGGGCTGACGACCGGCGATTACTTCGAGTTCCATGGCGAGTTCTACGACATACCCAAGACGAAGATGACCCCGGCTCCGACACAGCCGATCCCAATCCTGATCGGCGGCCACGCCGACGCGGCGCTGCGGCGCGCGGCACGCGCCGACGGCTGGATGCACGGCGGCGGCGACCCGGAAGAACTCGATCGGCTGATCGGGCGGGTCAAGCAGCTTCGCGAGGAGGAGGGCAGGAGCGGTCCGTTCGAGATCCACGTCATCTCGGTCGACGGCTTCACCCTCGACGGCGTCAAGCGGCTGGAAGACAAGGGCGTCACCGACGTCATCGTGGGCTTCCGGATCCCCTACATCGTCGGACCCGACACCGAGCCGCTGGACACCAAAATCCGCAACCTGGAGATGTTCGCAGAGAACGTGATCGCTAAAGCCTAACGGCTACAGCGGATCCCACACCGGAGCCCGCTTCTCCTGATGCGCCTTGGCGGCCTCAAGCGGGTTGTTGGTGAACCCGCTGAGGATCTGGGTGCGGTTCTCGATCTCTTTGGCATGCCGCAGACTTGGCGCGTCCAGCGCGGTGTTGAGGCCGATCTTGGTCTGCCATACGCCGTAGGCGTTGTTCTCGACGATCGAGCGGGCCATCTTCAGCGTCGCCGTCATCAGCTCGTCCGGTGCCACCACCTCGTGCACCAACCGGATTCGGTATGCCTCGTCCGCGTCGATGATGCGGCCGGTCAGCATCAACTCCCGCGCCACCCCGGCCCCGACGATCTTCGGCAGCAGGTAGCTGGTGCCCATGTCCATCGATGAGAAGCCCGCCTTGATGAAAACCGAACCGAACCTGGCTTGTTCGGACGCGATCCGGATGTCACAGTGCAGTGCGAACGCCAGTCCGCCGCCGACCGCGACACCGTTGACCGCGGCGATCACCGGTATCGGCAGCTCGTAGAGGCGGGTGTAGAGGTCGGCCAGCCGAACCTGGGCGTCGTAGCTCACCTTGAACAGCGGGCTCTGCGGCGTTGACTTTGTCCAAGCCTCCCCGGTGCCGCTCAGGTCGGCGCCGGCGCAGAATCCGCGCCCCGCGCCGGTCAGGATCGCCGCCCGATATTCGCCGGTGCCGAGCGCATCGAGCGCGTCGTCCATGGCATCCATCAGCGAACCGTCGATGGCGTTCAACCGGCTCGGCCGGTTCAACGTGACGCAGGCGATCTTGTCTTCGAGCGTTGTCAATTCCACAGCTGTCATACCCGCAACCGTAAGCGAGTCCTCAGCGTCGGTACCTAGCGTGGTTCGAGAGCAGCCGGATTTGAAGGAGCGCACATGGCAAGAACTGACCGCGACAGTTGGGACTTGGCCAGTAGCGTCGGCGCCACCGCGACGATGGTGGCAGCCGCCAGGGCGGCGGCCAGCCGACGCCCCGACCCGGTGATCAACGACCCCTTCGCCGAGCCGCTGGTGCGCGCGGTCGGGCTTGACCTTTTCACCAAGGTGGCCTTCGGTGAGCTGGATTTCGCCGACGTCGACGACGACGCCGGGTTCCCCCGAATGGTCGACACGTTCGCTGCCCGAGCCCGGTTTTACGACGACTACTTCACGCAGGCCGGCAGCGAGGGCCTGCGCCAGGTGGTGATCGTGGCATCAGGGCTGGATGCTCGCCCATACCGGCTGTCCTGGCCGGCGGGAACCACACTCTACGAAATTGATCAGCCCGAGGTCATCGAGTTCAAGACCACAACACTGTCCGGACTCGGCGCTGTGCCCGGCGCTGAACATCGTCCGGTCGGCATCGACCTTCGCGAGGATTGGCCGGCGGCTCTGCGAAGTGCGGGCTTCGATGCCGCACGGCCGACGGCCTGGCTGGCCGAAGGGGTCCTCATCGGATTCTTGCCACCGGATGCCGAAGTTCGTTTACTCGACAACGTCACCGCGCTGTCCGCCGCGGGCAGTAAATTCGCCGCGGACTACGGATCGGTGCGCGGTCAGACCGAGGAGGCGCAGCGGCAGGCCCAGATCATGACCGACCGTTGGCGCGAACACGGCCTGGACCTGCACATCCCCAACTTGACCTACCCCGGCGAACACACCGACGTCGCGGCCCACCTGCGAGCGCACGGATGGGACACCGCCACCTTCGTACTGGCCGACCTGTTCGATTCGGCCGGACTGGCGCCGCTGGAGGCCGAAGCACAGTCCAGCGCTCCCGCCTCGATCAGCTTCGTCCGGGCGACCCGGCGGTAGCCGCAGCTTTCACGAATGCTTGGCGAACCACTCGGCCTGCATCGCCAGCAACCCCAACACCGGCAATTGCGGTGTGCCAGGGTCAAGTTCGCGATAACGCTGGTAAATGTTGACGACGACACGTTCGGCGTCCAGCCAGCTCGCGTACTCGCCGAGGTCGATGGTATCGGCCGCCTCGACGAACGACAGGCCCTTGCGGTAGGCGGCTTCGGCTTGCTCGGCGACATGGACGAGATACCCGCGCACCGCGCGGATGCCGTCCGCGTCGGTGACTGGACCATGGCCCGGGACCACGGTCGGCGCGTCCAGCGCGATCATCGCGTCGCATGCCGCGACCCAGTTGGCGATCGGACCGGCCCACACGATCGGCGTGCAACCGATGAAGAGCAGATCCCCGGCGAACAGCACCCCGGCGTCCGGCACGTGCACCACCGAGTCCGCGGCGGTATGCGCCGGGCCCAGATTCAACAGGTGCACCTGCCGACCACCGACCTCGATGGTGAGCCGATCGTCGAAGGTCTGGTCGGCGTTGCGTACGGTGATGCCGCCGAAATCGAAGGGTCCGAACCGTTCTCGGAGATATCCGGTCGCAACTGGGCCGAGGTCGGCGGTCTGGGTCATCACCAGCATCTCGGGAGCCATGCCGTGGGCGATCTCTTCGGCGGTGCCCTTGGCGGCGATTATCCGCACCGATCGGTCCAGCAGTTCGTTGCCGTGGGTGTGATCGCCGTTGGAGTGCGTGATCAGCGCGTCGGTGATCGGCGCGCGGTCGGTGACCGGCGCCATCGCGGCCAGCATTTCGCGGGTCAGCGGAAGGTCGAACAGGGTGTCGACCAGTAGCGACGCGCCATCGCCGGCGACCAGCCCGGCGTTGCTCCAGCCGTATCCGCCGTCCGGCAGCATCCATGCCCACACCCGGTCGCCAACCTCGTGCAACCCGCGAGTATACGGAATTTTCGCCGGCGCGGCGTTGACCCGCTTGGCGGTTGGGACCGCATCGGGGTTGGGCCGTGCTGGTAACGGTTGTGGCGCAGGGGTTTTCCGGACGGTTTGGCGGGTCTCGCCGAGTCCCTGCACTTTGAGCGTGACGACGTCGCCGTCGTGCAGCCAGCCGCGGAACGATTCCGGTGCGGCCGCGTCAAGGTGCTCGACCAGTGTGCAGGTCGGCACGGTGCCCGAGCCGAAAACGTCGCCGGGCCGCAGCATCACCCCGCGTGATGCGTAGGCGACCACCTCTGCGAAACTCCAGTCCATCGCGGCGGTCGAGCCGGCGCCGATCACGGTGTCGTTGACCAGTGCGGTCACCTCCAGGCTCAGCTTGCCGTCGCGGCGGTAGGGTTCCAGTTCGTCGGGCGTGACCAGACACGGGCCCAGTGTGACGCCGCTGTCCTTGCCCTTGGCCTGACCGATCGCCAGCTGGCCTTCCAGCTGTTGCAAGTCCCGCGCTGACCAGTCGTTGAAGATCATGTAACCGATGATCGCCTGTTCGGCGTCGGCCACTGACAAGTCTTTAGCCGCTGTTCCGATGACCGCGGCGATTTCCAATTCGAAGTCCTGCCAAGCACTTCCGGGTGCCATCGGTGCATCGTCATACGGGCCGAGGACCGTCGCCGGGCAGGCGAAGTAGAACGCAGGAATCCGGTACCAGGTGTCCTTGAGCACCCGGCCGCCGCCCATCGCCGCCTGGCAATTGCGCATGTGGTCGAGAAAGCACAAGCTGTCCCGGATCGACGGCGGCCGCGGGATCGGGGCGGCGAGACTCACCTGGTCGAGACGGACGGTGGGCGCCGAACGCAACGCGTCCTCCCCCACTTCCTGTAGTACGGCGGCGCCGTGCTCGATCAGTTCGAGCAAGCTCACATCGGGCCGCAGCGCGTGGATCGCATCGCCGGAAAGCACGCCGGTCCGCTCGCCGTCGCCGTCTCGAAAAGTAACCCACCGCATCGTGATTCAGTCCTCTCCACTCGATTGCCCCACTCCTCCTCGGGCCACTCCGCGGCCCGCATCGTCGCCGGGGCGTCTGACTTCGTTTGGTTCTTTGTCGGGTCGCAGTCCGCGCCAGCTGGGTTGGCGCAGCCGGCCGTCCGACGTCCACTCGCTGTACCGGACCTCCCCGACCAGCGTCGGCTCGACGAACGTCACGCCCTTGGCGTCGCGGGCGGGAAGCGCAGCGTCGAAGGGGGATTCGTCGGTGTGCAACGGCGCCAGCGTCTTCTTGAGGCTCGCCAGGTCGCGTTCGGTGAAACCGGTGCCGACCCGTCCGGAGAAATGCAGTCCACCCGCAGCCGGAATGCCCATCAGCAGCGAGCCGATACCGCTGGTGCGGCCGCCCTCGCCTGCGCGCCAACCACCGATGACCACTTCCTGGGTGTTCCAGTATTTGTCCTTGAGCCACGACATCGAGCGACGGCCCGGCTGGTAGGTGGAGTCGCGCTTTTTCGCGATCACGCCCTCCCACTGGTGCTTCCGCGAGTAGTCCAGCGCCTCGGCGCCGTCGCCGGGCAACGGGTCGGGAACGATCAGACTGCCTGCGCCGACCAGGGTTTCCAGCAATTGCCGCCGGTCACGGTACCGGGCCCGCAGCAACGACCGCCCGTCCAGGTACAGCAGGTCGAACGCCCAGAACTCGATGCGGGTGGCCCGCGCCCGGTTCTGCATCTCGGAGAACCTCGGCACACCGGAGGCGTCCAGCGCGACGACCTCGCCGTCGAGAACCGCATGGTGGTCGCCGAGATCATCAGCCAGTGAATGCAATTGGGGGTATTCCTTGGTGACATCGCGCCCGTTGCGTGATCGTAGCCGCACATTGCCGTGGTCGGCGTCGACCAGCAGCCGGTAACCGTCCCACTTACCCTCGAACGCCCACTGTGATGCTTTCAGGTTCGCCACCGAACCCTCAGTCGCGAGCATCGGGGCCAGTTCGTCGAACTGGAAAACCTTCTGGTCCTTCATCCGATGCGCCAGCCATTGGTCGCCGTTGGTCTGAATAAGCGCATAGCGCCCGGAGATCCGCTGGCCGTGCAGTGTCACGATGACTTCGCCCTTTTCACCGGAGTCCCGGAACTTCTCCGCCTCGTAGGTGCCGGAGTCCCAGATGATCACCTTGCCGCCGCCGTACTCCCCCTTCGGGATGGTGCCCTCGAAGCTGCCGTACTCCAGCGGGTGGTCTTCGGTGTGCACCGCCAGGTGATTGACTGCGGTGGTTTCGGGCAGATTCTTCGGCACTGCCCAGGACACCAGGACGCCGTCGCGTTCGAGGCGAAAGTCGTAATGCAGCCGACGGGCGTGGTGCTCCTGAATCACGAATGTATTGCCCTGGCCGGCAGCAGGTTTAGTGTTGGGCACCGGCTCCGGGGTTTTCGACGGGTCGCGCATGCCGCGGTATTTGGTCAGCCGATCCGGGCTCCGCACGTCGGCGTCCAGCGGTGCCAGCAGGTCTCCGTCGCGCTCGACTCTTTTCAGCACCTCGTCGTAGCGCAGATGGCGAAGTTTCTTGTCGTCGAGTTCCTCCCAGCTGCGCGGCGCCGCGACGGTCGGATATTCCCGACCACGTAGCGAATACGGCGCAATGGTGGTTTTCGATCCGTTGTTCTGGCTCCAGTCCACGAACACCTTGCCCGCTCGCAGGCTCTTGGTCATCGTCGCGGTGACCAGTTTGGGCATCGACTTTTCCAGTTGCTGCGCAACACGTTTGGCCAGTACCACCGCGCCGCGGCTACTCACCGGGTTGTCCAGCGGGCTGTAGAGGTGCAGCCCCTTGCTGCCGCTGGTGAGCGGGAAGGTGGTCAGGCCGATATCGGCGATCAAGTCGCGAACCGCGCGGGCCACCTCGGCGAGCTGAGCCATCGTGACACCCTCGCCGGGGTCGAGATCGAACACCAGGCGAGTCGCCGGGCCGGGCTTGAGTTGCTCCCCTTCGCGCGTCCACTCTGCTTCGAACCGCCACTGCGGCACATGCACCTCGAGTGCGGCCTGCTGCGCGATCCAGGCCAGCCCGTCGACGCTGTCGATGATCGGATATGTGGTCGTTCCGGATCGATGCGCCACACTGGCCCGCGGCAGCCAGTCGGGCGCCGAGGCGGCCAGCTGCTTTTCGAAGAATGATGGCTCCGCAACCCCGTTGGGCCAGCGCTTGCGGGTGGCCGGGCGCCCGGCAATATGCGGCAACATCACCTCGGCGATGCCGGTGTAGTAGTCGAATACCTGGGCCTTGGTGGTTCCGCTTGTGGGATAGAGCACTTTATCGGCGTTGGTCAGCTTCACCTGCGGCCCCATAGCACTCAACTTACGCGTTCGACCAGCGATAACGACTTCCCACCACCAATTGTGTCCGCGCTGTAAACCTTTGTGACATCAGATACGGAGACGTCAGAACGCGATCCCGTTG
>JAFAID010000121.1 GCA_019236925.1 Mycobacterium sp. | reverse complement strand
GGTTGGCGCGACGATGGTTCTGCTTCTGACCGAACGCAATCGGACCTGGACCGTCGAGATCCTCGAAAGGTGGTACAGGGACGCCAAGCGGATCGCGCTGCGTTCACTGCTCGGCGGGTTGGTGGTGGAGATGGCCGACCCTGCAGGCGAGACCGTGACGCTCGCGGTCGGCTATACGCCACAACGGTGCGCCTGAACGCCGTCGAGGGTGTTTGGCAGACGGTCGATCAGGCGTGGGCGAGGCTGGCCAGCGCCGTCAACGTCGCAATGGAGGCCAGCAGCGTCAACAACATGTCAACGCCGGCCGAATTTTGACCCCCCTTCGCCGGTTGAAAATTGACCCCCCTTGCTCGGGTGTTGGTCACGTTGGGTCGTCGCTAGGCGTCACCCTTCCGAGGTCTCGGTCTTTGAGCCGGTAGCTGTCTCCCTTGAGGTTGATGACTTCGGCGTGATGGACCAGGCGGTCGATCATGGCGGCGGCGACGGTGGCGTCTCCGAAGGTCTCTCCCCAGCGGCCGAAGGGCTTGTTGCTGGTGACGATGATCGAGGCTCGTTCGTAGCGGGCGCTGATGAACTGGAAGAAGAGGTTGGCGGCTTCGCCGTCGAAGGGGATGTAGCCGACCTCGTCAACGATGAGCAGTGGGATGCGTCCGAGTCGGGTGAGCTCGGCGTGGAGGCGGCCTTGTTGGTGGGCTTCGCCGAGTCGGGCGACCCATTCGGCGGCGGTGGCGAAGGCGACGCGGTGTCCGGCTTGGCAGGCCCGGATGCCCAGCCCGATGGAGAGGTGAGTCTTTCCGGTGCCGGGCGGGCCCAAGAACACGACGTTGTCTTTGGCCGCGACGAAGTCGAGGGTGCCGAGGTGAGCGATGACGTCGCGCTTGAGGCTGCGCTGGTGGTCGAAGTCGAAGTCTTCGAGGGTTTTGCGGGCCGGGAAGCGGGCGGCGCGGATGCGGATCTCGCCGCCGTTGGACTGGCGGGCGGCGACTTCGCGTTCCAAGCAGGCGGCCAGGAACTCTTCGTGTGTCCAGGTCTCGGCCCGGGCTCGCTCGGCGAGGCGGTCGACGGCGGCGGCCAGCGACGGCGCTTTCAATGCTCGACAGAGGTAGACCAGATCGGCAGCGGGCTTGGTGGGGGTGGTCATGAGGCGGTGGCCTCGTCGTAGACCGAAAGGTCGCGTTGTTCGACCTCGCCGTCATCGACAGCGGCGCCGCTGAGTCCGGCCCGGGCGGCCCGCAGGGCTTTGCCGGCGGTGTCGTGGTCGGGGTCGGTCACCACGAGATGACGGGCCCAGGAGCGCAGGTGTCGGCCGACTGTCTCACCGGCGCAAGTGATGGTGATCTCCTCGAGGTCGACGCGGATCTCGACGCTGCGGCCGATGGCTTTGGGATGCACCGAGTAGTCACAGGTCCCGACCCGCACCCAGTGATCGCGGCCCAATCGGGTGGCCAGGCGCAGGGCCGGGTCAGGCAACACCGGCGTCAGGTTCATCATGGCGGCGCGGTCCTCGCCGAGGCGGTCGATGGGCCGACAGCGCAAGGTGGCGTGCATGCGACGGTTGGCTCGGGGCAGCCAGTCACCCAACTGGGCGTTGAAGTCATGCGGTGAGCAGAAACGCCGGCCGGGCAGGAAGCTGGTCTCCAGATAGCCGTTGAAGCGCTCGACCAAGCCTTTGGCTTCAGGGTCACCGGGGTCGCAGACGATCACGCCCATGCCCAGCGTCCCCCGGAAACGCTGGAACGGCTCGGTCAACTTCGGTCGGCCGTCCACTCGGTGCACCAGGGCCGCCTCGTTGTCATACACCCCGGCGCGGGGCACGGCGCCCAACTCGAGCAGACAAGCCAGATGGCCGCCCAAGATGTCATGGGCTTGACGCGATGGGATCATGCGGGCCACCGCCACCCGGCTGTAGCCCGACACGCCGACAATGACCGGCAGGCGCGCCGTCTGGGCCGGGCCGACGGGGATGTCAACCGCCGGGAACCACAGATCCCACTGGGCCAGCTCGCCCGGCCGATACTCGGTGCGCCCAGCGGGATCCGGCGGCAAAAACAGAGGGCGCAGCTCGTGCACCCGCTCCTTGAGCACGCTAATCGAGCGCGTCCAACCGATCCGCTCGGCGATCACCGTGGCCGGCATACGCGGCCAGGCCATCAACAGGCGGCGGATGTCCGGCTCGAACACGTCCAGCGCCGAACCGCGCCGCTGGCGCCGATACTCCGGCGGCGTGTCCGAACGCAGCGCGGCGCGCACCGTGTTGCGCGCGACCCCCGTGCGCCGGACGATCTCGTTGATCGACAGCTTCTCCGCCCGATGCAAACGACGGATCTCAGCCCAATCCTCCACAGCCAACAACTCCTTCCTCCCCGACTCGACAACATCGAGCCAGGCTCCAGTGGTCAACACCATCAGTGGTGGACCCGAAGCAAAGGGGGTCAGGATTCGGCCGGCGATAAACGGTCAGTTTTCAACCGTCGTCGACAGCATGACAAAGAGTGCTGCAATGAAGGTGCTGCGTACAACTGCACCTAAATGCCGGCTCCGACTCGGGCCTCGAGCTGGCGCCCTCGGCCGAAGAGCGTGCGGTATCGACTCGAGCGCCGGCATACACTCCGACTCGTGGGGGGCGCGTCGACAGGTCGGAGTCGCCCTGGGTGGCGACGAACCCGAGCGCAGGTCTGGTCGGCCGGCATCACGATGGTGGCACT
>JAFAID010000519.1 GCA_019236925.1 Mycobacterium sp. | reverse complement strand
CATCACGTGTACAGGATCGCGTCCTCTTCTTTGAGGGCTGCCACACCCGACTCGAAGCGAACGGCGTGTTCCACCAGCCGTTCTCGAAGCTCGGCGTCGGGCATTGCCCGAAACGGCGGCTCCCGTTCTTCCCATGACCGCGTTGCTCTGGCAGGTTTACCCGCCAGGTGATTGTCGATGAGATTGGCCCGTTCCTCCGCGGCGGCAGTGACATGCGCGGTGAGCTCGTGGACACTCCAGCCTGCGCACCACGTTGGCGCCGTCGCCTCCAACCGTGACAAACCCGAAATGAACGCACGCATGGCTTCGTCACGCAAGCTCAAAGCTGCTTTCATGGCGTATGAGAACTCCCGTGCACCCGTGTCCGTTGTTGGTGCCAACGTCCACCCAACAAGGAACCGCGGCCAGGAGCTAGCGGTTTTTCGACATCACAGCTGCCGCCGCGAAGTCGCCTAGCGCCGCTGCGCCCTGACGTACCAGAACGCCATCTCTACGTCCTTGCCGTTGATCTCGCGGCGCCAGCGGGCGGGTTCCAGGGATTCGATGGCCCAGCCCGCGCCGCCGAGGACATCGCGCAGGGTCTGCTCGGATACCGCCGGCCGTGGCCATTCGTCGTCGGTCGGGTTGGCATCGGAGAAACAACTCAGCAGCAGGGTGGCCCCCGGCCTGGTGGCCCGGTGCGCCGCCGCCACATAGTTGCGCTTGCCGTCGTCATCCAGGCAGTGGAACATCCCGCTGTCGACCACCGTGTCGAAGGCCTTGGTGTAGCCGTCGAGCTTGGTGGAGTCGGTCACGGCGAACTTGACCGTCACTCCGGCGTCCTTCGCGCGCCGCTCCGCGGTGATCAGCGCGGTCGGCGAGATGTCGAGCCCGGTGACATTGAAGCCCTGGCGGGCCAGGTAGATGGCGTTGTCGCCGAGCCCGCAGCCGATGTCCAGCACGTCGCCGTGGACCCAGCCACCCTCGTGCCAGGCGACGACGTTCTCCTTGGGTGCCTCGGTATCCCATGGTGGGGTCGCGACCGCGGGGATACCCTCGCCCGGGCTTTCACCGCGGTAGAGAGCGTCGAAATCGAGGCGAACACCGCCAGAGGATTCTGAAGAAAACGTCGAGTCCGTCATTTCCGCCAGCGTAGCGCGAGGTGCGACTGCGGCTATTCGTGCTCGGCCAGGTCCAACCCCGGCAGGCCTACTGGCTGCACAAATGAACGAAGACGACGGCGAGTCTGGTGATCCGGTGACCCGGCCTCGCCGTCGGTGTGTCTGCCTCGCGTGTAGTCGCCTTGCCACTCCACTTGCTCTCCCTCGGCGACCCTCGCTAACTGCTCGAACTGCTTTGCCGTGTCACGTGAGCGAAGAAACAGCTCATGCTTGCGCTGCAGGTCTTCATCGGACTCGATGCGCCTGAGTTCAGGGGCGAACTCTTCAAGCTCGGCACGGCGCTGCGGGACGATCATGCAGATCGGCTCATCGACCTCGAATCGCACCGGCATGTGTTTGCGGGTCAGTTTCCAACTCATGCTGAAACTCGCACTTGCCCAGTCGGTTTCAACGATGCCCTCTAACGCACACACGCCGTCCTTCGGATAGTTTGCCGGTCCGCGGACCAACAGGTTGTAGCCCGCCGGTGTGCGAAACACGTACGGCAGATGCCAGGTCAGGATGCCGTTACCGAAATGGCTGAGGGGCAGAAACTGGGCGGTGTCGCGCTTCTCGGGTGTAATCATCACATCGACGCCATTTTTCTCACCCACCCACGTGGCGGTGAACCCGCACCGATTGCGCAGCTCCCAGCCGCTCTGGTTAGCGATGAGCATCGGCAAACACCGAGTAGGCCAGCCCTTACCCGACTCTGACTGCTCGCGCATCCACGTCCGGCTAATCGGCGCTGGGGTAATCTGCGGCGCGTCATCACGGGTGATGTACCCGATCAGTGGACGGGCCGCTCTGCTGGACCCACTCATCCGGGGAAGTTTAGCTGCTAACACCCGTTGCCACACGCGTGGCCAGCACTGCGATGGCGTTGACCCGCCGGATGACCGTGACGATCTCGTCGCCGAACCCCCGTCGCCGTTGCGCGCTCTCGCCTCGATAGCGGGCATCGAATTCGAAGCGAACACCGCCGCAAGGTTGGGCAGCGGAACTAGGGCCTGTCATTTTCGTCAACATGACGTTAAGTGCTACGCTGCGCGGCAGTCGACATCCTTTAACGATCCGTCCAGAGAGGCGGAGAAGGAGGTCAAGATCTCGCATGGGTGCCGCGGGTGACGCCGCCACCGGCCGCGAATTGATGTCGGCGGCCGACGTGGGCCGAACCATTTCCCGTATCGCACACCAGATCATCGAAAAGACCGCGCTCGATGGTGCCGACGCACCGCGCGTGGTGTTGTTGGGAATCCCCACCCGCGGCGTGACGTTGGCCGACCGGCTGGCCGTCAACATCGCCGAATTCTCCGGTGCCGACGTTGCTCACGGTGCGCTGGACATCACGCTCTACCGCGACGATCTGATGACGAAGCCGCCCCGGCCGTTGGGGGCCACCTCGATTCCGGCCGGCGGCATCGATGACGCGCTGGTGATCCTCGTCGACGACGTGCTCTACTCTGGGCGCTCGGTGCGCTCGGCGCTGGACGCGCTGCGCGACCAGGGCCGGCCGCGAGTCGTGCAGCTGGCCGTGCTGGTCGACCGCGGCCACCGCGAGTTGCCGTTGCGCGCCGACTACGTCGGCAAGAATGTGCCCACCTCGCGCAGTGAGAGCGTGCATGTCTTGCTGGCCGAACACGACGGCCGTGACGGCGTGGTCATCTCGCGAGAGGATGCGCCATGAGCAGGCACCTGTTGGCCGCCGGTGACCTCAGTCGCGCCGACGCCACCGCGATCCTCGACGACGCCGACCGGTTCGCTCAGGCCCTGATGGGCCGCGAGGTCCGCAAGCTACCGACGTTGCGGGGCCGGACGGTGATCACGATGTTCTACGAGAACTCCACCCGCACCCGGGTGTCATTCGAGGTCGCCGGCAAATGGATGAGCGCCGACGTGATTAACGTCAGCGCGGTCGGATCCTCTGTGGGCAAAGGCGAATCGCTGCGTGACACCGCGCTGACGCTGCGGGCGGCCGGGGCAGACGCGCTGATCATCCGGCACCCGGCCTCGGGCGCGGCGCACCGGCTTGCCGACTGGACGGCGAGTGCGGACGGTGGCCCGTCGGTGATCAACGCCGGCGACGGCACCCACGAGCATCCGACCCAGGCGTTGCTGGACGCGTTGACCATCCGGCAGCGGCTCGGTGACATCGACGGCCGGCGCGTCGTCATCGTCGGCGACATCCTGCACAGCCGGGTCGCCCGGTCCAACGTCATGTTGCTGGCCACCCTGGGCGCCGAGGTAGTGCTGGTGGCGCCGCCGACGCTGCTGCCGGTCGGCGTTTCCGACTGGCCGGTCACCGTCTCCTACGATCTCGACGCCGAGCTGCCCGCCGCCGACGCGATGCTGATGTTGCGGGTGCAGGCCGAGCGGATGAACGGCAGCTTCTTCCCGTCCGCGCGCGAGTATTCGGTGCGCTACGGGCTATCCGAGCGGCGCCAGGCGATGCTTCCCGGTCACGCGGTAGTCCTGCATCCCGGTCCGATGCTGCGCGGCATGGAGATTTCCTCATCGGTGGCTGACTCGACGCAATCAGCTGTGCTGCAACAGGTTTCCAACGGAGTTCACGTGCGGATGGCGGTGCTGTTCCATCTGCTGGTAGGGACAGAGTCCGCCGGAAAAGGGCTCGCCGGAAAAGACGTCGTGGCATGAGCGTGCTGCTGCGCGGGGTGCGCCCATACGGCGAGGGCGAGCGGGTCGACGTGCTGATCGGCAGTCCTGGCTTTGAAGGCCAGGTTGCCGATATCGGCGCCGGGCTTGCGATTCCGGACGATGCAGATGTTATCGACGCCACCGGACAGATCCTGCTGCCCGGATTCGTCGATCTGCACACCCATCTGCGCGAGCCCGGTCGCGAATACGCCGAGGACATCGAGACCGGTTCGGCCGCTGCGGCTCTCGGTGGCTACACCGCCGTGTTCGCGATGGCCAACACCAACCCGGTCGCCGACAGCCCGGTAGTGACCGACCATGTCTGGCACCGCGGCCAACAGGTCGGCCTGGTCGACGTACACCCGGTCGGCGCGGTTACGGTCGGCTTGGCCGGAACCGAGCTCACCGAAATGGGCATGATGGCCGCCGGTGCCGCTCAAGTGCGGATGTTCTCCGACGACGGCAAATGTGTATACGACCCGCTGGTGATGCGCCGCGCGCTGGAATACGCCACCGGCTTGGGTGTCTTGATCGCCCAGCACGCCGAAGAGCCCAGACTGACCGTCGGGGCCGTCGCGCACGAAGGGCCCAACGCCGCCAGGCTGGGGCTGGCCGGCTGGCCGAGGGCCGCCGAAGAGTCGATCGTCGCCCGTGACGCCTTGCTGGCCCGCGACGCCGGCGCCCGAGTGCACATCTGCCACGCGTCCACCGCCGGCACCGTCGAGATCGTCAGATGGGCTAAATCCCAAGGCATTTCGATCACCGCTGAGGTCACCCCACATCACCTGCTGCTGGACGACAGCCGACTGGCCAGCTACGACGGGGTGAACCGGGTCAACCCGCCGCTACGCGAAGCCGCCGACGCGCAGGCGCTGCGTCAAGCGCTGGCCGAGGGGGTAATCGACTGTGTGGCCACCGATCACGCCCCGCACGCCGAACACGAGAAATGCGTCGAGTTCGCGGCGGCGCTGCCGGGGATGCTGGGGCTACAGACCGCGCTGTCGGCCGTGGTGCAGACGATGGTCGTCCCTGGCCTGCTGACCTGGCGGGACGTGGCGCGGGTGATGAGTGAGAGCCCGGCCCGCATCGCCGGGCTGCCCGACCACGGTCGACCCCTGGAAATCGGGGAACCGGCCAACCTGACCGTGGTGGACCCCGACGCCACCTGGACAGTCGCCGGTCCCGAACTGGCCAGCCGGTCGGCCAACACTCCGTACGAAGCGATGACACTGCCCGCCACCGTCACCGCAACGCTGCTGCGCGGCAAGATCACCGCGCGCGACGGGAAGAGCCCGGCTTGACGTCCGCCCCGACCGAAGTCCAGGGATTCCAACCCGGTCCTACCTACTTAGGCAGCAGGAGAGCCGAGTTGAGGTTCACAGTTCACAGACCGCCGTACGGCGAGGTCTCCCTGTGCTGGTACCGCCCGTCCGGCGGCGATGGTGCGGGCCGCGTTGACGTCGGCGTTGCACGGCCCCGCTTTGCAGGCGACGCACGCGAAGACCGCTTGGCTCTTGCGGTTTTCGGGTGCGATGTGCCCGCAGGCGGAGCATCGTTGCGACGTGTAGGCGGCAGGGACCCGTTCGACACGTCCCGCAGCTTTGTGGTCGAGCCGGGCCACCAGTTGGCCCCAGGCTTGATGCCTGATCGCGCGGTTGAGCCCACGTTTCTGCATGACCCCAACACCCGGCCGTTCGAGGGTGCCGCGCGCGGAGCGGGTCATCTCCCGCACTTCGAGCTGCTCGACGCGAATGGTGTCGAACCGGCGGGCCAGGTCGGTTGTGGTCTTTTCGACCCAGTCGCGTCGCCGGTCGGCTTCGCGCGCTTTGAGTCTGGCGATCGCCAGCTTGGTCCGTTGTCGGCGGTGGGAGCCGCGCCTGGCGCGGGCGAGGCGTTGCTGCAGCCGGCGCAACCGGATCCGTTCACCGGGTGTAGGGCTAGGGGTGTGCAGCAGCTCTCCGGTGGACAGAGCCGCCGACACCGCCACACCGCGATCGACGCCGACCACGCTGCCATCTCCCGGTCCGGGGATCGATTCGGGAACGTGGGCAAACGCGACATGCCAGCGGCGGGCCCGATCGCGAGTGATGCGGTAGGACTTCACCTCCGCGGGCACGGCTCGCGTCCAGCGGAACCGGACCCATCCGACCTTGGGGACCCACACTCTTCCGTAACGTCTGTTGAATTGTTCGGTGTGGCGTGGCTTGAGGCCGACCTGTCGGAACCCTTCGTGTACGCCGGCCTTGCGCCACGACGGACGGCGATGGGTGCCGGCGAAAAAGTTTCGCATGGCCTGCGCGAAGTCCCTAAGTGCCTGCTGCTGCACCGTCTGCGACCCGGCCGCCAGCCAGTCGTATTCGGCGCGGGCCTCGGTCAACTGCACGCACTGCTCGTTGTAGCCAGGGGCGCGACGTCCCTGTTGCCAAAACTGCTGCTGCTCCAAGGCCAGATTCCAAATGAACCGAGCATGCCGGCAATGCTCCAACAACCCCGCCTCTTGAGCGGGCGTCGGCAACAATCGGAACCGAGACATACCCGCAACATAGCCATAGCTACCGACACCAACGGACGTCCGACACCCGCGCATGTCGGGATCGGCCTTTGTTCCCGCGCTAAATGCCTGGGT
>JAFAID010000347.1 GCA_019236925.1 Mycobacterium sp. | reverse complement strand
CGCCACCCGAGGTACTTCAAGCCGATCGACGTGGGCCTCATCCCGGCCCTCAAGGACACCGGCGTGGCGGTGATGGCCCCGGCGCCCGAGGCCCAAACGATGTGGCGCGCCTGGCTGGGTGCCAACCTCACGCACGGCCTCGGGCTGCTCGTCTTTGCTCTGCTGCTCCTCGTCGTCGCCGTACACGACTACGCGTTGGTGTCCGACATCCCCGCCATCCAACCTCTCACTATCGCCGTCGCGCTCAGCTATCTGGTAATCGCGGCGCGCTTCTGGTTTTTGCCAGCCACCGCAGCCGCAACCGTCGGGCTCACCTGCTTCGTGATCGCCGCGATCGTCTAGCCACCTGTACCGGACAGCCGGTAGGGCAGGCACAGGGGTAGGGGTACTCCGGGCGTAGGTGGGGTGCAGGGCACTAGGGCCAAGGTGGGGGGCGGGGGTCACCCCCCTGCACCTTGACCGGGACGGTAATGCGTCCGTCCGCCTACTCGATGCGAACGAGTTCACCTTGGCGTTTGTTGTGGTTGATGGCGTTGGCTCCGCGGGAAAATCGCAGGCCAGCGGGTTAGAATCGTTGGCGAGTCTATGCGGTTGCCTGAACTACTGCGGACGGACTGCGGACGCCAGCCTAGTGTTACTGCCGAGCTACCCCGCGCGCCGCTCAGCCTTTTGCACCCCCCATCCCCCTCGCTCCGGCTCGGCCTTCGGGCTGACCCAAACGCTTTCCGGTGCGAGGATGAGCGTGCAGCGATCGAAAGGGGCGACGGGATGGATTCGCAGGGCGGTGACGGCGGTCGCAGGCAGCTGCAGATCCTCGCGGCAACGTCGGCAGCCATCCCGTTCGTCTCCGGTCTGGCGGGGATGATCGCAGGCCCGGCGACGCTGCCCGGCGACAACAGTCGATTCGAATCCAGCGCCGACAGCGAGTACCGCTTCGCCAGCACATTCTGGTTCGCCACCGCACCCATCCTCTGGTCCGCGGTGCCCAACATCGAGAAGCGGGGCGGCCGCTTTCGCACAGTGTGCGGTGTGGTGTTCCTCGGCGGCCTGGCGCGGCTGTTGTCTTGGCGACGCACCGGCCGCCCACATCCGCTGTTCGTCGCTGCGATCGGTCTGGAGCTGATCGGGATGCCAGCGTTGGTGGGCTGGCAGGCCAGGGTCGCGAACCGCTCGTTGAAGCGTAAGTCGACGTGAGTGTTTGCCGGCCGAGTGAAGTTTGCTGAGCAGCTGCAATGGAATTGGCGGTTTGGTGGCACGCGCGGGCGGTTAACAAACTAGATCAACAACAATGACCGCGATACGGCTGTAGTACTAGCCAGCGCCAGCGGTGTAATCAGCTCGCTCCGGCAGAAGCAGACTGCTTGAGGCCGGACGACAGCACGAGCACCGACAGGACGACGGCCACCAGAAGCAGCGCCGGGACATCTCCCAACAGGTGTCCCATATGGTGTTCGCCGCCGAAGGATTGCACCGCCATGATTGCGGCGTGGAACACCTTAGACCACACGGTGAACCAGATCAGGCTGAGATTGGCCTGCGGGTTTCGCGTCGCGTTCAACAGGAACACGCCGAGCGTCGCGTAGATGCCGACAATCATCATGAAGTACTCGGATTGGTAGGGCGCGCCGTGATGCCATGCCCAACCCGAAGATTCCAGTGTTTAATCTGCATGATCGTCGGGGAGTCAAATGTGTCGACAGCTTGGATCGAGTTAGAAAGAAATCTCCAATCGCCGAGCACTTGTTCGGGCGCGCACTGGATTGCAGCGAATCCGAATTGCCATCATGCTGACACCCGCCACCCATTGCCATGCCTTGCCTGCGGGGGGACGATGAAGTAGTCCGGCGGCGCCGTCGAGACGCTGCCCCACTTCAACGGAGGCAGATCATGTACGCACGAAGCACCACCATCCAAGGGCAGCCCTCGTCCATTGACGCCGGTATCGCGCATACGCGCGACAGCGCGATGCCCGCGCTCGAGGACATCGACGGGTGCCTTGGCTTGTCCCTGTTGGTCGACCGAACGTCCGGCCGCTGCATTGTTACCACCTCCTGGGAGTCCGAGGAGGCGATGCGCGCAAGCGAGGAGTCCATTCGGCCGATTCGTGACCGGGCCGCCGAGCTTTTGGGTGGTAGCAGGCAGGTCGAGGAATGGGAGATCGCTACCATGCATCGCGAGCACCGCGCGAGTGAGGGCGCCTGTGTCCGAGCCACCTGGGTCAAGGTCAGCCCGGATCAGATCGACCGAGCCATCGACTTCTACAAGATGACGATCCTGCCCGCCCTCGAGGAGCTGGAAGGTTTCTGCAGTGGCAGCCTGCTAGTCGACCGAGCATCCGGTCGTGGCGTGGCCTCGGCGACCTTCGACAGCGTCGAAGCGATGGAGCGGAACAAGGACCAGTTGGACAGGATCAGAGCTACGGGCAGTCAGGAAGCACACGCAGAGGTGCTCGACGAGTGCGACTTCGAGTTGGCGGTTCCACACCTGCGTGTGCCCGAGATGGTCTGACCGGCTGCAGGTGCCGCGACCGTCGTAAGCAGCTCGGGCATCTCGTCGACGAGGCTGTACTTCGACGGCGCGCATTGGACGAGGCCGTGCGGGCCCGCCGTCTGCCGGACGATGGCCGTCTGTCGCACGCGCGAGCCGCGGGTGGCGACGGCGATGCTGCAGATCAGTTCAGCAATCCGGACGACCCAACGGCGCGGATCTTGGCCCGGTACTTACCGATTGAGCGTGCAAGTGTGGGTGGATGGCTTGAGAGGCGGGTACGGGCGGGCCGGATCCGCGACATCCCTGCACTCCTGCTAGTGCAGCAGCTGATCGGCCCCCTGTTGGCACACGTGCTGTTGCGGTCAGCGATGACGCGCGAAGCGCATTGGGACGAGTCGGAGCTCGAGCGGACCTGCTCGGTTTTCGCATCCGCGTCTATTCGTGCCGTCGCGTTGCCTGCGAGGTACCGCGATACGACATCCGATTGCATGCCAGATCACCCACTCAACGATGCGAAAGCTGGCTAGACAATGCGAACTTCAACGGCAGCTGCCGGCTCGAGCGCGTTCTTTTTGGTGGCCCCGGGCACAGTCGTGGGTGTTATCCCGTGGCTGATTACCCGATGGGAGATGCCCGGTTCCACGCCGGCCTGGCGCGTAACCCAGGTCCTCGAACCGAGTACGGCACTGGATACAGTCCGTTGAAGTAGCGTCTCGCTAACTTACTGCGTGTCCAGGGCATTGGCGTTCGCTAATGATTGCCGTCCCACCCGTTGCGGGCTGGGCCAGTACCTGCGCTGGTCCATTACCCGCAAGTCAATCCCGACGTCGTCATGGCATCGCATCGGCCCATGCGATATGCCCCTCGAAGCCAAGCGTTCTCGCGATGTCGCGGTAGCGATCCCTGAAATCCGCATAGGCCGCCATGGGTCCTATCTATGCGGTCTTAGGATCGCGCCCATGGCTGATATCCATGCCCTGGTCACGGGGCGCTCATTCTTGGAGGGTCCGCGTTGGCACGATGGCGCGCTGTACGTCTCGGACATGCACGGTGACGCCGTGCTGCGCGTCAGCGAAGACGGTGAAGTTTTCACCCTGGTCCAGGTCGAGCAGCCGTCGGGGCTGGGCTGGCTTCCTGATGGCTCGATGTTGATCTCTTCGATGGCACGTCGTAGCGTGATGCGCTTCGACGGTTCGGATCTTGCCGTGCACGCCGACTTGAGCCCATTCGCGTCCCACGAAATCAACGACATGTGCGTCGATCGCCACGGCCTTGCCTTCGTTGGCCAGTTCGGCTACGACTACGCCGGAGGCGGCAAGCCGGTGGCAGCCGCGCTGTTGCGTGTCGACCCGGACGGCTCGGCTTGCGAAGTGGCCGACGATCTCCTATTTGCCAATGGCATGGTGATCACGGCCGACGGGTCGACGCTGCTGGTGGCGGAGAGTTTCGGAAGGTGCATCACCGGGTTCGACCTAGCCAGCGACGGCTCGCTTGATAACCGCCGAGTGTGGGCCGAGCTCGAGGATTTTCCCGACGGCATCGCCATCGATGAAGACGATGTCGTCTGGGTGGCGAGCCCGGCGTTCGACCGGTTCGTCCGCGTGATCGCGGGTGGCGCGGTGACGGCAACCATCGACACCCCAGGTCGCCACGCGATCGCGTGCGAACTGGGCGGTGCCGACGGGCGCACACTGTTCATGCTCACGGCCACTACCCTTGGTCAGCGCGTCGAGTCGCAGACCGCGATGAGCGCGGCCGTCGACACGACGCGCGTCTAGAACGGCCCCCGCCGCTCTCCGGGGCGGTCAGCTCACCAGCGGGACGGTATGAGCGCGACGGAGCTTGCCCGATGGTGTCTTCGGGATCGTGCCAGCGCCGAGCACGACGATCCTGCGGGGCCTAACGTCGACCGCCGCGATCACCGCCCGAGCGACGTCGTGCGGCTCGTCAGCGAAGGGCTGGCCAACAACGACATCGCCACAAGGCTTTTCGTTTCACCGCGCACCGCGCAATCCGCGATTCTTGTGGTGGAAGGACAACGGCGGCGTTGTTAATCGGGCAGTGCGAAGGGATCGTTGCCGTACAGCCATGAGAGCGTGTCGAGGCTCGACGATGCGGACAAGAAAGCGTCGCGCTCGCACTGTTGGGGACCGTCGGGGAGGTGATATACCACGTTGTTGCCCCAGGAGAGTCGCTGGATCTGCGCGGTATGGTTCTGGCGCGGGCGTTCATATCTTTTGAGCGACGACGCGAGATCATCCGGTGAAGCCAACAGTGCCTGGCTTAGCGCCGCGGCATCCCCGATCGCTTGGGCGGCACCTTGAGCGAAGAACGGAAGCATGGGGTGGCAGGCGTCCCCGAGCAGCGTGGTGGTCGCCGTCGACCAATGCGGAAGTGGATCGCGGTCGTAAAGAGCCCATCGATAGACGGGATCGCGGACGGCGCCGAGAATCTGTTGCACCGCTTCGCACCAGCCGTCGAACTGGTCACGCAAGTCGTCCGCCGATCCCAGCATCGTCCAGCTTTCGGCGGTCAAGTCATGCTCCGGGACCACGGCGACAACGTTGAGGTAGGCCGACCCGGCGCCGACCGGGTAGGCGACCAAGTGGCGGCCTGGACCCATCCAGTTGCGGACCTCGTCATCAAAGTCCAACAATTCGCGCGGAATCAGCGCGCGGTACGCGGACATCCCAGAAAACCGCGGCGCCACATCGCCGACCGTCTGCGCCCGCACGGCCGAATGGATACCGTCGGCACCGACGATCAGATCACCAACCTCGACAGTGCCGTCGCTAAGCACGACGGCTGGCCTCTCTAAGGACTCGGTCACGGTGCTTGCTGCAACACCGAGTTTGATCTGTGCAGTCGACGCCCTCGCCGAGAGCGTGTTGATCAAATCAGGTCGGTACATCGTGCGGTACGGCGCGCCGAACACGCTCTCTACTTTCGCCATTGGCGTAGTGGCCAGCGTTTTGCCGTCCCGCCACCGCAGGAGACTCACGTGTGACGGGGCGACCCCGAAGTGGCGGACGTCTTCGTCCATGCCCAGGCGGACTAGCACCCGAGTAGCGTTGGGGCCGAGCTGAACTCCAGCGCCCACTTCGCCGAAGCGTGGTGCGCGTTCGATCGCGCAGACCTCGAAACCCGCCTGTTCAAGAGCGACCGTCGCGGCGAGTCCACCGATCCCCGCGCCCACAATGATGACCCTCGCCACGATGTGTTCCCTATTTCTCGTCGCCGCGCAGTTGTCGAGTCAATTGTCGAGGAACACGACGTTCTCGTCGACGGGGTTGCGGGGGGTGCGAATCTTATTTGCGGGGAAGTCCGGGTCGGGGTAGCCGACCGCCAGACCGCACAAAATCGTGTAGTCCGCCGGGATATTCAGCTGCTTGTGGATGATCTCGGGATATCCGGCGATCGAGACCTGCACGCACGTTCCCACGCCTCGCGCGGTCAATGCCAACATCAAGGTCTGCAGGAACATCCCGGCACCAAGGCAGTCGACCGGCCCGAGGTCGCGGTGGATACAGAGGACGCCAGCCAGCGGCGCGCGGAAGAACTCCCAGTTGCGTAAGACCGCGACCCGCCTGCCCTCGGTGTCCTCGCGGGGGATGCCCATCGACCCGTAGACCAGGGCACCCAGCTCGCGGCGAAAGTGGGCAAACGCCTCGGGCAGCGGCGAGATGTTCGGCGGCTTGCTGCGGGCTTCGCCGAGCAGGGCGGTGACCAGGCGGTCGCGGGCCGCTCCGGACGCAAACACCATATGCCAGGGCTGGATGTTGGAGTTCGATGGCGCGCGCACGGCCAGGGCTAACGCTTCGTCCACTAGCTCGCGCGGCACCGGCTTGTGGGGCAAGAACATCCGCGTCGATCGGCGCTCCCTGATCGCTTGTTCAAGGTCGTATATGGGCCGCGGCGCCGGGCCGTCTGGGCCGGCGTCCATCACGTTGCTGCTTGTCAAAGCTAAGCGCAACGGGCTGTGCGGGGTGATCGTGCCGAGACCGGCTGAGGTGGTGTTCATATCTCCTCCAAGAATTTCATGTTTTGTTGAGACTAATCTCATGGTATGATGAAATTAGTCTCAACGCAAGAGGAAACTCACGGTAGGATGAAACCATTTTGAAGCGGTCGATATACCCGGGCCCACGGGAGCAGCGGGGCGTCTTGTCGGCGCGGATTCTGGCTGCGGCCCGCACCGAGTTCGCCGAACACGGTTCGGCCGGCACCACGATCCGCGCCGTGGCGCGCGCTGCCGACGTCGATCCGGCGTTGGTCTACCACTACTTTGGCTCCAAGGAACGGCTGCTTGACGAGGCCACCACGCCACCGCAGAAATGGCTCGACGCGATCGCCGCGACGTACGCGACACCGAACGGCGAGTTGGGCCGACAACTGTTGCGCCTGATGCTGGAAAGCTGGTCCGACGACGACATCGGTCCGACGCTTCAAGCGATTGTGCTGACCGCCGCGCACGAACCCAAGACTCGCGAGAAGCTGCGTACGGGCGTCGAGCGCGGCCTGATCGGGCCGTCGACGCTCGCAACCGACGAGGGCGAACGGCTCCGCCGGAGCGGTTTGATCGCCAGTCAGCTGATCGGCCTCGCCCTGATGCGCTACGTCTGGAAGGTCGAACCGGTCGCGTCGATGACCGACGACGAACTGCTGGCAGCGATGGCGCCGAACCTACAGCACTACATCGACGGCGACATCGTCAAACCGCAGGCCAAATCATCCCCTACGACGCAGTCCAGAAAGCCAACAGGAGTTCGGCGCCCTTCGAGAACATCGACAGGCCAACACGCCCGGCGCGGGTGAGAAAGCCGCGGGCATGGGCCGCAGGTGAGACAACTGGTGCTGCCATTTGGTCCGCCCCCACCGTGTTGAGTGCCGGTTCTGCGGTGTAATGCTCTTCAGTGGAGTACTCGACTGTGAGAGATTGCAACGGAGACCCAGACCGACCTCGGCGGGCCCCGGCGTGATGTACCGGTGGCCTCTCCGTGCCTGTTCCCATCACTACCAGGATCAGTGCGGCCAGGTTGTCGGCCCGTAAGCGGGAATTCCGCCTACACGCCATGCGTCCTTGGCTCCAGCGACGAGAGCGCAGCAGACCGCAAGTAGCGGCGGTCCATCCGCGAGAAAGGCGACCAACATGACCGACACCAGCGAGTTGTTCCTGATCACAGGCGCTACCGGCAACACCGGCGCGCACACGGTGAGGTTACTGCGTGATCGTGGGCTGCGCGTCCGCGCACTGGTACACAGCGTCGATGAGCGCGCGGACCGGTTGCATGAACTGGGCGCTGAAGTCGTGCAGGGCGATCTGCTGGACTTTCCCGCGGTCAGCGCCGCGACGGTCGGGGTGAGTGCGGCCTACTTCAACTACCCCGTCGCCCCAGGTTTGGTGGAGGCCACCGCGAACTTCGTGCAGGCCGCCAGCGAGGCCGGCGTGCACGCAGTGGTCAATATGTCGCAGATCTCGGCGAGTCGGGAAGCCAAGAGCAACGCCGCGCGCCACCATTGGCTCGCCGAGCGGCTGCTGGACCGCAGCGCACTGATCACCACCCATCTGCGGCCCACCTTCTTTACGTTCTTTATGAACATGTTCTGGATCCGCCACAACGACGAAGGACTCTATCGGCTGCCGTTCGCCGATGCCCGCCACGCCCCGATCGACGCCGCCGATCAAGCCCATGTCATCGCCGCCATCCTGCAAAACCCCGACCCGCACGACCGCCAGATCTACCCGCTGTTCGGCGCCGAAGAACTCAACTGGCATGAAATCGCCGCGAAAGTCCAACACACCCTGGGCATCCCGGTGCGCTACGAGCCCATCGACATTCCCACCTTCGCGGCCGATCTGACCGCTGCCGGCGCCTCGGCGCATTTTGTGCAGCACATCAGCAACGTGGCACAGGACTACCGCGACGGCGTCTTCGCCGGGGTTAACAACCTTGTCGAGGTGATCGGCGGAGTCAAGCCCATCACCGTGGAGGACTACG
>JAFAID010000320.1 GCA_019236925.1 Mycobacterium sp. | reverse complement strand
GATCACGTTTGGGGTCCTCATCGCCGGCGGCATCGCTGGGGCGGTGGCTTTCAACAACGACAGGCTGCCCTTTGTGGTGCTTGCCGTGCTGGCCGGGATCCTGCTGCCCGTCTCGTTGCTTAGCTCGCGGCGTATTCAACGAAATGTCGCGCTGCTCGCAGAAACTCCTCAGTGACTTCCAGCGAGGGCGGCGCTCACCCGCGTCGCTGCTTCTCGTTGCGCATGAACTCCCGGTGCGCCGGACACCATCGACGAAGGTCATGCTGCCTCCAATGTCGTCGGGCCGACCTGACCTTCGTACTGCTTCGCCCCACGGGCCTCGGCCATTCCTACTTCGATGAGTTGGCCTGCGTTGAAAGAGTTCAACCGTCCAGGCCTGGCGAAGACTAGGAGTCGAAGACCACCGAGGTCATCGCGCTGCCTCGACTCAAGCATAGGGGCGGTCAATTCGCTCATCGTTGGCACCGTGTGCGCGGCGGTGCAAAAGCATCGGGAATGTTTCAACCGATCGGGTACCAAGCCAAAACGTCAATTCAGTACCGGGTTTGATGTCGTATACGGGTATCCGCTGATGCCAGACCTCTAATGCCACGCGTAGTTCGGTGCGAGCCAGATGCGAACCCAGGCAACGATGCGCGCCTCCACCGAAGGCCAGGTGGCGGTTGATCTTCCGATCCAATTGGGGGGCAACGGCGTTCGGATTGCTGGCTTCGTCCGTATTAGCCGATCCGAGCATGAGGAGCACTCGATCGCCGGCCTTCACCGGACATCCACCGAGTTCGGTATCGACGACCGCTTGACGCGGAACACTCATGGCGGGAGACTCCCAGCGCAGCAGCTCCTCGACGATAACGGGGATTACCGAGGGATCTTCAACGATTGCCTGACGCATATGGTCATTGCGAATGAGGTAGTCGAAAAAGCAATCCAGGGACGCCTCCACCGTATCGATGCCGGCGACAAAGCATAGAAAGCTGATGTCAAGAATATCGTTGTGGCTCAAACCTTTACCGTCGATCTCAGCATCTAGAATCCAGCTCAACAGGTCGTCGCGGCGGTGCAAACGACGGTCGGCGATGACACGCTCGAAGTATTCGTAGATCGAACGTGCGGTGGCCTTTTGATGGGCGTCGGTTTCAGGATGCCCCATTGGCTTGCCGGATCCCACGTTGGGATGAATCATCCCGTCCTTCATCGCCAGGAGTGCTGGCAACTCGTCAAGTGGCAGTCCGAGCAGGGTGAGGAAGACTTCGGCCGGGAACGGAATCGAGAATGCTTGCGCAAAGTCTATCTCGGCGCTGTCGATGAAATGGTCGATGAGACGATTGGCCACTGCGATGATCGACCCCTCGCGCGACTTAATTTTTTTGGCCGAGAACAACGGGTCAAGGATCTTTCGAAACTTCGTGTGCTCCGGAGGATTGATGTGTAGCGGGACGAGCGGGCGCTCATTCTTGAAGTCGTTAGCGTCCTGGGACGTGCGGAACAGACTGGGGCTGTGAAGAACTTCGTCGACCAGTGGCCAGGTGCTCACGACCACAGTCGAGTCGTTGATGCGCAACACGGGGGATGTGTCGCGGAGCATCCGGTAGAAGGGCCGGGGGTCCCGTGTCAAGGCCTCGCTGACGGCACCCACGGGACCCGGATCAGCCGCTGCTTCTTCTCGCGCCGTCATAGTTGGTCGCCACCTATTCGTCTGAGCCATCCCGTCGTTTGCGTCAAGATGAGTTCAGTTCATTATCCGCTCGGCCTTGGGGTCGCGTTGACGCGTGTGGCGCTTGGTCGCGTGGCCGCACCGCTCACTTTAGCGTTGGTGTCAGCTGCCGAGGAGTCGGTGTTTGGCGACGGCGAATTCCGCGTCGGTGAGATCGCCGCTGCGGTGCATGGCGGTCAGCTTTCCCAGCTGAGCCGTGATATCCGGCGCCAGCTGCTCCGGTCCGACTGCCGTTCGCGTCACCCGCGGCTGGTTGGTCTCCGAAGTCGCTGTCTTGCCAGCGAATTCGACGTGCTGCGGCCGCTGCGGATCGATCATCACCGACATCCTCGCTCCGGGCGCTGGGATCTCGCCGAACATGAACGTCCCTTTAATCGTGGTTTCGTAGGGCGCCGTGCCGTCAGGCCGCTCGATGCGCAATCGCAGCGTCCGGCGTATATAGGCGTTGTTGATCACGCTGTTGAACAGCGGGCGCTTGACCTCGATCACGACTGCTCTGGCCCGCACGCCGTCGCGCATCAGCCGGTCAAACGCATACACCGACCACGTCAGCCACGTCGAGTACCCGACCACAATCGCCGCGCAGGCCACCAGCGCCCACCACGATGCCGGCGCCGACCAGTCGGCGGCGAACGGCATGATCGACGCGAGGAACCAGCCCAGCATCGGGTAGTGTGGCGACTTCCGGGCGATCACGAAGAACACGGCGAACTGCAGGAGATATCCGGCCACCCACGCCCCGATCACCGCCCCGCTGATCGATGTGTCGATCGAGATCTTGAACAGGCTCGTGATGATCGCGGCGGGCGCGATCACGAGCACAGCCACCGTCTGCCACCTCACTCGCGTCACGGTACTGACCAGCGCCTGGGCCGAAGGTGAGGCATTGTCTTGAAAGATGAACGATGCGTGAATTGTGTGGACGGTCTGCCGCGGCGGTAGCGCCGCTGACCGACCTTTCGTGAGACTTGTGTCGTGGCGATAACACCATCTTCTACGGCCGGTTTTTTCCGCTCGGTGATCCAGTGGCTGCAGGTCGGCTACCCCGAAGGCGTTCCCGGTCCGGATCGCGTGCCGTTGCTTGCGCTGCTGCGCAGCACGTCGCTCAGCGACGAGGAGATCACCGAAGTAGTCGACGCCATCGATGAGGACCCCGACGGCAAGTTTGACCGTGACGTGATCGCGGATTTCATCTCGGACATGACGCAATACGATGCCGGCCCAGAGAACATCGCGCGGGTGGCCGCCAGGCTTGCCGCCGCCGGTTGGCCGTTGGCGGGTATCGCCCAGGGCGACGGCTCAAATGGCGAAGCGGCCTCACAAGCCTGACGTGTCGATCACGAAGCGGTAGCGCACGTCGCTGGCCAGCACTCGCTCGTAGGCCTCGTTGATGTAGTCGGGTTCGATGACTTCGATTTCCGGGGTCACGTCGTGCTCGGCGCAGAAGTCCAGCATCTCCTGAGTTTCGGCGATCCCGCCGATGTTCGAGCCGGACAGGCTGCGCCGGGCCAGCGCCAGCGGGAACGCCGGCACCTCCATCGGATGCTCCGGGATACCCAGCTCGACGAGCGTGCCGTCGACGTCAAGCAGGTTCAGGTAGTCGCCGAGGCTGAGGTTGGCCGAGACGGTGTTGAGGATCAGGTCGAAGTTGCCGCGCAGCTTTTTGAAAGTGTCCGGATCGGCAGTGGCGTAGTAGTGGCTGGCACCCAGGCGCAGCCCGTCCTCCATCTTCTTCAGCGACTGCGACAGCACCGTCACGTCGGCGCCCATCGCGGCGCCCAGCTTGACGCCCATGTGGCCGAGTCCGCCCAGACCGAGGACCGCGAGCCGCGTGCCCTGCCCGGCTTTCCAA
>JAFAID010000298.1 GCA_019236925.1 Mycobacterium sp. | reverse complement strand
GTGGTGGGAACACCTTTCGCTGGTGCGCGCGTCGACGACGCGGTGCCGCTCGCACCGCTGACCACATTGCGGGTTGGTCCGGTCGCGGCGCGAGTCATCACTTGCACCACGACCGAGCAGGTGGTCACCACGCTGCGCCAGCTCGACAGCGAGGGTTGCCAACCGCTGCTGGTGTTGGCCGGGGGCTCGAATCTGGTGATCGCCGAGACGCTGACCGATCTGACCGTCGTGCGGTTGGCCACCGACAACATCAGCGTCGACGGCAACATCGTGCGGGCCGAGGCCGGTGCGGTGTGGGACGACGTGGTCGTCGCGGCGATCGCCGCGGGCCTGGGCGGGCTGGAGTGCCTGTCGGGCATACCCGGCTCGGCCGGCGCCACGCCGGTGCAAAACGTCGGCGCTTACGGAGCCGAGGTGGCCGACACGATCACCCGGGTACGGCTGCTGGACCGGCGCAGCGGCGCCGTGCGCTGGGCGTCGCCGAGCGAATTGGGGTTCGGGTATCGCACCAGCATGCTCAAACACTCCGACGCGGCCATCGTTCTGGAGGTGGAGTTCGCGCTGGACGCATCGGGCCGCAGCGCGCCGCTGCGCTACGGCGAATTGGTCGCCGCGCTGGGCGCGACGGCCGGGGAGAGCGGGGATCCCGCGACCGTCCGGGATGCGGTACTGGGTTTGCGCGCCCGAAAGGGCATGGTGCTCGACCCCGCCGACCACGACACCTGGAGTGTGGGCTCGTTCTTCACCAATCCGGTTGTCGCGCCGGAGTTTTACGAGCAGCTGGCAAATAGCGCTAGCGGGGCGGGCCGCGCGGTGCCGCACTATCCGGCTCCCAATGGCGTCAAACTCGCCGCCGGCTGGCTCGTTGAGCAGGCGGGTTTCGGCAAGGGCTATCCGGACGTCCCGACCGCGCGTTGTCGGTTGTCCAGCAAGCATGCGCTTGCTTTGACGAATCGCGGCGAGGCCAGCGCCGACGATGTGATATCGCTGGCGCGCACGGTGCGAGACGGAGTGTGTGATGTGTTTGGTGTCACACTCACACCCGAGCCGGTGCTGGTCGGCTGCTCGTTGTAATCGCGCGTGCGCGAGTGGGGTCATTTTCGCCGGTATCTTTTGAGTCGTGAATACTGCGCGCGGCCTCACGCCGGTTACTCGGCGCCGGGCTTTGACGACCCTTGCGGTCGGCATCTTCGCGCCGAGCGTGCTGGCCGCCTGCGCCGGCGGGTCCACAAAGCAATCGGAGAAGGCCAAGCCGCCGGCGGAGGCCGCCATGACCTTCCGGCCGGCCGACAAGACCACCGACGTGCTGCCAACCGCGCCGGTCAGCGTCGAGGTGCGCGACGGCTGGTTCCAGCACGTCGCATTGACCAACTCCTCGGGCAAAGTGGTCGCGGGCGCACTCAACCGGGACCGCACCATCTACACCATCACCGAGCCGCTCGGCTACGACGCGACTTACACCTGGAACGGATCGGCGGTCGGCCACGACGGCAAGGCTGTCCCGGTGAAGGGCAAGCTCACCACCGTCGCGCCCACCAAGGTGATCGACGGCGGTTTCCAGCTCGCCGACGGGCAGACCGTCGGCGTCGCGGCACCGGTCATCGTCCAGTTCGACGCGCCGATCACCGACAAGACCGCCGTTGAGCGGGCGCTGAAAGTCACCACCGAGCCGCCCGTCGAGGGCAGTTGGGCGTGGCTGCCCGACGAAGCCCAGGGCGCCCGCGTGCACTGGCGCACCCGCGAGTACTACCCGGCCGGAACCAAGGTCAGCGTCGACGCCAAGTTCTACGGGCTGGAGTTCGGCGACGGCGCCTACGGCAAGCAGGACATGAGCCTGAGCTTCGAGATCGGTCGCCGCCAAGTGGTCAAAGCCGAAGTCTCCTCACACCGCATCCAGGTGGTCCGCGACGAGGGCGTCATCATGGACTTCCCCTGCAGCTACGGCGAAGCCGACAAGGCCCGCAACGTCACCCGCAACGGCATTCACGTGGTGACCGAGAAGTACTCGGACTTCTACATGTCCAACCCGGCCGGCGGATACACCAACGCCCACGAACGCTGGGCGGTGCGAATTTCCAACAACGGCGAGTTCATCCATGCCAACCCGGCCAGCGCCGGCGCGCAGGGCAACAGCAACGTCACCAACGGCTGCATCAACCTGTCGACATCCGATGCCCAGCAGTACTTCGGCAGCGCGATCTACGGCGACCCGGTCGAGGTGACCGGCAGCTCGATCGAGCTGTCCTATTCCGACGGCGACATCTGGGACTGGGCCGTGGACTGGGACACCTGGGTGGGCATGTCGGCGCTTCCGCCGCCCAGCGGAGCCAAGCCGTCGCCGGTCTCGATACCCCGCAGCGCCCCGGCCACTCCGCACGACGCGCCGACGTTGTCGGGCACCCCGACGACGCGGACGCGGCCTAGCGCTGGACCCGGCGGCTAGCGGTTGCTTGATCGCGCGGCCGGATGACGATCTGGTCGATGTTGACGTGCGACGGCCGGGACGCCACAAACCCGATCACCTCGGCGATGTCTTCGGCCACCAGCGGCGTCATGCCCGAATAGACCGCGTCGGCTCGCTGCTGGTCGCCGCCGAAACGCACTAGTGAGAACTCGGTTTCGACTGCCCCGGGAGCAATCTCGGTGAGCCGCACGGGTTTTCCCAACAGTTCCCCGCGCAGCGTGCGATGTAGCGCGCCCTGCGCGTGTTTGGCCGACGTGTAGCCGGCGCCCCCGTCGTAAACCTCCATTGCCGCAACCGAAGTGATGGTGACGATTAGGCCGTCACCGGAATCGATCAACTTGGGTAGCAGCGCCCGGGTGACTCGCAGGGTGCCCAGTACGTTGGTCTCCCACATCCACCGCCAGTGCTCCAGGTCGGCGTCGGCCACCGGTTCCAGGCCCTTCGCGCCGCCGGCGTTGTTGACTAGCACGTCGACCCGCTTCAACTGCGCCGCCAGCGCGTCTACCGCCGCGCCGTCAGTGACATCGGCCACAATCGCGGTTCCAGCTATTTCGGCGGCCAACGCATTGATCCGGTCCGCCCGACGTGCCGCGACCACCACGTGAAAGCCTTGCGCGGCAAGGTTTCTCGCGGTGGCCTCACCTATCCCGGCGCTGGCGCCGGTAATTACTGCGACCCGTTGCTCACCCTCGTTCACCTGAACAACTCTAATAACCGTGCTAAATTCCCCGTGTGTACTCCAGTGCCTTGTTCGGCGCCTGTCTGTTCGCGGACTGCGCGTGTTGTTGCCGCGCAGCTAGCCGCGCCTGAGCGACCCCCAAGCGCTCGCTACGGTGCGCGGCCAGGACCGCCGCCATCGGAACTCGGACAAGGACACCGCACGTGCGCTCAACCACATTCACCTCCCACTCTCATAGCCACGCCGGCCAGCCTCATGGCCGAACAGGCCCCAGATCAGCCGGGCGTTACCGAGTTGTCGCGCCGTCGCTGCAATTGTCCGACGGCGCCGCATCGTCGGTCTTTCGGGCCGTGCGGCTACGCGGCCCGATTGGCCGCGACGTCATCGCCCAGATCACTTCGCTGTCCATTGCGACGGTAAACCGCCAGGTCACCGCCCTACTGGAGGCCGGCATACTGCGGGAACGTGCCGACCTGGCGGTCTCGGGAGCCATCGGGCGTCCCCGGGTGCCGGTCGAGGTCAACCACGAACCGTTTCTGACGCTGGGCATCCACATCGGCGCCCGAACCACCAGCATCGTGGCCACCGACCTATTCGGCCGGACCCTGGACGCCGTCGAGACCCCGACACCGCGCAGTGCCCAGGAACCCGCGCTGGCCTCGTTGGCCGACGGCGCCCGGCGCTACCTGAGGCGGTGGCACCGACGGCGGGCGTTGTGGGTCGGGGTGGCGATCGGCGGCATCGTCGAGGGCGCCAGCGGGCACGTCGACCATGCCCGGCTCAGCTGGCGGGACGCGCCGGTCGGACCGGTATTCGCCGAGGCGCTGGGTCTGCCGGTGTCGGTGGCGTCCCACGTCGACGCGATGGCCGCCGCGGAACTGCTGCTCGGTATGCGGCGGTTTGGGCCCAACGCGACGACCAGCCTGTACGTCTACGCACGCGAGACCGTGGGCTATGCGCTGTCGATCGGTGGACGGGTGCATAGTCCGGCCAGCGGGCCGGGGACCATCGCCAACCTGCCCGTGCAATCGGAGCTGCTCGGCGGTTCAGGGCTGCTGGAATCCACTGTCAGCGACGAGGCCGTGCTCGCCGCGGCGCGCCGGATGCGCCTGCTGCCGGCCGGTAATGGCGGGCCCAACGCCACCGTCACCGAGTTGCTGCGCGCGGCGCGCAATGGCAACGAGCAAGCCAAAGACCTGCTTGCCGAGCGGGCCAGGGTGCTCGGCGAGGCGGTCGCGTTGCTGCGGGATCTGCTCAACCCCGACGACCTGGTGGTCGGCGGGCAGGCGTTCACCGAATATCCGGAGGGCATGGAGCGCGTGGAGGCGGCGTTCGCCGCACGCTCGGTGCTGCCGCTGCGCGACATCCGGGTCACCGCCTTCGGCAACCGGGTGCAGGAGGCCGGGGCCGGCATCGTCTCGCTGGCCGCGCTGTACGCCGATCCGCTCAGCGCCATGCGCCGCGCCAAACCGCCCGGTGTCGCGCTTGAAGCCGCCACCGAGACATCCGCCTGACCTGCGTTTTCGGGCGCGTCGGAGCGGTCCTGCAAAGATGAGACCGTGGGCCACACTGACTTTTCTCGGCTGGACACCTCCGAGCTGACCGATCCGCGCCGCGTCGCGGTGCTGGCGGTGCACACGTCGCCGCTGGCGCAGCCGGGCATCGGCGATGCCGGTGGGATGAACGTCTACGTGCTGCAAAGCGCGCTTCATCTCGCTCGCCGGGGGGTCGAGGTGGAGATCTTCACCCGCGCCACCGCGTCCACCGATCCGCCGATCGTGCGGGTGGCACCCGGTGTTCTGCTGCGCAATGTGGTGGCCGGACCGTTCGAAGGCCTGGACAAATACGATCTGCCGACACAGCTGTGCGCGTTCGCTGCCGGAGTGCTGCGCGCCGAAGCCGCCCACGAACCCGGCTATTACGACATCGTGCACTCGCACTATTGGCTGTCGGGTCAGGTCGGTTGGCTGGCCCGCGACCGTTGGTCGGTGCCGTTGGTGCACACCGCTCACACGCTTGCCGCGGTGAAGAACGCCGCGCTGGCCGAAGGTGACACACCCGAGCCGCCGCTTCGCACCGTCGGCGAGCAACAGGTCGTGGACGAAGCTGACCGGTTGATCGCTAACACCGAAGACGAGACCGGACAACTGATTTCGCTACACGACGCCGACCCCGCCCGGATCGATGTCGCCCACCCGGGGGTCGATCTGGAGGTGTTCCGGCCCGGTGACCGCCGCGCCGCCCGGGCCGAGTTGGGGCTGCCGCCCGGCGACGATGTGGTGGCCTTCGTCGGGCGGATTCAACCGCTGAAGGGGCCCGACATCTTGCTGCGTGCGGCAGCCAAGCTGCCGCGGGTGCACGTGGTGGTCGCCGGCGGACCGTCGGGCAGCGGACGAGCCGCACCGGACGGCCTTGTTCGGCTCGCCGACGAATTGGGTATCACCGACCGTGTGACGTTCCTGCCCCCGCAGTCGCGCGAAGACTTGGCCACACTGTTCCGGGCCGTCGACTTGGTTGCGGTGCCCAGCTATTCGGAGTCGTTCGGTCTGGTCGCCTTGGAGGCGCAGGCGTGCGGGACACCGGTGGTGGCGGCCGCGGTCGGCGGGTTACCGGTGGCGGTGCGCGACGGGGTGAGCGGCACGCTGGTGTCCGGTCACGACACCGACCGGTGGGCGCAGGCCATCGACGAGCTGTTGCGGCTCGGCGGCAGGCCGCGAGCCCGGGCGATCCGCCGCGCGGCCGTCGAGCACGCGGCGACGTTCTCCTGGGACAACACCGTCGACGCGCTGCTGGCCAGCTACCGGCGTGCGATTGGCGAGTTCAACACCGCCCGCCGCGCTGTGAGCGACTTGTCACTGGCGCGCCGCGCCCGACCCGCCGGTCGGAGGCCAACCCGGCGGGAGGCCTGGGCATGACTCGGACCGGAGATGGTGGGGCGCCGCCGGTGACACACGTCCAGCAGGTGATCGAGGACACGCTGGATGCCAGCAAGCTGACGTATTCGCGGCATGCCGGTTCGCACGGCGGGTTGCCGGGACTGATCGTGGAGCTACCCGGCGAACGCAAGCTCAAGACCAACACCATCTTGAGCATCGGCGAGCACTCGGTGCGCGTCGAGGCGTTTGTATGCCGCAAGCCCGACGAGAACCAAGAGGGTGTTTACCGATTTCTGCTCAAACGCAACCGCCGCCTCTACGGCGTGGCCTACACGTTGGACAACGTTGGCGACATCTATCTGGTGGGCCGAATGTCGTTGCCATCGGTGGACGCCGCCGAGATCGATCGGGTACTCGGGCAGGTGCTCGAAGCGGTGGATACCGACTTCAACACGTTGCTGGAGTTGGGTTTTCGCTCGTCAATCCAAAAGGAATGGGAGTGGCGGGTGTCCCGCGGCGAGTCGCTGAAGAACTTGGAGGCGTTCGCCCACTTGATCGACGACGACGACGGCTAAGTCGCAACCGCACGCAGGAACGCATCGGCGAACACCGCGCACGCCTCATCCAGCTCGGGCAGCTCGACTTCGGGGACGGCGCCGATGGCCGGCCGAACCATGGTGTGTATCCCGATCGGTGCGAGCAGCTGGTGAATGAGCAACGCCAGCGGTAGATCTCGGATACGCCCGGCGGCGATTTCGGTCGTCAACCACTGGCCCACGCCGGCCAGCATGTGTGGCGCGGTGTGTTGCGCAAGCGCCTGCCCGGCGACCCCGGTCGGACGAGCAAGCAGCTCGGCGAGCATCGCCGGTGCGACCCTCGGTTCGCGGCTGAACGCCTCGGCCACCAACTGGTAGATCCGATGCACCGTTTCAGCGAGCCCGGCGTGCGGGTCGGAGATCGCGTCGTCGAGGTCCAGGATCGGGGCGTAACGATCAAAAACAGCACGCAGCAATTCATCACGCCCGCCGAACACCGCGTACAAACTGTGCACCGAGCAATTCGCTTCAGCGGCAACCGCTTCCAACGTCACAACGGCCAGCCCGCGCTCGCTGATCAGCGTGCCTGCCGCCTGTATCGCACGTTCGCGCACCGGCGGGCGACCACCGGGTTCTACGCCGGCCGCGCGCACGGCGTCGTCCAGCGGCTGCCGGGAACCGTTCAACCGCCGCACCAGCGTGCTACGCGACATCCCCGCCTCGCGGGCGATCGCGATCAGCGGCACGTCGGCGACGTCCCTGCCGAGATTCTCGGCGGCACGTAGGGCAGCCTCGACCACGTCGGTAGGGACTTCGCTGACCGTTGACACAGACATGGTCGCTAGTTCCGATCCGCTAGCGGAGTGGCGTCGAACTGCAGGAATTCGTCGATGCCCACCACCCGCATCTGCAGTGCTGCTAAGGCGGGCAACGTTTTCAGAGCCTCGCGTCCAACCCGGCGGGGCCGGCTGATCCGATACCGGCGACCGGCTCGCGTCATCTCGCCGCCGTCGGCCGCCAACAGGTTAAGCACCCACGCCGAATTGTGGTCGTATGCCAGCGCGACCAGCCACCCGTCGGATGTGTGGTAAGTCTGCACGGGGGCGTCGTAGGAACGCCCGCTGCGCCGGCCCCGGTGGTGCAGCACAGCGAACGGCGGTAGGCGGCGAGCTACCGGCTGGAAGAGCGGGTTCAGGTCACGCGCCAAGGTGGCCATTGGACGGGGAAATGTCATGAGCGTCAATCCTTTTCGTTGCTAGTTACTGTCGAGACCGGTTGTGGTGCCCGGCGCGCGAACGCCGGAGCGTGTTCAGGCCGGACGCCGACGCCCATCAGGTACGCGGGGATCGCGGACAGCTGCGGAAAGCGAGCCAGGACGCGCAACAGCTTGTTGGGTGCCGGCGTCTTCCCGGAATCGATCGCCCGCGACATCGCCGCATGCAGGAAGCGTTGCAGCGTCTGGATTATCACAGTGGGCAGCTCGCGGCGGCGCTGCACGGCGGCCAGGTCCTTGCCGGTTACGCGGTGCTCGCGAAGCGGTTCAGCGAGCAGCGTTGCCGCGGCCACGGCGTCCTGAACGGCGAGGTTGATCCCGACACCCCCGGCCGGGGACATGGCATGCGCGGCGTCGCCGATGCACAGCAGCCCGTCGGTGTACCAGCGGCGCAGCCGGTTGAGCCGGATCTCCAAAAGCTTGACGTCGTCCATCGATTCCAGGCCGTTAACAGCCTCGGACAGTTCAGGAATGGCGGTGACAATGTCTTGGCGCAGCGCCTCGAGCCCCCGCGCGCGCAGCTGGGCGTCAGCGCCCTTGCGGAGGAAGTAGCCGGTTTGCAGGTAGTCCTTGCGCGGAATGACCCCGAGGAACAAGCCGTCCTTGAACCGGGGAAGCAACGTGTCTCCGACACCTTCGGCCTTCGGAAGCCTGAACCACCAGATGTCGGCGTTCACCGGGTACTCGCGCGGAATGAGTCCGCCCTCGCGCCGGCACAGCGACCAGCGCCCGTCGCAGGCGATCGTCAGGTCGGCCCGCAGTTCTCCGGGCCCGTCCGGGCTGTCGTACCGGACACCGACGACTCGGCCCGAGTCGTACAGCAGCCCGGTGACGTCGTGGCTCATGCGCAGGGTGAACGTCGGCTCCTGCCGGCCAGCATCGGCCAGCAGGTCGAGCAGGTCCCACTGCGGCACCATCGCGATGTAGCGATGAGGCAGCCGCAACCGGGTGAAGTCGATCACCGGCGCCTTACGACCGTCGGGCAGGTCCAATCCCCATCCGGTGAGCTTGGTGTGCGGCAGCGCGTCGAACTGCTCGAAGAGGCCGAGCTCATCCAGCAGACGCAGCGTCGAGGGGTGCACCGTGTCCCCGCGAAAATCTCTGAGAAAGTCCGCGTGCTTCTCCAAGACGGTGACTTCCACGCCGCCGCGCGCCAGCAGTAAAGCCGCCACCATTCCGGCAGGACCGCCGCCGACGACTATGCACGTTGTCTTCTCGCTCATCGA
The DNA here is from genome assembly GCA_019236925.1 of Mycobacterium sp. Taxonomy (GTDB): domain Bacteria; phylum Actinomycetota; class Actinomycetes; order Mycobacteriales; family Mycobacteriaceae; genus Mycobacterium. Next base: position 8,771 of record JAFAID010000298.1, on the reverse strand, counting down.
ATCCTCCTCGGCTGACCGCTTTGATACTTGATTACGGGATAACTGTATATCTGTATCAACCCCGTCGGGCCTTATGTGACTCACCTCACCCAGGAAGGGGTGAGAGACTTGCCACCATGGGGAACGCGGTCGCCACGCTGGTGCTGCTCCGCCACGGCGAGAGCGAATGGAACGCGAGCAATCAGTTCACCGGCTGGGTCGACGTCGACCTCACCGACAAGGGCCGCGGCGAGGCGCTGCGCAGTGGCGAGCTGATCGCCGAGCACAATCTGCTGCCCGACGTGGTGTACACCTCGCTGCTGCGGCGGGCCATCACCACCGCGAACCTGGCGCTGGACACCGCGGACCGGCACTGGATTCCCGTGCGGCGCAGCTGGAGGCTGAACGAGCGCCACTACGGCGCGCTGCAGGGCTTGAACAAGGTGGACATCAAGGAGCGCTACGGCGACGAACAGTTCATGGCCTGGCGGCGCAGCTATGACACCCCGCCGCCGCCGATCGAAAAGGGCAGCCAGTTCAGCCAGGACACCGACCCCCGCTACGCGAATATCGGCGGCGGTCCGCTGACCGAATGCCTGGCTGACGTGGTGGCCCGATTCCTGCCGTACTTCACCGACGTGATCGTGCCGGATTTGCGGGCAGGCAAGACAGTGTTGGTCGCTGCGCACGGCAATTCGCTGCGCGCCCTAGTCAAGTACTTGGATGGCATGTCCGACCAGGAAGTCGTCGGACTGAACATTCCCACCGGCATTCCGCTGCGCTACGACCTGGACGCCGATATGCGGCCTACGGTTGTTGGCGGCAGTTATCTCGATCCGGAAGCCGCCGCCGCGGGCGCAGCGGCGGTAGCCAGCCAAGGTGCCCGATAAGCCCGATATTTTTGGAAAAGGACCAACTCCACGTGAACAGCCATAGAACACCTGTCTTGTCGCGTGTGACATGTCCGATTTTGGCCTTGCGCTGCTGGGTTGGCGTTCACCGGATTTGTAGGATTTTCATGTGACTGTGTTCTCGGCCCTGTCACTGGCCGGGGTGTTGTTCCTCGTGGCATTGGCCGTCGGTGTCGCCACGGGCGCGCGGTTGGGACCGCGGGCCCGGGAGCGGCGCCAGCGGGTGACCGTCGAAGCCGCCGGGATCACCGTCGCGCAAATGCTGGAGCGCATCGCTGCGCTGATGCCACTCGGTACCGCCGTGGTCGACCGTCACCGCGACGTGGTCTATCACAACAGCCGGGCCAAAGAGCTCGGCCTGGTGCGCGAGCGTCAGCTCGACGACGAGGCCTGGAAGGCGGCGCGCCAGACCCTGGGTGATGGCGCTGACGTCGAATTCGATCTGCTGCCGGGCAAGCGGCTGGTCCCGGGACGTTCGGGCCTGTCGGTGCACGGACAGGCCCGGCTGCTCAGCGAGGAGGACCGCCGGTTCGCCGTGGTGTTCGTCTACGACCACTCCGAATACGCGCGGATGGAGGCCACCAGGCGCGACTTCGTGGCCAACGTCAGCCACGAGCTCAAGACGCCGGTCGGCGCCATGGCTGTGCTCGCAGAAGCGCTGCTGGCCTCCGCGGACGACCCCGAGACGGTGCGACGGTTTGGCGAGAAGGTGCTCGTCGAGGCCAACCGGCTGGGGGACATGGTCACCGAGCTGATCGAGCTGTCCCGCCTGCAGGGGGCCGAGCGGTTGCCGGACATGGACGCCGTCGACGTCGATACCGTTGTTTCCGAGGCGATCTCACGCCACAAGGTGCCGGCCGACAACGCCGACATCACGGTCTGCACCGACGAACCGAGTGGCCTTCGAATGCTGGGCGAACAGGCCCTGCTGGTCACCGCGCTGGCCAACCTGGTGTCCAACGCGATCGCGTATTCACCACGTGGCTCGCTGGTCTCCATCAGCCGTCGTCGCCGCGGCGAGAACATCGAGATTGCCGTCACCGACCGGGGCATCGGGATCGCCCGCAAAGACCAGGAGCGGGTCTTTGAGCGGTTCTTCCGCGCCGACAAGGCGCGCTCGCGGGCCACCGGCGGCACCGGGCTCGGCCTTGCCATCGTCAAGCACGTCGCGGCCAACCACAACGGCACGATCGGGTTGTGGAGCCAACTGGGAACGGGGTCGACGTTCACGTTGTCCATCCCGGCATACGAGTGCGAGCAACCCGACCAACCGCCCGAGCGTGATGTCCGGCCCAAGATGCCCCAACGAGAGGAAGAACTACACCGATGACCCGCGCGGATGACGATGCCGAGCGAAGCGATGAGGAGGAGTCGCGCTGATGACGCACGCGGATGAGAAGGAGTTGCGCTCGTGACGAGTGTCCTGATCGTGGAGGACGAAGAATCGCTGGCTGACCCGCTGGCGTTTCTGCTACGCAAAGAGGGCTTTGAGGCCACCGTGGTGACCGACGGCCCGTCCGCGCTGGCCGAGTTCGACCGGGCCGGCGCCGACATCGTGCTGCTCGATCTGATGCTGCCGGGCATGTCCGGCACCGACGTGTGCAAGCAACTGCGATCCCGGTCCAGCGTGCCGGTGATCATGGTGACCGCGCGTGACAGCGAAATCGACAAGGTCGTCGGCCTCGAGCTGGGCGCTGATGACTATGTGACCAAGCCGTATTCGGCGCGCGAGCTGATTGCCCGGATTCGGGCGGTGCTGCGCCGCCGCGGCGACGACGACTCCGAGGTGACCGACGGCGTGCTGGAATCCGGGCCGGTGCGAATGGACGTCGAGCGCCACGTCGTCTCGGTCAATGGTGAACCGATCACCTTGCCGCTCAAGGAGTTTGACCTACTGGAGTACCTGATGCGCAACAGCGGCCGGGTGCTGACACGTGGGCAGCTGATCGATCGCGTCTGGGGTGCCGACTACGTCGGCGACACCAAGACTCTCGACGTACACGTCAAGCGCCTGCGGTCGAAAATCGAGGCGGACCCGGCCAATCCGATACACCTGGTGACGGTGCGCGGCCTGGGCTACAAACTGGAAAGCTGACCGGGCACCGACGCACCCCGTAAGCCCACCTCGGCGTGGCCGGTGCCGATCACCGACCAGCGGCGGTCGTCGATCTCGACGTGAATGTCGGCTTGTTCGGTGTTGGTGCATACCGCGCTGGCGCCGTCAGGATCGGTGTAGCCCAAGCTCACGCATCGTTCGGCGGGCTGGTCGACGCGGATCAGCACCCTGCTACCACCGATATGTCCCGCCAGTTGCCAGTGCCGCAGGCCTAGCCTGGTCCGCATCCGCAACGACGGCAAACCGCTTGCCGGCCAATCCTTTCCGTCGATGCGGAACCGAACGAACGCCATGGGTGGGAGTCTGCGCAAGGCGGCTTTGCGTGACACCGCGGTGACCACTTCCAGCACGTCGCCGTCGCCGAGGTCGGCGTGGATCCACCCCCAGCGCCTGGCGTTGCCGTGCCCGTAGATGTGGGCCACTCCGCCGCGCCACCGGTCGATGCGGTGGGCGGTGGCGTGAGCACGCAGTGAGCCGGTGAACTCTGCGGTCGGGGCGAGCACCACCTGGGCACCGGGGAGCAGTTCGCGTTCCCATGCCGACCGCGGGAAGGTCCACAGTGGCGCACCGCTGTCCGTCCAATTCAGGTCCCACTCCAGTGACCCGGCTCGTCCGGCCAGCTCTGCGAAGGCGATTCGACTATCAGCGAGCTTCAGCCAGATCGGCCCGGTGGCCGCGGAAACCGGTTCGGGACCGAAACGCTCGGTGTGCGGCGGGCCGTCGGCGGGGAACCAGCTCGCCCAGCCGTGCGCATAGGGATCTTGTCCGCTCCCCGACGTCGGCGACACCGTCTCGTAGTGGACCCAGAGCGCGGCCCGCGTTGCCGGATCGGACAGGGTCGCATACCAGACCTCCAGGCGCCCGGGCTGGCCGCGCCAACGTGGTGCGGCCGCAGACTGCAGCTCCTCGTTTACCGGATTCACCTTTGTTCGAGCCGACGGCGCGGATGCAGCTTCAGAGTTGACGCTATTCGGCGGCGCGCGTTGCCGGGTGGACTGCGATGAGCCCTAATGCGCTGCGCCGCTTGCACATTGCAGCCAGCTCGGCATAGGCCTTCTCGCCGAGCAGCTCGGTGAGTTCGGCCCCCAGGCTCACCCATACCTGCTCGGTGCCGACATGGGCGGCCGGATCACCGGTGCAATACCAGTGCAGGTCGGCGCCGCCGGCGCCCCAGCCGCGGCGGTCGTACTCGGTCACGGTGGTCTTCAGGATTTCCGTGCCGTCCGGGCGGGTCACCCATTCCTGGCTGCGGCGAATCGGCAACTGCCAGCACACGTCAGGTTTCATCGTCAGCGGTGCCACGCCGAGCCGCAACGCTTTGCTATGCAGCGCACAGCCCGCGCCGCCCTGAAACCCGGGCCGGTTCAAGAAGATGCATGCGCCCTTGTGTTTGCGGGTGCGGAACTGCTCTTCGCCCTCATGCTCGTCGAGTTCGAGGTAGCCCTTGCGGCCTAAGCCCTTTTCGCGGAACTGCCAGTCCTCATCAGTGAGCTTGGACACAGCGTCGTCCAGTCGGGCCCGGTCGTCGGCGTCGGACAAAAACGCCCCATGCGAGCAACATCCGTCATCGGGACGCCCGGCGACGGTGCCCTGGCAGGCCGGGGTGCCGAACACACACGTCCAGCGCGACAGTAGCCAGGTCAGGTCGGCGGCGATCAGATGTTCGGGATTGTCCGGGTCGTAGAACTCCACCCATTCGCGCGCGAAGTCCAATTCGACCTCGCCGGGATGGTTTGGCTGCGAATCTGCCACGGTTTTCACGGTAGACCAATCGTTAGCGCAGACGGCCCACCGTAAGGTTGTGTTTTGTGCGATTAGGAGTACTGGACGTCGGCAGCAACACGGTCAATCTGCTAGTGGTGGACGCCCGCCGCGGCGGACATCCGACGCCGATGAGTTCGACCAAGGCCACCCTGCGGCTGGCCGAGTCGATCGACAGCTCCGGCAAAATCACCCGCCGCGGCGCCGACAAGTTAATCGAGACGATCGACGAGTTCGAAAAGATCGCGGACAGCTCAGGCTGTGCCGAACTGATGGCGTTCGCCACTTCGGCGGTTCGCGACGCCAAGAATTCCGAGGACGTGCTGGCCCGGGTCCGTAAAGAGACCGGGGTCCAGCTACAAGTGCTGCGAGGCGTCGACGAGTCGCGGCTCACCTTCCTGGCGGTGCGTCGCTGGTATGGCTGGAGCGCGGGCCGGATCATCAACATCGACATCGGCGGCGGCTCACTGGAGTTGTCCAACGGCGTCGACGAGGAACCCGAAGTCGCGTTGTCACTGCCGCTGGGCGCCGGGCGGCTGACCCGCGAATGGCTCAACGACGATCCTCCCGGCCGACGCCGGGTGGCGATGCTGCGTGACTGGCTGGACTCCGAACTGGCGGACGCCAGCGCCAAAATGCTCGACGCCGGCACCCCCGACCTTGCGGTAGCAACGTCGAAGACGTTCCGTTCGCTCGCCCGGCTCACCGGTGCGGCGCCGTCGGCGGCGGGACCACGCGTGAAAAGGACACTCACCGCCAACGGCCTCAGACAACTCATATCTTTCATATCTAGGATGACGACCGCTGACCGTGCGGAATTGGAAGGAGTGAGCGCCGAGCGAGCGCCGCAAATTGTGGCGGGAGCTTTGGTCGCAGAGGCGAGTATGCGAGCGCTGTCGATAGAAACGGTGGACATTTGCCCGTGGGCGCTACGAGAAGGCCTCATTTTGCGCAAACTCGATAGCGAAGCCGACGGAACCGCCCTCGTCGAGACTTCTGTGCGGGATGCTGGTAGCCAGCGAGTTGATCGGAATGCGGTTGACCGATCGAGAGGCAACACACGATGACCGGACCACACGACAGCGGGAACGCGAACGCGAATACAAGACCCATCTCGGTCGCCGAGTTGCTGGCGAAGAATGGCACGATCGGCGCCCCGGTCCCCAACCGCCGTCGCCGACGCCGCGGTAACTCCGACGCGGTGACCGTCGCCGAATTGACCGGTGAAATACCCGTCATCGATGACGATATCGAACCCGAAGCGACCGGCGAGTCGAGTCTCGAACCGCACGCGCACCGCGCCAACGGGTCTGCTCGGCTCGACGAGTTGGTTTCCGACGAGGCAGACGAAAAGCCGCGCTACTGGTCCGAATCCGAGCCGCGTTGGCCGGAATCCACGCCGCCTCGTCCGCATGAATCACGGCCGGAGTCACGGGAATCGCGCCCAGAGCGCAGTCCGTATCCGCTGCCGTCGCGCAACAACGTCCCAGTCGCCCAAGTCAGTCGGTCCGGTGCCGCCGAAGACCAGTCGACGGACCGATCCGGTGCCGAGGGGATGAACCCAGACCCGGTGGAGGACTATGCGGGGATGTCGGTGGACGTGATGGACACCGACGTGCGCGACGCCGAACTCGGGGGCGAAGACTCCGCCTATGTGCGTTCGTATTTGCGTTCCTCTGCCGGTCGCTCGCGCGGCAAGGGCGCTGCTGATGACGTCGAGTCGCACGCCGGCGCGGCCGACCGGGACTTCGCCGCCGTCGGCGACGAGGAGGACTATCCCGAGGACGATCTCCACAGTGAGGTCGCCGATTCCGCCACGTGGTCGCGGAGCGAATCCATGCGGACCGGTGGAATGGTTGTCCTGCAGTCGATTCTGGCCGTTGGATTCGGCGCCGGGCTGTTCATCGCGTTCGACCAGCTGTGGCGCTGGAACAACATCGTGGCGCTGGTGCTTTCGGTGCTCGTCATCCTCGGCTTGGTGGTCGGCGTGCGGGTGGTCCGTAAAACCGAGGACATCGCCAGCACGTTGATCGCTGTGGCAGTGGGGGCGCTGGTCACGCTGGGGCCGTTAGCGTTGTTGCAATCCGGCTAGGCGCGCAACAGAACCCGCGTGCGCCCAGCCATCAAGGTCGGTCTTTCGACGGCCTCGGTCTACCCGATGAGGACCGAGGCCGCTTTCGAGTATGCGGCCAAGCTCGGCTACGACGGCGTCGAGTTGATGGTGTGGGGCGAATCGGTCAGCCAGGACATCGACGCCGTTGAGAAACTGTCGCGGCGCTACCGTATGCCGGTGCTGTCTGTGCACGCGCCGTGTCTGCTGATCTCGCAGCGGGTGTGGGGCGCCAACCCGGTTCCCAAGCTCGAGCGCAGTGTGCGGGCCGCCGAACAGCTCGGCGCCCAAACCGTCGTCGTACATCCGCCATTTCGCTGGCAACGGCGCTACGTCGAGGGGTTTACCGAGCAGGTCGCGAACTTGGAGGCATCCAGCGACGTGCTGGTGGCCGTGGAGAACATGTTCCCGTTCCGGGCGGACCGGTTCTTCCGGGCCGAACAGTTGAAGGAACGGATGCGCAAGCGCGGCGGCGGCCCTGGGCCGGGGATCTCGGCGTTCGCGCCGTCCTACGACCCGCTGGACGGCAACCACGCGCACTACGCGCTGGATCTGTCGCACACCGCGACGGCGGGCACCGATGCGCTGGATATGGCGCACCGGATGGGTTCGGGTCTGGTGCACCTGCACCTGTGCGACGGCAGTGGCCTGCCGGCCGACGAGCATCTGGCGCCGGGCCGGGGCACACAGCCGGTGGTCGAGGTGTGTGAGATGGTGGCCGGCAGCGGCTTCGCCGGCCATGTCGTACTCGAGGTGTCCACATCCGGAGCGCGTTCAGCCCACGAGCGCGAGGCCGTGTTGGCTGAGTCGTTGCAATTCGCCCGCACGCACCTGCTGCGCTGAAGCGCCCATAAAAACCCGAAGGAAACTGCACAATTTCATGACCGCGTTATTCAGCACTGCGATGGCGCTGCGCGAAGTCGCCCCGGCGTCTTTGCCGGCGAGTTGAACAAGCACTGGACCATCGGGCCCAAGGTGCACGGCGGGGCGATGCTGGCGTTGTGCGCCAATGCCGGACGATGACCACCACCCCAGCGGTCTGCGCAGGTCAGGGCACCTAGCCCGAGGTCGACTCGTCAGAAAAGTCCGCAGATAGTCCGCAAGAGTGCTGTGGGGCACTGTGGAGGGTGTGCGGATCGATCTGTCCGACCAGGCGACGCTGGAGGACGTCGACGGGACGCAGCTGCACCTGTGGCAGCGCAACCAGGTGGCTGTCCGGGCCGAGATCGAGATCGGTTTCGCGCCGACGGACCTGGGTCGTGCCGTCAAGCTGCTCCATTCCGGTGCGCTGCCTGCACCGCGCACGCGCCGACCGGCGAAGAAAGCGACCCCGCCAGGCGAGTAGTGAGCTCGGCGCCGGGCGGCCGTTCTTGGTTGGTTTCCTGTTCTGGCCTGGACCCGCCCGGCGCCACCTGGGAGCTCGGGCACCGTCCGGCTGGCTCAACCTCTCTCGCGGGCCGGGCGGTGTCCGGTCCCGGAAGAACACCGTGTTGGTGACCACGATCAGCGCCGAAAAACACCGTGCCGTTCAGCCGGATTCCCACCTCGCTTGCGGTGGCTTGACCATCGACCGGACAGTGGTAACGCACGTCGGCGTGGACGGTGACAATCCAGGTCATGTTGCCGAATTTAGCGATTTCGGCGACACACTAGAACTATGGCCTTCGATGACGACTACGCCCCGATGAATATCTGACGTTGCGGGCGATTACGTGGCAACATTCACTTACCGGGATCCGATGAAGACTGTGATGTTCGGCACCCGGCGAGAGGAGTGATCAATGACTGGGGCAAGATCGTCCGGATCCCGCGGCAGAATCGCGAAGATCGCGGTGGCGGGGATGCTTCTGGGTCTACCCGCCGCGGCCGTCAGCATCCCGGCGTATGCGGCGCC
>JAFAID010000244.1 GCA_019236925.1 Mycobacterium sp. | reverse complement strand
GGGAAAAGCAGTTCCTCCGCGAGCAGCTGTATGGCCGCGGCCAGCGGAATGGCGACCACCGCTCCGACCACACCCAGCCACGCGGCGCCGAGGAGCACGGCGACAACGGTCACACCTGCCGGTACCTTCACGGCGCGAGCCATGATCTTGGGCGTCAACAGGTAATCCTCAGCCAACCGGAACACGAGGTAAAACACCAGAGTGCCAATGGAGACCGGGATAGAAACTGCCAACGCGACGGCACTGACGATAAACCCGCCGACGGCGGAACCGTACGGGAACAGGTCCAAGATCATTACGACGACCCCGAGCAAGACAGCGTAGGGGATATCCAGAAGAAAGCACCAGACAAAGGTCGCCAACCCGGCGATGAACGAGGTCAGCAGATTGCCGAAAACGTAGTCGCCGAGCTTGGCCACTACCTCGTCGCCGATCAGAATCGCACGCGGCCTTCGGGAGCTCGGCACCAATCGGTAGAAGGTCACGCGGATGCGGCGCATATCGGCCATGAAGTAGACGGTCATCACGGCCGCGATGGCGACCTGGGATACGACGCCGAACACCTCGCTTCCGGCCTTGAGGAGCTCCTCCACGCTGAAACGATTCGATCCGCTGATCATGTCGGTGACTCGTTGTTGCAAGTGAAAGCGTTCGTTCAGCCTGCCGATGACCGACGAGCGGTCTTGAGCCTGCTGGATGTAGTGCGGTAGCTGTTCGCTGAATTGACGTGCCTCCTGTACCAGCGGGGGAATGGCCGCCATCAAAGTTGCGGCGACGACGGCGAACACAGCCACCGCCACTAGGGTGACCGCCGCCCAGCGGGGCAGCTTGCGGTTCACCAGCCACGAGACCGCAGGCTCGAGTCCCAACGCGACGAATAACGCCGCGCCGATCAACACCAACGCCGATGACATGGACGCGAGAGCACGCACCGCGCCATACGTCGCCGCCACGCCAGCCGATGCCATCAATGCCACATAGAAAGGGGAACGCCGATTGAATCGCTGCCCACGCGGACCCAGCCGATGCTCATCGGAACGCAGCTGCGCGGCCCGGCGTTCGGCGTCGGCGATCGGCCCTTCATCGTCACCGTGAGGCTGACCGACCCGGGAGTGATGACCGCCGCCTCTGACGTCGGATTCAGGTTGCCGATTATCTGCCTTGCCAGCCACTTGCTCTGCCCTTTTCTAAAATCCTTTTGCTCTGCGCCTCTTTAGAGTGACGTCCCCGCCGCACATGCGGCCGCAAGACACGCGCCGGTATCGGTTGGGTCGCCCCATGAACCGCTCAGTGCAGCTTCCCCTCGTACTGTAGAGACGTCGCCTTAAGGAAGCGATGGCGATAGTGCGGCGAAGTCTCGATCAGGAGTTTCGGGAGGGCGCGGTTCGGATCGTGCGAGAAAGGAGCCGGCCGATTGGCAGATAACGACTTGCAATTCGGCGGCTCGACTCACTGCGTTATCTTTCGCCCGGACACGGTCAGCGGTTTCGTGCTCGCTGGCCTTCCCCACTCACACAAACCGCATGCACCTCTACTACTACTACTTTGTCCGCGCCAAGCTGGCCGTCGCCGACACGAGGGCGTGGTTAATGTGACGGATAACTTCACCGGCCAACACAATTCACGCCGCGGCCTTGTAATCGAGGTGCAATAACCGCAGAATTGAGTCAAGATCGCAGCCCGCCGGATTCATTGCCGGCCGCAGCTCATGCCAGGTGCGGAGATGTGATGAACCACCGAGTTCTTACTGGCCGTCCTGCCCCATTAGGCGCCACCGCTGGCCCGGAAGGCACGAACTTCGCGGTGTCGTCGGGTGGTGATGAGGTGACCCTGTGTCTATTCGACCGCGATGGTGCCGAAACGCAATTGGTACTGCCGGATCGCGACGGTGATGTCTGGCATGGGTTTGTCCCGGGACTACATGCGGGGCACGCTTACGGTTACCGCGTTAGCGGACCGTTCGACCCGGCACGGGGGCTACGCTACAACCCGGCCAAGCTGCTGCTCGATCCCTATGCGCGCGCCATTGTCGGCGAGGTGCGGTTCGGGCCCGAGGTGTTCGGACATGATGTCGATGATCCCTCGTCGCCTAGCCAACTGGATTCCGCGGCATACGTACCGCGCAGTTTGGTGGTAGCCGACATGGCGGCGCCCGCCACTTCGCGGCCCAGTTACCCGCTGATCGACACGATTCTCTATGAGGTGCACGTGCGGGGGTTCACCGCCACTCACCCCGGTGTGCCACCGGCATTGCGCGGCACCTACGCCGGCCTGGCGCATGATGCGGCACTGGAGCATCTGGTGAATTTGGGTGTGACGACAGTCGAGTTGTTGCCGGTGCATCACAGCGTGCCAGAACAATTCTTGCTGGAACGCGGGTTGACGAACTACTGGGGGTATAACACGATCGGCTTTTTCGCCCCGCATGCCGGATACTCGGCGGTGCTGCAGGCGGGCCTGCCGGGCGGGCAGGTGCAGGAGTTTCGCGACATGGTGGAGGCGTTGCATGCCGCGGGGCTGGAGGTGGTGCTCGACGTGGTGTTCAACCACACCGCCGAGGGAGGGCCGGGTGGCCCGACGCTGTGTCATCGCGGCCTTTACAACACTGCCTATTACCGGCTGGATCCCGCTGACCCTGGTCGATATGTCGATACGACCGGGACAGGAAATTCTGTAAACACCGGCCACCCAGTGGCTTTGCGGATGATTATGGACTCGCTGCGGTACTGGGTAACCCAGATGGGCGTGGACGGTTTTCGCTTTGATCTCGCGCCTACGCTGGGGAGAGAGAAACATGACTTCGACCCATTCGCAACGTTTTTCGATCTCGTTTGCCAAGATCCGATCGTCTCGCAGGTCAAGCTGATCGCCGAGCCGTGGGATGTCGGTCGCTTCGACAGTTACGACTTGGGCCGGTTTCCGCCATTGTGGAGTGAGTGGAACGGGCGCTTCCGCGACACTGTGCGGGATTTCTGGCGTAGCCGTGACGGGCTGCTGGGTGACTTCGCCGCCCGGCTGTGTGGTTCTGCCGACGTCTATGGCGGGCGCGACGCCGGGCGCCGGCCGACCGCATCCGTTAACTTTGTCACGGTTCACGACGGCTTCACGCTCGCGGATCTGGTGTCCTACAACGATAAACACAACGAGGGTAATCGTGAGGAAAACCGTGACGGCACAGACGACAACCGGTCGTGGAACTGCGGTGTGGAGGGACCCAGCACCGACCCCAACCTGCTCGCGCTGCGGGCACGCCAAAAACGGGCTTTTTTAACGACACTGCTGCTTTCAGCCGGTATGCCGTTGCTGCTCGGCGGCGATGAGTTCGGCCGCACCCAGCGCGGCAACAACAACGCTTACTGCCAAGACAATGAGATCACCTGGTTTGACTGGCCCACGATCGACCATGACCTTTTGCGCTTCACCTCCAGAGTCATCGCGCTGCGCCGCGACCACCCAGTCTTTCGCAGGCGGCGTTACCTCACCGGACCCGCCGCTGAGGACTTACGCTGGTTCACTCCCGCCGGCATGGCGATGACCGAACAGAATTGGGCAGACCCACTTGCGCGGAGCGTAGGGATGCTGATTGACGGCTCGACCGATCCCGACTGCGGTGAAAACGGCGCCCCACTGGTCGACGACGATTTCGTCATCCTTATCAACGGCTGGTGGGAGCCGCTGACGTTCACTATGCCCGCCGATGTGTCCAAACGTTCGTGGC
>JAFAID010000560.1 GCA_019236925.1 Mycobacterium sp. | reverse complement strand
GCCGACGGCGTTGCCGCGAGCAAGTTATCTCACCGCCGTGGCCACCGGAATGGATTCATTCTGGCTGCCCGATCATCTCAACGCGCTGTTCCCGCGCTCGGTGATGACAACGAAGTACGTGGGGGCTGCACGGCTGATACCCGACATCGACGCGTACCTCGAACCGTGGACTGTGCTCGGGAATTTTGCTGCGCGAAATCGCCTCGGGCGCTTGCGCCTTGGCACCGCCGTGACCGATGTGGGTCGACGCAATCCCGCCGTTACCGCACAGGCCGCTGCGACGCTGCACCTGCTCACCCGCGGCCGGGCGATTTTGGGGATCGGCACCGGTGAGCGTGAGGGCAACGAGCCCTACGGCGTGGACTGGTCGAAACCGGTGGCGCGGTTTGAAGAAGCCATGGCGACCATCCGAGCGCTGTGGAACTCCGGCGGTGAGCTCGTCAGTCGCGATTCACCGTTTTTCCCGCTGCACAACGCGACATTCGCGCTGCCGCCCTACCGCGGCAAGTGGCCAGAAATTTGGATCGCCGCCCATGGGCCACGCATGCTGCGCGCTACCGGCCGCTACGCCGACGCCTGGTTTCCCGCGCTGGCCCAGCGGCCAAAGAACTACGCGGCCGGCCTGGAGAAGGTCCGGGCCGCCGCCTCCGACGCCGGCCGGGATCCGTTGTCCATCACCGCCGCCAACTGGTTTTTCGTGGTGACCGGCGCCAGCCGCGGCGAGGTCGACGACGCGCTGGGTTCGACCGCCATGAAGGCGTTTGCGCTCAACGCACCCGCCGAGGTTTGGGCCCGCCACGGTGCGCGGCATCCCCTCGGCGACGACTTCAGCGGCGGACAAGACCTCGTCCCGCAAATCTTCGATGAACAGACCGTGCTGTCGTACACCCGCAGATGTTCCGATTTCGATAGCAAAAGAGTTCTTCCTCACCGGCACACCCGACGAGGTCATCGAGCAGGCCGCCGAATGGCGCGACTGCGGCATGGATTACCCGGTGCTCGCCAATATCAGCGTAGTGCAGCCGAGTCTGCGCCGCGGTCTTGGCGCGAACGTTCCATTTATGAGGATCCTTCGGCAACTGCGGCGACTATGACACGTCGACGAGCGGCTCGGCGGCGCCGAATGCCCAGTGCAGCCATTCGCTCATCGTGGCTGCGACCGTCGCATGATTCTCGCGTTTGGCGATCGCGTGCCCGTCGTCGCTGAACAGCAAGTAGCGCACGTCGCGGCCTGCCGCGCGCAGCGCGTCGACGATCTGCTCCGATTCGCTGACCGGCACGTTCGTGTCGTGGGCCCCATGCACCACCAGCAACGGTGCGGTCAACGCATCGACACGCCGCAGCGGGGATAGTTGCTCCAGTAGCTCACGGTCGCTGACCGGGTGGCCATACTTTGCGTAGGCCGCCTCGGCAATCCATTGCTCGGTGTTGCGATACCACGTGTTGAGGTCACTCATCCCGCAGATGCTTACACCGGCCGCGAACAGTGCCGGGTGAAAAGTCAATGCCGCCATCGTCAGATAGCCGCCGTACGACCAGCCCGCGCAGGCAATACGATGTGGGTCGGCCACCCGGTTGTCGATGAGAAACCGCACACAGTCAGCGACGTCGTCGATCGCCGCGAACCGGTTTTCCTTGTCGTCGGCATGTCCGAAGGTGCGGCCGAAGCCGCCCGAGCCGCGGACATTCGGCGCCAATACAGCGATCCCGTTGTTGACCAGATGAGGGAAAATCTCGCTGTAGAAGGGCCGGGACTGGCCCTCGGGCCCGCCGTGAAGGTAGACCACCGCACCCGTTGTCGGGGTATCGGTGGGCCGGTACAGCCATGCGTTCAGCCTGAGCCCGTCACGTGCCGTGATCGTCACCAAGCCGGTGCCGACGGAGAAACCGGGAACGATGGGACCGTGGCTGGGTTCGCGGTCGATCGGTTCCCATTGCAGCGAGCGCGGATCGACCAGCTCGACGGTTCGCGGCAACGACGGTCCCTCGACGGTCATCGCAACCATCGAGCCGCCCGCGCTGATGGACAACTCACTTGCGACCATGCCCGGCAACGGGATCGGTTCATCCAGCGTGTAGTCGGTGTACTGGAGGATCTGTAACTCACTGCAGCCCTGCACATTCCACAGCAACGCGACCGTCGACAGGTCGTCACTGACAACGAACTCGTCGAGGTCGCAGTCTGGGCGCTCGGCCACGACGAAGTAACTGACGCCGTCCTGGGTGGCGGTCACCTCGAGCAGCCGGGCGTGCTCGCAGCCATTCTCGCTGCGGATCAGTGCTCGCACGTATCCGCGGCCGAAGCGGTCACCCCGCGTGACCGGGCGGCTCCGGTTCGCC
>JAFAID010000240.1 GCA_019236925.1 Mycobacterium sp. | reverse complement strand
TCGGGTCAGGCATCCGTGCCCTTGCTTCAGGCGGGTTGGGGCGGCGGCCTTGTACTGCGGTCGTAGAGAGGTTAGGGGCAGTTCTGTCATCTCGACTAAGCAGTCGGGGTGGCGGGATTTGAACCCACGGCCTCTTCGTCCCGAACGAAGCGCGCTACCAAGCTGCGCCACACCCCGCTTGAAGCCACGACAGCGTATCGCACCGGCCCGGGGACTCGCCAAAGCGGATTGCCGTGCCGGCGTCGGCACCGGGTGGGCTGTCCTGCGACGTAGATCACATCCGGCATGGCCTGAGGATTTACCGCACAGTCCGGCGTGGAATAAGCGGGATGTCGGCGACCTTAAATAAGCTATCAACCGCACGGTCGGTGCAATGGAAGCGAGAGAATCATGACGGTGTTAGGCGCCGTGGTGTTCGGCGGGTTCCTGGCCCTGGGAGTGCTTTGGCTGCTGGTGACCGCTCCGGGCAGCGACGTTGACGAGGCCTGGGCTCAATCCCAGTGGCCCGAGCGTTCGAACTCGGTCAAGGCCGCGGCGGGCGCCGATATGTCCAGTGCTTGGGGCTTGACCCACTCGTCGCTGAAGTAGCTGTCGGCGTACCGGTCGCCGCTATCGGCGAGCAGTGTGACCACCGAGCCACTGCGAACGTTGGCGGCCATCTCGGCGAGCAGGCCGAAAGCTCCCCACAGATTGGTGCCGGTCGACGCACCTACCCGACGGTTCAACACCGCGCTGGCCTGGCGGGCCGCCGCAATCGACGCGGCGTCGGGAACCGACACCATCCGGTCAACCAGCTCGGGCAAAAAAGACGGCTCGACTCGTGGCCGGCCGGGCCGGTGGGGTCAACGCGCTGAATACGTTGGCTGCGACCGGCCCAGATCGCTGTGTGAATCGCGGCCGCCGATCGGCGCCGCAATCAATGTCAGCAGGGTGGCCTCGGGCCTGCAGCAGAACCGCACCGGCGCATACGGCGACGTGCCAATCCCGGCGGAGACATGCAACCGCATGGTGGCGCCCCACCGGGACGGGCCCTTGGCGCGGGACCGGTCCAGGCCCGAGTTGGTCACCAGGGCGCCATAGAAGGGCAAGCACAGCTGTCCGCCGTGGGTGTGGCCGGCCATCACCAGCTGGTAGCCATCGGCGGCGAAGCGGTCCAGCACCCGGGGCTCCGGCGAATGGGTCAACCCCAGCCGCAGGTTGGCAGCCGGGCTGGGCTGCCCCGCGATCGCGTCGTAACGATCCCGCGCGATGTGCGGGTCGTCCACGCCTGCGGCCGCGATGTGCAGTCCCGCCACCTCGAATTCGCGACGGTTGTGGGTGAGATCCAGCCAGCCGCGCTCAGTGAATGCCGCCCGCAGATCCTGCCAGGGCAACGGCTGACCGTGCACACGATGACCCGGGTTCGTCAGGTAGTTCAGCGGGTTCTTCGGTCGTGGTCCGAAATAGTCGTTGCTGCCGAAAACGAAAATGCCCGGCAGCGAAAGCAACTCGCTGAGGCTCTGAATGACCGCGGGCACCGCCTTGGGGTGCGCCAGGTTGTCACCGGTGTTCACGACCAGGTCGGGTTCCAAGTTGATGAGTTCGCGCAGCCACGCCTGCTTGCGGCGCTGACCGGGCCGCATGTGAAGGTCGCTGATGTGCAGCACCCGCAGCGGCGACGAACCCGGCGTGAGCACCGGCATGGTCAGCTCTCGCAGCACGAACGCATTGCGTTCGATGATCGAGGCGTAGCCGATTCCGGCGACGGCCGACCCGAGCGCAACGGCGCCGGTACTTTTCAGAGCAGAAATGGCTGAAGGCATGCAGGCCAGCCTACTGCGGTACGTCAGCTGGCATCGGGTCACACGCTGTGAGACCGCCTATGGCGGCGGCTCAGCCGGCGGAGGCGGCGCGAGAATTGGAATCGTGATCGGCGGGAGACCCGGGATCTCGATGACCTGAGAGCCCACCGGCGCCGGAGGACCACCACCGGGCCCGCCAACTGCGGGCGGGGGTGGTGCCGGCGCGACGCCGTTACTGGTTTGGATGGTGATGACCGCACCCGGGATCGTCTGGCCGTTCGGCGACGTTCCGACCACCTCGCCGTACTTCGCACTGCTGTTGATCGAAGCGGTCTGGTCGGCGACCTGGAACCCGGAATCCTTCAAGCGCTGCCGCGCGGCGTCCACGTCGAGACCCGCGACGCTCGGCACCCGAGAACCCGGACCGCCTTCGACGTACTCCCGGTCAGTCGGCGGCAAGTGCACGTCGCCGTAAATAGTGGCGATCGGTTTCATCGCGGTGAACCAGGTGCGCGCCGGCTCGTTACCGCCGTAGAGGTTGCCGTCGCCGCAGCGGCGCAGCGGCGACGAGCACAGATCTGACGGCGACGTCGAATCGTCGTAGACGTAGTTGGCCGCGGCGTACTGATTGGTGAAGCCGACGAAGCCCGACGACCGGTGCGCCTCGGTGGTGCCGGTCTTGCCGGACACCGGCAGGTTCCACCCCGCCGCACCGGCGGACCCCGAAGCGGTGCCGCCCCCTTGCGCGTCCTTGCTCATCGCGTTGGCCAGCGTGTTGGCCAGCCCCTCTGGCACCGCCTGTTCACAGGCCTGGGTGTTGACGGCGACTTCGTTGCCGTTACGGTCGATCAGCTTGTCGATGGGGCTCGGTGGGCACCACGTGCCGCCCGACGCCAGTGTCGCCGCGACGTTCGACAGCTCCAGCGCGTTCAGCTCGAATGGGCCCAGCGTGAACGACCCGATGTTCTGCCGCTTGATGAAGTCGGCCAGGCTCTCGTTGCTATCGGGGTCGTAATCCCGGGCGCTGCCGGGATCGGCGTAAGACCGCATTCCAAGCTTGATCGCCATGTCGACCGCGCGCGGTACCCCCACCAGCTGGATCAGCCGGGCGAACGCGGTGTTGGGCGAGGTGGCCAGCGCGTCGGTCACATTCATCGACCCGCGATAGCTGCCGGCGTTGACGACGCACCACGTGTCTTTGGGGCAGCCCTTAGCGCCGCCGCTACCCATGCCCTTGGTCTGGAACCTGCCCGGCACATCAAGTGTGGCGTTGATGCCCATGCCCATCTGCATGGCCGCGGCGGTGGTGAAGATTTTGAAGATGGACCCGGCGCCGTCGCCGACCATGGAGAACGGCTGCGGTCGCATGGTCTCGCCAGCATCCATGTTCAACCCATAGGTCCGGTTGCTGGCCATCGCCACCACTTTGTGCGCGTTCTTACCCGGCCTGATCACGCTCATCACGCTGGCGATGCCCTCGAGGGTGGGGCTGGCGTAGGTGTCGATCGCGTGCTTGACCGGCTCCTGCACATCGGGGTCGAGTGTGGTGCGGATCAAGTAGCCGCCGCGGGCCACCTGTTCCTTGCTGATGCCGGTGCGGGCCAGGTAGGCCTGCACGTAGTCGCAGAAGAAAGCCCGATCGCCCGCCGCGATGCAGCCACGTGGAAGCTCCTTGGGCTGCGGCAAGATGCCCAACGGCTCAGCCTTGGCGGCGCGCAGCGCATCGGCCTCGTTGGGCAGGTTTTCGATCATGGTGTCCAGGACGAGGTTTCGCCGGGCCAGCGCGCCGTCCGGGTTGGTGTAGGGATTCAGTGTGCTGGTCGACTGGACCAGGCCGGCCAGCAGGGCCGCCTGCTGCCAGTTCAGGTCCGACGCGTTGATACCGAAGTACGTTTGCGCCGCATCCTGCACGCCGAAGGCGTTGTTACCGAACGACACCAGGTTCAGGTAGCGGGTCAGGATCTCCGGTTTGGTGAAAGTCTTGTCGAGGGTGAGCGCCATCCGGATCTCGCGCAGTTTGCGGGCGGGCGTGGTCTCGATGGCCGCGCGTTTTTCGGCGTCGGTCTGCGCGATGACCAGCAGCTGATAGTTCTTCACGTACTGTTGCTCGATCGTCGAGCCCCCGCGGGTATCGACGTCGCCCGAGGCGTAGCCCGCCAGCCCGGTCAGGGTGCCCTTCCAGTCGACGCCGTTGTGCTCGGCAAACCGCTTGTCTTCGATCGAGACGATTGCCAGCTTCATGGTGTCGGCAATCTTGTCGCTGGGGACCTCGAACCGCCGCTGCGAGTACAGCCAGGCAATCGTGTTGCCCTTTGCGTCGACCATCGTGGTCACCGCCGGGACTTCGCCCTCCAGCAGTTGGGCCGAGGCGTTGCCGACGACTTCGGAGGCGCGATTGGATACCAGCCCGACGCCGCCGACCACGGGGAACAGCATGGCCGCGACGACGACGCTGGCCAACAGACAGCACCCCGCGAGCTTGGCGATTGTGATCGCGGTTGTGGGGCGCTCCGGCATGGCTACTAGACTAGCGGCGCCGCGACGCAAGTTGCCCCGAGAGTCATGTTGGCGGTATCTTGCAAATCATCACCGCTCAGGTTTCTCTCAGTCGCAGCTCAGGGGCATTTCAGCCGTCGCTTCGTCCCATTTCAGGGGGCCGTTCATGATCGGACTGCACGGTAGTCCCAAAAAAGGGGGTAGGAGACTGTTGCGTAATTGATACCTGACCACGTAGCTTATGCACACAGTGAGATACAGGTAACACCGACGCGCACAGTGTGGCGCAGATCGCATCGGTGGTCTTGGATCTAACACGGAGCCGCCGCACCGGTGGCAGGAGCGAAGGGGAATCGCTGGTGTCAGGTACACGGACCGCGGTGCGCAGGACGAGTGCAGCACCGACAGCCAACATCCTTTATGGAGCTGATGCGGAGTCGAGGATCGCCTGGGTTTCCAAGGCGTTATGCCGGGCGGCTGATCCCGACGAGCTGTTCGTCCGGGGGGCCGCGCAACGCAAGGCTGCGGTGATCTGCAGGCATTGTCCGGTGATGCTGGAGTGCGGTGCTGATGCGCTGGACAACCGTGTCGAGTTCGGGGTGTGGGGCGGCATGACCGAACGCCAGCGTCGGGCGCTACTCAAACAACACCCCGAGGTGGTTTCTTGGGGGGAGTTCTTCGCTGCACAACGCAAGCACCGCAGCGTTGGCTAAGTAGCCAAACGACTAGCCTGTAGCCGGACGACTAGCCCTCAGCGGGCCGCTTCACGGCCCGCATCGTCGCCGACCGAACTTGATGGGCCGGCTCCTTCATCGGGCCGCTTCGCGGCCCGCATCGTCACCGACCGCCGTCATCTGGTCGGCGATCGCCCGCAACGCCTCCAGATCGGAGACGTCGAACGGCAGCGACGGCACCCCGACGATGGCCACGTGGGGATTGGCTCCGGTGAACCGGGACAGCAGCCGGATCTCGCGTTTGGAAGTCGCCGCGCGGTCAGCGTGGATCTGCAGGACGGCCGTTGCCAAGTCCCTCGTGCCCGGTGCGTCGGTGGCTTCCGGCTCACTCTCGAGCGTCGCGGCTCCGTCAATGGCCCGCTCGACCGGCAACGAGCACAACATCGGATGGGTTCGGTTGAGGATGAGTCCGGCCAGCGGCATCCGTTCCTCCGAAAGCCGGTCCACGAAGAACGACGCCTCTCGAAGCGCGTCCGGCTCGGCGGCCGACACCACCACGAACTGGGTGCCGCGGCGCTTCAACAACGCGTAGGTTCGGTCCGCCTTCTCCCGGAAGCCGCCGAACGTAGCATCCAGCGATCGGACGAAACCCGCGGCGTCGGAGAGCATCTGCGAACCGAGGACCGTTGACAGTGCCTTCATCGCCAAGCCGACTGCGCCGGTGACGAGCCGTCCGATCCCACGCCCGGGCCCTAACAGCAATCGCCATAACCGGCTGTCCATGAAGCTGCCCAACCGTTTTGGCGCGTCGAGGAAGTCCAGCGCATTGCGCGACGGTGGAGTGTCCACCACAACCAGATCCCAGCGGTCCTCGCTCAGCAGCTGGCCGAGCTTCTCCATCGCCATGTACTCCTGGGTGCCGGCCAGTGACGTAGCGACCGTCTGATAGAACTGGTTGTCCAAAATCGCTTGCGCCCGATCGGCTCCCGAATACTGAATCACCATCTCGTCGAACGTGCGCCGCATGTCGAGCATCATCGCGAACAGCTGGCCGGGCACCTCCGGAGCCAGCGGCACGCGTTGCGGGGAATTGCCGAGGTCGCTGATTCCCAATGCTTGTGCCAGCCGCTTAGCCGGGTCGATCGTCAAAACCACCACCGTGCGGCCGTATTCGGCTGCGCGCAGCGCCATCGCGGCGGCAGTGGTGGTCTTGCCGACCCCGCCCGCACCACAGCACACCACAACACGATTAGAGGTATCGGTCAGAATCGAGGCAATATCCAGGGTCGGTGGTGTGGTACTCATCGAACCCCCTGCTGCGCAAGCGATTCAGAAAGCTCGTAGAGGCTGCCCAGGTCGACCCCGTCGGCGATGGTCGGTAGCTCCAGGCGTGGCACCTTCAGCTCGTCGAGCTCCTCTGCGGTTGCTGCTCGCGCGGTCATCCGGGTGGCATGCTGGATGGTCTCGGTCAGCAACCCCGCGAAGTCTGTATCGCCCAGCTTGATGCCGGCGGCCGCCAGGCCCGCACGCACCGCGTCGGCATCGACATCGCCCTCAGCGGCTTTGGCGAGATCGTCGGGTTGCAGGTAAGCGGCGATATTGCGGTTGACGATCACGCTGCCGATGGGCAGGCCCAGCCCCTGCAACTCGTCGATTGCCTCCATCGTCTCCTGCATCGGCAGCGCCTCCAGAAGGGTCACCAGGTGGATGGCCGTTTGATCTGAGTGCAGGAGCTTCACCACACCTTCGGCCTGCGAGTACACTGGGCCGCCCTTGGCCAGATCGGACACCGCCCTGGTGACGTCCAGAAAGCGTGCGATGCGGCCGGTTGGAGGCGCGTCGACGACAATCGCGTCGTACACCGGCAGCTTGTTCTTGTCGACGCGGGTCACCGATTCCTTGATCTTGCCGGTGAGCAAAACGTCGCGCAGGCCGGGCGCGATGGTTGTCGCGAACTCGATCGCCTCGATGCGCCGCATCGCTTTGCCGGCGATGCCGAGGTTGTAGAACATGTCGAGGTATTCCAGGAACGCGGCTTCGATGTCGATCGCCAGCGCGTTGACGTGACCACCGTGCTCGGCAGTGGCGATCTTTAGCTCTTTGTAGGGCAGCGGCGGCACGTCGAAGAGTTGCGCAATGCCTTGGCGCCCTTCGACTTCGATGAGCAAGACCTTGCGCCCACCGGACGCGAGAGTCAGCGCGAGCGCGGCGGCCACCGTCGACTTGCCGGTACCGCCTTTGCCGGTCACGAAATGCAGACGGGCCTTCGACAATCGCGATGGCCAGCGGGCGGTACTGCCGCCGGTCGGTATGGTCCCCACCAATGCATGCTATCCACACTGCCCGCCTCTCCCCCGCAAGCGGGCGGTACCCCCACCTCCCGCCGCTTCGCTGCGGGCATCGTCGCCGGGCGCCAGAGGCCCGGACCCCGCTGCCGATAAGCTCGGGATATGAGCCAACCCACCACATGGGAGTACGCGACGGTCCCGCTGTTGACACACGCCACCAAGCAGATCCTCGACCAGTGGGGTGCCGACGGGTGGGAGCTCGTTTCGGTGCTGCCCGGCCCCACAGGTGAGCAGCACGTCGCATATTTGAAACGCCCGAAATGAGTGTGTCTGTCCGGCTCGGGGAGCTGGGGATAGAACTTCCCGAGGTGGCCAAGCCGTTGGCCTCCTACGTTCCCGCGGTGCGGGCCGGCGACCTGGTGTACACGTCGGGGCAGTTGCCGATGCAGGCCGGCGAACTGGCCGCGACCGGCAAGCTCGGAGCTGATGTCACCCCCGAGCAGGGCAAGGCGCTGGCCCGTATCTGCGCGCTCAACGCACTGGCCGCGCTGGATTCGCTGGTAGGCATCGACGCGGTAACCCGGGTGGTCAAGGTGGTCGGATTCGTCGCATCCGCGCCCGGATTCAACGGCCAGCCGGGCGTGGTCAACGGCGCATCTGATCTGCTTGCCGAGGTGTTCGGTGATCGCGGCAGCCACGCCCGATCGGCCGTCGGCGTAAGCGAATTGCCGTTGGACGCGCCGGTGGAAGTCGAGCTGGTGGTCGAGGTCAGGTAACGACCGTGACCGGCACCGCTGAGCCGCTGACGCATCCCGCTTACGGTCGGCTGCGTACGGTCAGCGATACCGCATCGGTGCTGCTGGCCGACAATCCAGGCCTGTTGACGCTGGAGGGCACTAACACCTGGGTGCTACGCGGACCAGGCAGTGACGAGGTGGTGGTCGTCGATCCCGGCCCCGACGATGACGAGCACATCGCGAAAATCGCGGGCTTGGGCCGCATCGCGGTGGTGCTGATCAGTCATCGGCACGCCGACCACACCGACGCCATCGACAAGCTGGTCGACCTGACCGGCGCACCGGTGCGCTCCGCCGGTAGCGGGTTCCTGCGTGGCCTCAGCGCCGAGCTGACCGACGGTGAAGTGATCGAAGCTGCGGGCCTGCGGATCACGGTGTTGGCGACGCCCGGCCACACCGCCGATTCACTGTCGTTCGTGCTCGACGATGCCGTGCTGACAGCAGACACCGTGTTGGGTCGGGGAACAACCGTCATCGACACCGAGGACGGCAGTCTGGCCGCCTACCTCGAGTCGCTGCACCGGCTGCGCGGGCTGGGCCAGCGGACAGTGCTACCCGGCCACGGGCCGGAGCTGGCCAATCTGGAGGCCGTGGCGTCGGGATACCTGGCACACCGCGAGCAACGGCTGGAGCAGGTGCGCTCGGCATTGCGTGCTCTCGGCGACGACGCCACTGCACGCCAGGTTGTCGAGCATGTCTACCTCGACGTCGACGAGGAACTGTGGGGCGTCGCGGAATGGTCGGTGCAGGCGCAGCTCGACTATCTGCGTCGCTGAGCGGGGCTGGGCGAAGCTACCGCGCGCGCCTCGCGAGCCGCTCCGAGTCCGAGATCAGCACGCTCTTGCCCTCCAGGCGAATCCAGCCTCGGTGGGCGAAGTCGGCCAGCGCCTTGTTCACGGTCTCGCGCGAAGCGCCGACCAGCTGGGCGATCTCCTCCTGCGTCAGGTCGTGGGTGACCCGCATCGCGCCACCTTCCTGGGTACCGAAACGCTGAGCCAGCTGCAGCAGCTGCTTGGCGACCCGGCCCGGAACGTCGGTGAAGATGAGGTCGGCGAGGTTGTTGTTCGTGCGTCGCAGTCGGCGAGCGAGCACCCGCAGCAGCTGCTCGGCGATTTCAGGTCGATCCGCGATCCAGGCCCGCAACGCGTCGCGATCCATCGACACCGCGCGCACCTCGGTGATTGTGGTGGCGCTGGAGGTCCGGGGCCCGGGGTCGAAGATCGACAGTTCACCGAACATGTCGGAGGGACCCATGATGGTCAGCAGATTCTCCCGTCCGTCCGGCGAACGGCGGCCGATCTTGACCTTTCCGGAAATGATGATGTACAGCCGGTCACCCGGCTCACCCTCCGCGAAAACCGTATGTCCGCGGGGGAAGTCGACAGGCTGCAGTTGCTTGGTCAGCGCGGCGACGGCGCTCGGTTCAACCCCCTGGAAGATTCCGGCCCTCGCCAGGATCTCGTCCACGTTGCCCCTTAGCTATTCAACTGACTCTGGTCGGCACAGGCTCAGTGCCCGGGTCGGTTGGCCGGCCGACCCGCAGTCTAGGGGTCAGCTATCAACTCGACGTGCCAACGCTACACACGATTGGCATGCTGAGGCGGGCCAAATTGCCGATTCGCCTGCGAATGGTTGTGCCGCTGTCTCGGTAAGCCCGGACGTTGAGCGGCGGAAATAAAGGCGCCCCTCAGCAACGGATCAGTTGCCGGCTCGGCGTCACCCGGCCAGTAGGGCGATTCAGCGCTGACGCGGCCGATGCGGCGATGCAGGCAATCTAAAGCCTCAGGCATTCCCTCGCGGGCCAATATGCGCATGTCGATAGGCTCAGCCTGCTCGAGAAATTCCGCGACATCGCTTGCCGTAACCGTGTCCTTTTCTAGGCCGGCTTCCAGCCGTTCAAGCCCGAAAGTCGCCAGCATCAGCAACCCCGGGATGAATGCCACGAGCAACCAAGACACAAGCCGTAAGTAAACACGGCTAAGGTCTCAGCGGGATCACGAATTAGTACTCTGTCGAGGGTGATAATGGGCAAACCTTCTCGCGCAGCAGCCCAGGTGCCGGGTGCGGCGGACGCTACGGTCGCCGCTCGCTGGTCTTCGGAAACCCGCTTAGGTTTAGTCCGGCGAGCTCGCCGCATGAATCGCAAACTTGGACAAGCGTTTCCGCATGTGTATTGCGAGTTGGATTTCACCACACCGCTGGAGCTGGCGGTGGCAACGATCTTGTCGGCGCAAAGTACCGACAAGCGGGTGAATCTCACAACCCCGGCGCTGTTCGCCCGCTACCGCACCGCGGTGGACTACGCGCAGGCCGACCGCGAAGAACTGGAAACCCTGATCCGCCCCACCGGCTTCTACCGGAACAAAGCGACGTCACTAATCGGCCTGGGACAGGCATTGGTCGAGCGGTTCGACGGCGAAGTGCCTGCCACCATGGAAGAACTCGTGACACTGCCCGGAGTGGGACGCAAGACCGCCAACGTCATCCTGAGCAACGCATTCGGTGTCCCCGGAATCACCGTCGATACCCATTTCGGGCGGCTGGTTCGGCGCTGGCGCTGGACGGCGGAGGAGGACCCGGTCAGGGTCGAGCATGCAGTCGGCGAACTCATCGAACGCAACGACTGGACCGTGCTGAGTCACCGGGTGATCTTCCACGGTCGCCGGGTGTGCCACGCCCGCAAACCGGCGTGCGGGGTTTGTGTCCTGGCCAAGGACTGCCCGTCCTTCGGGACCGGGCCCACCGAGCCGCTGATCGCCGCCGCCCTGGTACAGGGTCCCGAAACCGAGCACCTGCTGGCGTTGGCCGGGTTGTAGCGCCGGCTATAGAAAGAGCACGGCGCACCAGAACGGACTGAGCTGCAAACGGGACCCAATTGACCACATTCACCTCTCGAACCACCCGCTGGACCGTCGCGGTCCTGGCGGTCGTCGCGGCGTTGCTCGTCGCGTTGGTCGTTGAGCTGCGGCATGCGTCCCACTCGTCAACCGCCCCGTCGACCGGTCCCGTCCGCGAGCATCGCGACGCCGACACCCCGGCGGCGCTGGCCGGACCACGACAGCGTGCCGGCCTCGCACCGTGCCCGCACCCCGGGGTGCAGCCCGGCCCGCCGGCGCTGCGCGGTGTGATGGCGGAATGCGCAGCCGACGGCTCGCCCGTTGACGTGGGCCCGGCACTGGCTGGGCACCGCGTCGTGCTCAACCTGTGGGCGTACTGGTGTGCACCCTGCGCGGCCGAATTGCCTGCTATGGCCGAGTATCAACGACGAGTCGGGCCGGATGTGATGGTGCTGACGGTGCACCAGGACCAGAATGAGACGGCCGCCTTACTGCGGTTGGCAGAGCTGGGTGTCCGATTGCCGACTATGCAGGACGGTAGCCGTCGGGTCGCGGCGGCGCTGGGGGTGCCAAATGTGATGCCCGCGACAGTAGTGCTGGGCTCGGACGGTAGCGTTGCGCAGACCCTCCCGCGCGCTTTCGCTAGCGCCGATGAGATCACTGCTGCGGTCGGAGATCTGACACGATGATGCCCGGCGATGATGGGGACCGCGGGCCGGGGGAATGGACGAAGGAGGCGCCGGTGAGCGCAGGGGGCACTCCCCACCCTCGAGGGGCGATTCCGTTGACGCCTGAGCTCGGGCCGCCCTGGCTGCGTCCATTGGTCGACAATGTTGGTCGGGTGCCGGACGCCTACCGGCGTCGTTTGCCCGCCGAGCTGCTGGCCATTGTGACCGGGGCCAAGGCAACGGCGAACCGGCACAGCCGGCGGGACGCAGCGGTGCTGGTGCTGTTTTCGGGCCCCTCGTCGGGTCAGGCCAACGGTGCTCCCCCTGACGACGCGGACCTGCTGCTCACCGTGCGGGCCTCAACACTGCGCCACCACGCGGGCCAAGCTGCATTTCCCGGGGGCGCGTCCGATCCGCGTGACGACGGCCCGGTGACTACCGCGCTGCGAGAGGCACGCGAAGAGACTGGCATCGACACCGACAGACTGCATCCACTGGCCACGCTGGAGCGAATGTTCATTCCGCCATCGGGTTTTCACGTCGTCCCGGTGCTGGCGTATTCGCCGGATCCGGGTCCGGTGGCGGTCGTCGATCAGGCTGAGACAGCGATCGTGGCCCGGGTTCCGGTGCGGGCGTTCATTAATCCGACCAACCGGCTGATGGTGTACCGGCGCACCTTGAGCAGCCGCTTTGCGGGACCGGCATTCCTGTTGAACGAGATGCTGGTTTGGGGATTCACTGGCCAAGTGATTTCGGGGATGTTGGACGTGGCTGGTTGGGCTAAGCCCTGGGACACCAGCGATGTCCGCGAGCTGGATGAAGCGATGGCCCTGGTGGGCGACGGGGATGATGCCTGATGACCTCCTCTCAATGGCTCGACATCGCTGTGCTGGCAGTCGCTTTCATCGCGGCGATCTCAGGTTGGCGTTCGGGAGCGCTCGGTTCGCTGCTGTCATTCGTCGGTGTGCTACTCGGAGCGATCGCCGGCGTGCTGCTGGCTCCGCACCTTGTCGCCCATATCAGCGCACCGCGAGCCAAACTGTTCGCCGCGCTGTTTCTGATCCTGGGGCTGGTCGTCGTCGGCGAGGTCGCCGGCGTGGTGCTGGGCCGCGCGGTCCGCGGCGCGATCCATAGCAACTCGATCCGATTCTTAGACTCGCTCATCGGGGTCGCGGTGCAGCTGGTGGTGGTGTTGGTGGCGGCATGGCTGCTCGCGACTCCGCTGACGTCGTCGGCGGGTCAGCCTAGCCTGGCCGCTGCGGTGCGAGGCTCGCGGGTGCTGGCCCAGGTCAACGACTTTGCGCCGGAGTGGCTCAAGACCGTGCCCAAGCGGTTGTCGTCGCTGCTGGACACCTCGGGTCTGCCGCAGGTGCTGGAGCCGTTCAGTCGCACGCCGGTCGTGGCGGTGGCCGCCCCGGATGCGGCGCTGGCCAACAACCCGGTGGTGGCGGCCACCCAACCTAGCGTCGTCAAGATCCGCGCGATTGCGCCAGGCTGTCAAAAAGTGTTGGAAGGCAGCGGATTTGTCCTCTCGCCAGATCGGGTGATGACCAACGCGCACGTGGTGGCCGGCGCGAACAGCGTCACCGTCGAGGCGAGCGGCAACCCTTATGACGCCACCGTGGTGTCCTACGACCCGACAGTCGACGTCGCGATCCTGTCCGTGCCCCATCTGGCGCCCGGCCCGCTGGCGTTCGCCAACACCCCGGTGACATCGGGCACCGAGGCAATAGTGATGGGCTATCCCGGTGGTGGGGGCTTTGTGGCAACTCCGGCCAGAGTTCGCGAACTCATCGAACTCAGCGGACCTGACATCTACCGGACCGCGACGATCAACCGCGAGGTGTATACCGTGAGAGCCAGTGTGGAGCAAGGTAATTCGGGCGGACCGTTAATTGACCTCAATGGACAGGTGCTCGGTGTGGTATTCGGCGCGGCGGTCGACGACAACGACACCGGTTTCGTCTTGACGGCCAAGGAGGTGGCCGCCCAGCTGGCGCACATCGGCGACACCAAGCCGGTGGCCACCGGCCAGTGTGTCAGCTAAGGGGCGACCGGTACACCCGCGCGAGGAAGCGCATCAGGTGACCGTTGACTTCCGCCGGCATCTCTTCGTGACTGAAATGTCCTGCGCCGGCGATTGATACGTAGCGGCCGTGTGGCGCGTAGCGCTGCGTTCGCTCGACCGGGTCGGCCAGCACGTACGGATCGGCATCACCGTGGATGTGCAGCATCGGGATTCCGAAAGGGCGATTCATCGACCTCATGAAGCGGCGGCCCTCTTCGCGTAACTGGCTACGCACCGCCCAACGCTGATACTCCAGCGCGGAATGCGCCGCGGACGGAATTTGGATCGCCTGTCGCAGATGACCGATCGTCTCGGAAAAGTCTTCGGAAGCAACCCATTTAGCGCTGGCACGGCTTCGGACCAGGCGCTCGATCTCCTCGCCGTTATGCCGGGTCAGCGCGCGCTCCGGCCACAGGGGCAGCTGGTAGCGCAGCAGCGAGGGCAACAGCGCCCGGCCCTGATCACGACGGGTCAGCGCCGATCTGCGCAGTGCGGCGGGGTGCGGCGAGCTGATCACCGCGATGGCGCGGACCAGTCGTGAATGCAGGACCGAGGTTGCCCAGCAGACCAGTCCGCCGTCGGCATGGCCGACCAGGGTCGCCGAAGTGTGCCCGAGCGCGCGGATCAGGCCGGCGGTGTCCCCGGCGAGCGTCCAGCCGTCGTAGCCGCGCGGCGGTTTGTCGCTGCCGCCGTAACCGCGCAAATCCACGGCGACCACCCGGGTCCCGGTCAAACCGCGTAGCTGGTGACGCCACGACCACCAGAACGAGCCGAAGCCGTGCAACATGATCACCAGCGGCTGCGCCGTCGGGGCGCGGCCGGAGCTCCGGTCCGCGGCCGCCTCGACGACATGGAACCGAATGCCGTTGGCGTGCACGTCCAGATGGCGCCACGGCCCGTCGATACGGGTGACCGACGGATCTGGTGGGGCCATCTACCAACCCGATGGGTCGGCGGACGTCCCGCCTTGCGAACTGAGCGCGCGCCCGGAGCCCTTGTCATGACTCGGCGTGAATGCCGACCGCGTCTCCTTAACCGATTCGATGGTCTGCTGCGGTCCGCGGATGCGTCGCACCTTTAAGTAGCCGAACAACGCCAGCACTACGGTAACCACCACCATGATCCCGAACACGATCAGGAAAGCGACCCAGCGCCACAGCCAGGTACCGAGCAGTTCGGCGAGGAAAAAGAAGAAAAAGAAAGTCGAGTAGAACAGCACCACCATCGCCGAGATAAAGAAAGCGCTGCCGGTGAGACCCTTCTTGACATCGCGGGTGATTTCAGACCGAGCCAGTTCGACCTCGGCGCGCACCAATGTCGATATCTGCGCCGTGGCGTCCTTGACCAGTTCGCCGATCGACGGTTCGACGGACAGCGCGTGCGGGTCGGTCAATGGAATTGTGGTCAGCGTGCGAGGAACCCCATCCTTGTGCTCGTCGTTCTTTCGATCTGGCTTGCTCACAGATGCTCCTCCCGGTTTCACTGCCCGGCTTGCATCGTCGCTGGGCGTTCGCGGTCGTCGCGGTTTATGTTGCCATGTGGTCCGTTGCCAGACGAGGCCAACCGGACACCGCAAGCGTGATAAGGATCGACGCTGGCGGGCATTGATCACGCTAGACTGACGCGGCCGCTTCGGGTACGCGTCCATGCTTGTCGACGGGAGTATCGCTTTGCAGACCACGTACCGTCGGCCGCTTCGTGTCGTGGCGGCGTTGGTCACGGTGGCATCGCTGGGCCTGGGCGGCCTGCACGGCGCGCCCGCACGAGCTGACGACAGGCTTCCGCTCGGTGGCGGAGCGGGCATCGTGGTCAACGGCGACACGCTGTGCACGCTGACCACCATCGGAACCGACGGCAAAGGTGAGCTGATCGGTTTCACCTCGGCGCACTGCGGTGGCCCGGGTGCCCAGGTTGCCGTCGAGGCGGCGAAAGAGCGCGGCACGCTGGGAACCATGGTCTCCGGCAATGACAACCTCGACTACGCGGTCATCCAGTTCGATCCGGCCAAGGTGATACCGGTCGCCAACTTCAATGGCTTCGCGATCAACGGGATTGGGCCGGATCCGGCGTTCGGTCAGATCGCCTGCAAGCAGGGCCGCACGACCGGGAACTCGTGCGGCGTCACCTGGGGCCCGGGTCAGGACCCGGGCACCATCGTGATGCAGGTGTGCGGACAACCGGGAGACTCAGGTGGCCCGGTTACCGTCAACAACCTTCTGGTCGGGATGATGCACGGCGCCTTCAGCGAAAACCTGCCGGTCTGCATCATCAAGTACATCCCGCTGCACACCCCCGCGGTGGTTCAGTCCTTCAACGCGATATTGGCCGACCTCAACGCCAAAAACCGTCCCGGCGCGGGCTTCGTCCCGGTCCCCGCCTAATTTGATTGGCGGTCTAGTCGGCGGCGCGGATCGCGTCGAACACGCCCGGATCAAGCAGCGTCGAAGTGTCGCCGAGTTCGCGATTTTCGGCGATGTCGCGCAGTAGCCGTCGCATGATTTTGCCGCTGCGGGTTTTCGGCAACTCGGGCACCACATGAAGTTCGCGGGGCCGCGCGATCGGTGAGATCTCCCGGGCCACTTCGGCGCGCAACTCGTCGATGATCTCTGCACCGACGGTGTTGGTGTGATCGGACTGTAGGACGACAAACGCGCAGATGGCCTGACCGGTGGTGTCGTCCGTCGCCCCGACCACCGCGGCTTCAACGACGGCGGCGTGGCCGACCAGTGCCGACTCCACCTCGGCGGTCGAAATGCGATGGCCGGATACATTCATCACGTCGTCGATGCGACCCAGGAGCCAGATTGACCCGTCGGGGTCGTAACGGGCGCCGTCGCCGGCGAAATACCAGCCCTGTTCGGCGAACTTCGACCAGTACGTCTCGCGGAAGCGATCCGGATCGCCCCAGATGCCGCGCAGCATCGACGGCCATGGCTGATCGAGCACGAGGTATCCGGTGGTGTGCTCGCCCTCGTCGGTGGCCGGCGGTGACAACTCATTGCCGTTGTCGTCGACGATCTTTGCCGAGATTCCGGGCAATGGCGTCATCGCCGATCCCGGCTTAGCCGCAGCGATGCCGGGTAGCGGCGAGATCATCGCGGCGCCGGTTTCCGTCTGCCACCAGGTGTCAACCACCGGAGTGGTGTCGCCGCCGATGACTTTGCGATACCAGCGCCAGGCCTCCGGGTTGATCGGCTCACCGACCGTTCCCAGCAGCCGCAGGCTGGACAAGTCGTGGGCGTCCGGGATCTCGCGGCCCCACTTCATGAATGTTCGGACCATCGTCGGCGCGGTGTAATAGATTGTCGCGCCGTACTTCTCGATGATCTCGAAATGCCGGTGCTGAGTCGGGGTGCTTGGCGTGCCTTCGTAGATGATTTCCGTGGCACCGTTGGACAACGGGCCGTAGACGCCGTAGGTGTGTCCGGTGACCCAGCCGATATCGGCGGTGCACCAGAACACGTCGGTGTCCGGCTTGATGTCGAAGATGTTGTAGTGGGTGTAGGACGCCTGGGTGAGATAACCACCGCTGGTGTGCACGATGCCTTTGGGCTTGCCGGTGGTGCCCGAGGTGTACAGCAGGAACAGCGGATGCTCGGCGTCGAACGCCTCGGCGCTGTGTTCGGGCGACGCCGAGTCGACGACGTCGTGCCACCACACGTCGCGTCCCGGTGTCCAGGAAACGTCGATGCCAGTGCGCTTGACCACCAAGACGTGTTCGATCGTGCCGGTGTCGCCGACCGCCTGGTCGGCTGCTTCCTTGAACGGCTCCGCCTTGCCGTGGCGGAACTGCCCATCGGAAGTGATCAGCAGCTTGGCTTCGGCGTCGGCGATCCGGGCGCTCAGCGCGGTGGCGGTGAAACCGGCGAACACCACGCTGTGTAGCACGCCCAGGCGCGCGCAGGCCAACATCGCGACGATGGCTTCGGGGATCATCGGCATGTAGATCGCGACGCGGTCGCCGGCGACCAAGCCCAGATCGGTGAGCGCGTTGGCGGTTTTGCTCACCTCGGTCAGCAGGTCGTTGTAGGTGAGGGTGCGGCCTTCGCCAACCCGTTCGGCCTCCCAGTGGATGGCCACTCGGTCGCCGTGGCCGGCTTCGACGTGACGGTCCACGCAGTTGTAGGTTACGTTGAGCTTGCCGTCAGTGAACCATTTGGCAAACGGGGCTGCCGACCAGTCCAGCACTTGGGAAAACGGTGTCTCCCATGACAATCGGTTGGCCTGTTCGGCCCAGAATGCCAGCCGGTCGTGTTCGGCTTTTCGGTATAGCCGGTCGTCGGCGTTGGCTTGCGCGACGAAGTGCTCCGGCGGTGGATATGACGATGGTGCATCGGTGTGCGTCTCGGTCACCCGCACGAGCCTAGTCAGTGGAGTCAGTTTTCGAGTCGCTCCAGGCAATACAGCCGCGCCGGACTTGGGTAGGCGACCGCTTTGGTTTCCGTCGGACACAGCGCGGTATCCGTGCTGCCGTCGACACGTTTGGCGACCTTGATACCCGGCATCGAGCTTTCGCAGGAGTTCGCGACAAACGCGGGGTTCTTTGCCCCGCCGGACATCGTGTAGCACTGGTCCTGCTTGAGGTTGAGTATCAAGCACAGGGTGGTGGTCCCGTCGAAGAGAACCGCGTAATCGGAGTTCTCCCGCTTGCCGTCAGGGCAGTTCGCCGAGCGATCGCCTTTGGCGGCGACCTCCAATGTTGAACTCGGCTTATCGCAGTCCTGCGGTTTCGGGCTCAGATTGTTTTGCTGCATCGCGAATGTACCGACGCATTGACCGACATCCGCGGAATGTGTGGAGCTTGAGCTTCCGTGTTGTGAGGCCACATTGGCAACGCCGCCCAGAATCCCGAGCACGCCGAATCCCAACAAGATCGACCCCACGACGATCAGCGCTGTGCCTGACGATCCAGGTGGACGCGGCGCCGGATAGCCAGGCGGGTAATACGGTGGGGGCCCCGGCGGCGCAGGCGGTCCCGGAGAGTACGGGTATCCGCTGCCGATCGGACCGCCCGGCGGCGGATAGCCATACGGAGACGGACCCGGCGGCGGGTAACCGGGAGGCTGCCGGCGGCGTCGTGAACGCTGTCGAAGACCGACGATCAACAGAATCAGTCCCAGGATGGGAATGCCGAACTCCGCGGTCAAATACCCAACGTTATAGGCGGCGGTACCCTCGGCGAGTTCGGTGACAGTCACGCCGGGATTGTAGTGGTCACGGCCGATCGGAGGAGGACACGTGCGTCGGTTGCGCATCGTGGCGGCGGCCGTGATGCTGCTGGCCGTCACATCGCTGGCCGGCTGCGCGGTCGGCAATGTGCGTACGGATGTGGTGATCGTCAACGCTGGAGAGCCGCAGAACCCGCTGATTCCGACCAACACCAATGACAGCAACGGCGGGCGCATCATCGAGCGGCTGTTCGCGGGCCTGATGTCCTACGACGTTAACGGCAGGCCCGACTTGGAGGTGGCCCAGTCGATCGACACCGCCGATGACGTCAACTACCGGATCACGCTGAAGCCCGGGTGGACGTTCAGCGACGGCACACCGGTGACCGCACACTCTTTCGTCGATGCCTGGAATTACGGCGCGCTGGCCGCCAACGCGCAACTACAGCAGAGCTTCTTCAACCCGATTGCCGGTTTCGACGAAGTGGCCGCCGCGCAACCGGCGGCGACCACGATGTCCGGATTGCACGTCGTCGACGACCACCAGTTTACCGTGCGGCTCAAAGCGCCGACCATCGATTTCAAACTGCGGCTGGGCTTTTCACCGTTCTATCCACTGCCGGCCGCTGCGCTGAAGGATATGACGGCCTTCGGCCAGCACCCGATCGGCAACGGGCCTTACAAGTTCGCCGACGCGCCCGGCGGTGCGGCCTGGCAGCACAACGTCAAACTGGATTTGGTGCCCAATCCCGGCTATCACGGCAACCGGATACCTCAGAACAAGGGGCTGCGTTTCGTCTTTTACGCCAACCTCGACACCGCATACGCCGACTTGCTGTCGAGCAATCTCGATGTGCTGGACACGATTCCGTCCAGTTTGCTGTCGGTCTACCGCAGAGATCTTGGAGACCGTTACGTCAGTGCGCCGGCAGCAGTGAACCAGACCCTCGACACTCCACTGCGGCTGCCGCACTTCGGCGGCGAGGAAGGCAGGTTGCGCCGACTGGCGCTCGCGGCGGCCATCAACCGGGGACAGATCTGCCGCCAGATCTATGCCGGAGCGCGTGCGCCGGCCCTCGATTTCACCGCAAGCTCGCTGCCAGGTTTCGACCCACACATCGAGGGCAACGACGCGCTGAACTTCGATCCGGACCGTGCGCGGCGGCTGTGGTCGCAGGCCGACGCCATCTCGAAATGGTCGGGCCGATACGCGATCGCCTACAACGCCGACGGCGGGCACCAGGAGTGGGTGGACGCGGTTGCCAACAGCATCAAGAACATCTTGGGCATCGATGCGGTCGGTGCGCCGCAGCCGACCTTCGCCACGTTTCGTACCCAGGTCACCACCCGTAGCATCGCCACCGCCTTCCGCGCGGGTTGGCAGGGTGATTTCCCGTCGATGCTGGAGTTCTTGGAGCCGCTGTTCGTCACCGGAGCGAGCGCTGATGACGTGGGTTATTCCAACCCGCAATTCGACGCGGCGATCGCCGCCGCCGAATCCGCGCCAAGCTTGCGGCAATCATTCGACCTGGCTAACGCCGCACAGCGAATCCTGTTGCGGGACATGCCCGTCGTGCCGTTGTGGTACACGATCAGCGTGGCTGGGACATCACCGTCGGTCAGTCACGTCGTGCTGACCTGGAATGGCCTGCCCGACTACGAGCGCATCGTAAAGGCCTGAGATGGGCTGGTATATCGCTCGACGTGTCGCGATCATGATTCCGGTTTTTCTCGGCGCGACGTTGCTGATCTACGGCATGGTCTTCTTGCTGCCGGGTGATCCTATTGCCGCTTTGGGCGGTGACCGTCCGCTGAGCCCCGCGGTAGCCGCACAACTGCGCGCCCAATACCACCTGAACGATCCGTTCCTGTTGCAGTACCTGCATTACCTGGGCGGCATCGTCCACGGCGATCTGGGCCGCGCCTACTCCGGGCTGCCGGTCAGTGTCGTTCTGGCCCAAGCATTTCCGGTAACCATCAGGCTCGCGCTGATTGCCCTGGTCGTGGAGGCGGTGCTCGGGATCGGGTTCGGGGTGATCGCCGGGCTGCGGCAGGGCGGCATCTTCGACGCCACAGTGCTGCTCACCAGTTTGATCGTGATCGCGGTCCCGATCTTCGTGCTGGGGTTCTTGGCGCAGTTCGTCTTCGGGGTCCGCCTGGGCGTCGCCGCGGTCACCGTCGGTGATCAGCCGACGTTTGCGCGGCTGCTGCTGCCCGGTGTTGTGTTGGGATCAGTGTCCCTGGCTTACGTGGTGCGGTTGACCCGCTCTGCGGTCGCCGGCAACGCGCACGCCGACTATGTGCGCACCGCGACGGCCACGGGGTTGTCGCGGCCCAGGGTGGTCACGGTGCACATCCTGCGCAACTCACTGATCCCGGTGGTGACGTTTCTCGGCACCGACGTCGGGGCGCTGATGGGCGGGGCGATCGTCACCGAGGGGATCTTCAACATCCACGGTGTCGGTGGCGTGCTATATCAGGCGGTCACCCGCCAGGAGGCGCCGACGGTGGTGTCCATCGTGACAGTGCTGGTGGTGATCTATCTGGTCACCAATCTGGCCGTTGATCTGCTGTACGCGGCGCTGGATCCAAGGATCCGGTATGGCTGACCGGGGCACCGAAGCCGTTGGCGGCGAGGGGTTTTGGCGTGATACCTGGCGGAGCCTACGGCGACGTCCGAAATTCGTCGTTGCCGCGGCACTGATCCTGTTCTTCATTGTCGTGGCGTTGTTTCCGGCGTTGTTCACGTCGGCCGATCCCGGCTACGCCGACCCGTATCAGAGCCTGCTCGCGCCGTCGGCCGCGCATTGGTTCGGGACCGACTTGCAAGGCCACGACATCTACGCCCGCACTGTCTACGGCGCCCGTGCCTCGGTCACCGTCGGCGTTGGCGCCACCTTGGTGGTTTTCGTTGTCGGCGGAGCGCTGGGAGCGTTAGCCGGCTTCTACGGCGGCTGGATCGACGTGGTGGTGTCCCGCGTCGCCGATGTCTTCTTCGGGATCCCACTGTTGTTGGCCGCCATCGTGCTGATGCAGGTCATGCATCACCGCACCGTATGGACGGTGGTCGCGATTCTCGCGCTGTTCGGTTGGCCGCAGGTGGCCAGAATCGCGCGCGGGGCGGTGCTCGCAGTGCGCGGCAGCGACTACGTTATGGCCGCACAAGCGCTGGGACTGAGCAGGTTCGGGATGCTGATACGCCACGTCGTGCCGAATGCGCTGGGCCCGGTGATCGCGGTCGCGGCTATCTCGCTGGGGATGTTCATCGTGACCGAGGCGACGTTGTCCTACCTCGGTGTAGGGCTGCCGCCGTCGGTGGTGTCATGGGGCGGCGACATCAACGTGGCACAGACGCGGCTGCGGGCCGGCTCGCCGATCCTGTTCTATCCGGCCGGGGCCCTTGCGCTTACGGTGCTGGCGTTTTTGATGATGGGCGACGTGTTGCGCGACGTTCTGGATTCCACGTCACGGACGTCGCGCACGTGACTACCGCCGAGCAGCCGCTGCTGAGCGTCGCCGGCCTGGAGGTCAGGTTCGGCGACGACGCTCCCGCCGTGCACAACGTCGAGCTGACGGTGCGCAGCGGGCAGACCGTCGCCGTTGTCGGTGAATCGGGCTCCGGAAAATCGACGACCGCCGCCGCGATTCTCGGGTTGCTGGCGCCGGGCGGACGGATCAGTGCCGGCCGCATCGTGTTCGACGGCATCGACATCGTATCGGCGGATCCGCGTCGGCTCCGCGCGATCAGGGGCACCGGCATCGGCTATGTGCCGCAGGACCCGACGACGAACCTCAACCCGGTGTGGAAGGTCGGCTTTCAGATCCGGGAGGCCCTGCGCGCCAACAACATCAGTGACGCCGAGCAACGATCACTGAAACTGCTCGATGAAGCGGGCATGCCGGACCCGCCGACTCAGGCCCGACGTTATCCGCATCAGCTGTCCGGTGGGATGTGTCAGCGCGCGCTGATCGCGATCGGGCTGGCGGGCCGGCCGCGCCTGCTGATCGCCGACGAGCCGACGTCGGCTCTCGATGTCACGGTGCAACGGCAGGTGCTCGACCATCTGCAGCAGCTGGCCGCCGAACTGGGCACCGCGGTGCTGTTGATCACCCATGATCTCGCACTGGCGGGCGAGCGCGCTGAGCAGCTGGTCGTCATGCACCGCGGCCGGGTCGTAGAAACCGGTGCAGCGCAATTGATCTTGACCGACCCACAGCATCCCTACACTCAGGAACTGGTCGCCGCCGCACCGTCGGTGCGGCCGGCTGGTGGGACGACGACTCGAGCGCGGCCCAGCAACGCGACGGGCGCCTCAGAATCCGGCACCGATGATCTTCTGACTGCCGCCGAGCTGACCAAGACCTACCGGACAACCCACGGAAAGGGTTGGCGCAAAACCGAATTCCGTGCCGTCGACGACGTGTCTTTTCGGCTGCGCAAAGCGACCACACTGGCAATCGTGGGCGAATCCGGGTCAGGGAAATCGACAGTGGCGCGCATGATGCTCGGCCTGCTTGCGCCGACTTCCGGGACCGTGACGTTCGACGGCCGCGACGTCGCCGCGCTGAACGGGCGCGAGGCCCTGGCATTTCGCCGGCGAGTGCAGCCGGTCTTCCAAAACCCTTACAGCAGCCTGGATCCGATGTACTCGGTGTTTCGGGCCATTGAAGAACCGCTGCGCATCCACCGCGTCGGGAACCGCCGCGAACGGCGCGCGGCGGTGCAAGAGTTGGTCGACCAGGTGTCGCTTCCGCCGTCGGTGCTGGAAAGACGCCCCCGCGAGTTATCGGGCGGGCAGCGCCAACGGGTCGCGATCGCGCGAGCGCTGGCGTTGCGGCCTGAGGTGCTGGTCTGCGACGAGGCTGTCTCCGCACTCGACGTCTTGGTGCAGGCGCAGATCCTCGAACTGCTTGCCGGGCTGAAGGACGCACTCGGGCTGAGTTATCTGTTCATCAGTCACGACTTGGCCGTTATCCGGCAGATCGCGGATGAGGTGCTGGTGATGAAAGCGGGCCGGGTGGTTGAGCACGCTCCCACCGATGAGGTGTTCACCCAGCCGCGGCATGACTACACCCGGCAACTGCTGGCGGCGATCCCGTCACCGTATCGTGGCAGCTCGTGACGCGCGCCGGCGACGATGCAGTGGGGGCACCTCCCAGCCGCGCAGCGGCGAGGGGGACGAAGCGATGAGGAGGAGCGGCGCTGATGACTTCTGACCCGCTGGCTCCGCTGATGGCGCTCCCCGGTGTGGCCGCCGCCAGCGATCAGGCCCGCGACGTGCTCGGCCGGGCCCACCGGCATCGTGCCAATCTGCGGCGCTGGCCGGTGACAGCGGCCGAGGCGGCACTGCGGGCGGCGAGGGCGTCGGCGGTGCTCGACGGTGGGCTGAAACTGGACGAGCAGCTTGACGCCTCCGCGGCCGGCGATCCGGTATTCGCCGGTGCGCTGCGCGTCGCGCAGGCGCTGGAAGGCGGCGAGACAACCCTGGTCGGCGTGTGGCAGCGTGCGCCGCTGCAGGCGCTGGCACGGCTGCATATGCTCGCCGCCGCCGACCGCGTCGACGAGAGCCGGTTGGGCCGGCCACGCGCCGACGCCGATGTCGGGCCCCGTCTGGAGCTGCTGGCGAAGATCGTCACCGGCGGTAGCCAGGCGCCGGCCCCGGTGATCGCCGCCGTCGCCCACGGCGAACTGCTGACCCTGGCGCCGTTCGGCAGCGCGGACGGTGTGGTAGCGCGGGCGGTGTCGCGGCTGGTCACCATCGCCACCGGGCTGGACCCGCACGGCCTGGGCGTACCGGAGGTCAGCTGGATGCGTCGAGCCGCCGACTACCGCGACGCCGCGCGCGGTTTTGCGGCCGGGACACCCGATGGCATGGCCGCCTGGTTGGTGCTGTGTTGTCGGGCCATGCGCACCGGCGCGCAGGAGGCGCTGTCGATTGCCGAATCGCTTGCTAACTAAGGTTGCCGGAACCGCGTGTTGTGCGCCGGTTCCGCGGTCCGGGCGAGTCGTGCAGACGAATAAAGCGGGCGACGGTCCGAAGGACTTCGGCTCGCCGCCCGCTAGCACGGAACTCCGGTTACCAAGCGTGCAACTCTGGGCTGCGTGGGTGGCCTCGGCGATCTTGCGACACTTTCGGCTGCAACCCCACCCAAGGAGTCGTCGACACCGTCCATTTTCCGCAATTACGCAGGCCCGCAACACTTCTGCCATTATCGCGGCTGTGACTCCGCGTGGGTGCCGGGAACCGTGCTGGGTTACCCGGATTCGGGAGATCGAGCCTTCTCTTCCGGATCGATCTTGGCCTCATCCAGGCTTCCGTGACTCCTTTGTACTACGTGACCCTGGTCACATCAAGAGTCAATTGGCGTCAAATGCCGTTAAAACGCTGAAGCGGTACCGGCCGGTGACCCGGGTAAGTTTGCTGAAGCGCGGTCGGCGTCTCGGCTACAGCGAGAGCCGGCGAAGCAGCGAGTAGGTCAGCGCCCCGGCGGCCAATGCGCTGACACCCACCGCGGCGGTCGTGGCGAGTGCGGCTCCCGACGGTGCCGGGATACGGTCGCGCAGCGACACCGGCCGCGAGAACGCCAGCACCGGCCAGCCGCGGGCGGTCGCTTCTTTACGCAGCGCGCGGTCCGGGTTGACCACACTCGGATGGCCGACGACTTCGAGCATCGGCATGTCGGTGATCGAATCGGAGTAGGCGTAGCAGTGCTCGAGCGGGTAGCCCTCACGCGCAGCCAACTCGCGGATCGCTTGCACCTTGCCGTCGCCGTAGCAGTAGAACGCGATCTCTCCGGTGTACTTGCCGTCCTCGACGACCATGCGGGTCGCCATCGCGTGGGTAGCGCCGAGCGCACGCGCGATCGGTGCCACCAGCTCCTCGCCGGAGGCCGATACCACCACGACATCGCGGCCGCACAGCTTGTGGCTGGCGATCAGGTCCGCGGCCTCGGCGAATACCAGCGGCGTGACGATATCGTGCAGCGTTTCGCTGACAATCGACTTCACCTGCTGCACATCCCAGCCGGTGCACATGTTGGTCAGGTGGATGCGCATCCGGTCCATCTGATCGTGGTCGGCACCGGAAAGTAGGAACAGAAACTGGGCGTAGCTGGACTTGAGTACAGCGCGCCGGTTGATCAATCCCTGATCGAAGAAAGGTTTGCTGAACGCCAGGGTGCTGGACTTGGCGATGATGGTCTTGTCAAGATCGAAGAACGCGGCGGTGCGGGGGGTGCGACCGGTGTTTGGTGGTGATGTTTGCTGGTCAGCGGCCGAGTCCGGAACGGTCACCACCCCAGCATAGGGCGATCAGGTGGCAAATCGCGAGGTGGTCCACAAAACGCCCGGTCAACCACGGTTCGGTTGCTCGTGACGACCTCGCTGTCCTGGCACAACGTGACCGAATGCCATGCGCGCAACTTCAAACAGCACTTGCGCTGTCTAAGACTCTCATGTGTATAGTAAGCAGTACTCGGCTTAGCCGAGGGTGTATCAGCCCGACCCCCCGGGGCTGATACACGACGACCCTCGCCTCCTCCCCCCCTGGCGGGGGTCGTCCCTTTTCTCGGGTGAATTCTCCTCGCGGCCCTGCGGGTTTTGACGGATTGCAGACCCGAGTTGTGCACAGATCAGGTGCTGTCCACAGATCCTTGTTCGGGACTGGCGGCGCAAGGTCGAGCCCAGGCACGGTGGGCCAATGACCACCCCCACCGGCACCGGCGGTGCCCGCGGAGTCCTGGCCGCGTTGACCGAACCCGCGCTGCGCGACGAGATCGACCGGGTCGCGGCGGCCGTCGGCGTGCGGGTCGTCCATGCCGGCAGCACATCATCGATCAGTCGGAAAACTTGGTCGGCAGCCGCGGCGGTAGTGCTCGACGAGGCCACGGCGCAAGGATGCGCGCGCGCCGGACTGCCGCGTCGCGCACACGTGATCGTGGTGACGGGCAGCGAACCGGCGTCGGCGACATGGGCCGCGGCCATCGAGGTCGGCGCCGGGCACGTGCTCAGGCTGCCCACTCAAGAGCGCGATCTGGTCCGCGAACTCGCCGATGCCGGCGAGTTCGCGCGAGACGACTGCGCCCTCGGCGAGGTGGTCGCGGTTATCGGTGGACGTGGCGGGGCGGGCGCGTCACTGTTCGCCGCCGCTTTGGCACAGATCGCGGCCGATCCGTTGCTGGTAGATCTCGATCCCTGGGGTGGTGGCATTGACCTGCTGATGGGTGGTGAAACTGCCCCCGGCGTGCGCTGGCCCGACCTGGCGTTGCAAGGCGGACGGCTGAACTGGTCGGCGGTGCGCGAGGCGCTGCCGCGACACCGCGGGATCTGCATGCTGTCGGGCACCCGTCGCGGATACGAATTGGACTCCCGCGCCGTGGACGCTGTCGTCGATGCCGGCCGCCGCGGCGGGGCGACCGTCATCTGCGACCTTCCGCGTCGGTTGACCGACGCTGCGCAAACTGCCCTGGACACAGCCGATCTCGTCGTCGTGGTCAGCCCGTGCGACGTGCGGGCATGTGCGGCCACCGCGACGATCGCTACAGTGCTCACCGCGATCAACCCCAACGTCGGGCTGGTCGTGCGCGGACCGTCGCCGGGCGGCCTTCGGGCGGAGGAGGTGGCTGCGATCGCCGGAGTGCCGCTGCTGGCGTCGATGAAGCCATACCCGCGGCTGGCCGAGCAACTCGAACACGGCGGTCTGCGGTTCGGGCGGCGCTCTGCGCTGGCGGCGGCAGCCCGTCGGGTCCTGGCTTTGCTGCCCGCGCGCCCGGTCGCCCGAGCGGAGGGTCGGGCGGCATGACCGGTTCGCTCATCGACCGGGTGCGTGAGCGGTTGGCGACGGAATCCGCCCCGCTGCGTCCCATGGTGGTGGCCGACGCGATCCGGGCCGAATCCGGTGGGGTGCTCGGCGACACCGAGCTGCTGAGCAACCTTCGAGTACTGCAGACCGAACTGACCGGCGCCGGGATCCTCGAGCCATTGCTGTGCGTCGACGGCACCACCGACGTGCTGGTCACCGGGCCGGACGCGGTATGGGTCGACGACGGAAACGGCTTGCGGCGCACTAACGTTCAATTCGCCGACGAGGCGGCTGTGCGGCGCCTTGCGCAGCGGCTGGCGCTGGCGGCGGGTCGCCGTCTCGACGACGCACAACCGTGGGTGGACGGTCAGCTGACCGGCGTGGGTGCCGGAGCCTTCGCGGTCCGGCTGCATGCCGTGCTGCCACCGGTCGCCGTCGGGGGCACCTGCCTGTCGTTGCGGGTACTGCGACCGGCTACCCAAGATTTGTCCGCGCTTGTCGCGGCGGGCGCCATCGCGCCGACGGCCGCCGCGCTGCTCGGCGACATCATCGCCGCCAGGTTGGCGTTTCTGGTGTCCGGCGGCACCGGAGCGGGCAAGACGACACTGCTGGCGGCGATGCTGAACGCAGTGGCGCCGGACGAGCGGATCGTGTGCGTGGAGGATGCCGCGGAACTGGCGCCGCCGCATCCGCACCTGGTCAGACTGGTTGCCCGATGCGCCAACGTCGAAGGCGTCGGCGAAGTCACCGTGCGCCAGCTCGTCCGGCAGGCGCTGCGGATGCGGCCGGACCGCATCGTTGTCGGCGAGGTCCGCGGCGCCGAAGTGGTCGATCTGCTCGCGGCGCTGAACACCGGACACGACGGTGGTGCGGGCACAGTGCATGCCAACAGTCCGGGTGAGGTTGCGGCTCGCTTAGAGGCGTTGGGCGCTCTCGGTGGGCTGGATCGCGGAGCGCTGCATAGCCAACTGGCCGCGGCGGTTCAGGTGCTGTTGCACGTTGCCCGCGATCGCGCCGGGCGGCGGCGACTCAGCGAAATCGCCGTGCTACGTCAAACGGAAGGAAGGGTCGGCGCGGTCACCGTGTGGCACGCCGACCGCGGACTGACCGATGAGGCCGCCGGCTTGCGCCGGCTGATGCAGAGCCGGACACCGAGATGACCGCATCGGTGGCAGCGCTGGCGTTGTCAGCATCTCTGCTGGTATCGCCATCGTCGCCACGTCGACGACTGGTACGCACCAACCGCGGCCGCAACTCGCCGGCGCGGGCCGCGGGCTGGTTCGCCGTGTGCGCCGGGGCTGCGGGTACCGCATTGCTGCCGCTGACAACGGTTCTGGCTGCCGCAGCATTCGCCGCAACGGCAGGCTTGCGCCTCCGGCGCCGTCGCCGTAACCGTCGCGGGATCGATGAAAGCCACGAGCTGGAAACCGCTATCGATGTGCTGGTGGGCGAACTGCGCGTCGGCGCCCACCCGGCGCAGGCCTTCGCCGTCGCGGCCGACGAAACGGCCGGGCCGGTCGCGGACTCATGTCGTGCGGTGGCGGCGCGTGCCCGTTTGGGTGCCGACGTCACCGCCGGTTTGCGCAGCGTCGCCAAGACCTCGGCGCTGCCTGCGCAATGGGATCGGCTCGCGGTGTGCTGGCAACTGGCATCCGAACACGGTCTGGCAATGTCCACTCTGATGCGCACGGCCCAGCGGGATATCGTTGAGCGACAAAGATTCTCAAGCCAGGTAACGTCGGCAATGGCCGGTGCCCGCGCCACCGCGGCGATCCTGGCGGGCCTGCCGGTGCTTTCGGTGGTGCTTGGCCAACTCATCGGGGCGAACCCGGTGGCATTCCTACTGACCGGGCACGTCGGCGGCTGGCTGCTAGTGGTTGGAGCGACGCTGGTCTGCAGCGGGCTGCTCTGGTCGGACCACATCACCGATAGGGCTGTGGCATGACTGCCGCGCTGCTGCTGGCCGCCGCTTTGTTGAGTGGCGCTCGGCCATCGAGGGTGCGGGCGAGGGCCGCGGTGACGGTCCGCGCGCCCGCCGCACCGCGGCGAGCTGTGCGTGGCCCGGATCCACTGGCTGTCGCCTCGAGCCTGGATGTGCTGGCGGTCTGCCTGGCGGCGGGCATGGCCGTGTCGACCGCGGCGGCGGCGACTGCGCCGTCGGCGCCGCCGCTGCTGGCCCGAGTGCTGCGTCGCGCAGCCGATCTGCTGGCGCTGGGCGCCGACCCGGGCGTGGCATGGTCGGCACCGCCGGATCTCCCGCCCGGTTCCCTCGACCCGCAGACCGATGCGTTGCTGCGATTGGCGCGACGATCTTCGGACTCCGGCGTGGCGCTCGCCGAGGCAGTGGCCGCGCTTGCTGCGCAGTGCCGCCAGGACGCCGCACACACCGCGGCGGCGACTGCCGAGCGCGCCGGGGTG
Source organism: Mycobacterium sp. (assembly GCA_019236925.1). Classification (GTDB taxonomy): domain Bacteria; phylum Actinomycetota; class Actinomycetes; order Mycobacteriales; family Mycobacteriaceae; genus Mycobacterium. The sequence goes on along the minus strand of JAFAID010000240.1, from coordinate 5,499 downwards.
CTGATCGCCGGTCCGCTCGGACTGTGTTTCCTCCCCGCGTTCGTGTGCCTGGGCATTGTTCCGGTGGTCGCCGGACTGGCCGGCGACTTATTGCAGTCAGGCTTGCTGTGACGGCGCGGGTCAGCTGGTGTGGGGTAACGAAGGAGTGAAATATTATGTTGATCAACATGTTTCGTGTGCTGCGCGGGCGTGCGACCCTATTGGCGGTAGACGAAGCCGGGATGTCCACGGTCGAGTACGCGATCGGGACGATCGCGGCGGCGGCGTTCGCTGCAATCCTCTACACGGTCGTGACTGGCGACTCCATCGTCTCGGCGTTGACCAACATCATCGCCCGCGCGCTCAACACCAAGGCGTAGTCGACGATGTCGGCGCGAGCACCGTGGAGGCGGCGCTGGGCGTCGTCACGCTGGTCGCGGTGCTGGTGCTGTGCTTGGCCGGGGTCACAGCGGTGTCGATGCAGGTCCGCTGCATCGACGCTGCCCGCGAGGCCGCGCGGTTGGCGGCCCGCGGTGATGAGCGCTCTGCGGTCACCACCGCCCGCGGTATCGCGCCCGGTGGCGCCCGGGTGCAGCTCCGCCGCGACGGCGAGTTCGTCGTCGCGACGGTCACCGCCCGGTCGAATCTGCTGCCCGCGCTGGGCATCAGCGCTACCGGCGTGTCAGCGGTGGAGCCGTCGCGATGAGCGGGGATCAGCGACCGTTGTCGCGGCCGCGATGGTCGCCGCGCTGCTGTCCGTCACCTGCGGCAGCGCCTATCTGGGCTCGGCGGTGGTGGCGCGCCATCGGGCCCAAGCCGCGGCAGACCTGGCCGCGCTGGCCGCCGCGGCGCGGCTGGCAGCCGGACCCGAGACAGCGTGCGCGCAGGCCAAAGCGGTGGCCCGCGAAATGCGGGTCAGCACCAGCGGCTGCGCCGTGGACGACCTGGACGTCGTCGTCACGACTGAGGTGCGCCTGGCCGTCGGGGGCTGGGGTAGTGCGCGGGCCGGCGCCCGCGCAGGCCCGGCCGATAGCGCTTAGTCGGCGCTTGAATCGGGATCGGACAGGCCCGCGTCGGCGAGTTCGGTCGTCGTGGGCAAGCGGAGCGAGACCAGTCCGGCGAACGTCTCCTGCTCGACTTCCACCCGGTTGACGGTCACATGCATCGGAACCCAGCCGCCGTCGTGGCCCGGCATGCGCAGCACGCCGCTGGTGGCCCCGCGGGCGAACTCCGCGGTCATCGCTGCCATCCTCGCCTCGTCGTTGGGATGCATCCGCGGGCTATTGGTCGCGATACGCCGCCAGTCATAGAAGGGGCACGGCTCGTCGAGCCATTTCAACAGGGTCCAGTTGCTCGGATCGAACAACGCCCGGTGCACACCGGGCTGCGCCAATCCGTGCAGGATCCGCTGCGCAAGCCGGTCGGATTGCTGCGCCGAGTCAGCCGGTTCGGCGCGCCAATTCATCCCGCGTGCGATCACGTGGTCACGGCCGTCGGGCCCCGGCTCGAGCCCGTTGCGAGCGACGAAGCTCACCCGGATGGGATTGCCCTGCCAGTCGGTGCTGTCCCAGGTGTCGCACAGGGTGTGCCCTGGTTGTGACTTGACCGCCGCAGCGAGCGCCCTGCCCTCGTTGGGTTTGAGGTCGCCCGATGGCCAGCTGTCCGCAAACGCACGATGCTGCGGGTCCTCGACCTCGAGATTTCTGCCGGTGTTGACCAGCGACTCCGGTGTATCGGTGGCCACGCCAAGCGTCATGTCCCATTTCAGCGGGCCCGGGATCGGCCGCTCCGGCGGTTCGGCCTCCGCCGGCCCGCTCCAGATATGCACACCGTGCATGCAGCCGTCGGACATCAACACCGGCTCGGTGCGGATCACGCGGTTACTTTTCGGTGTGATGCTGACCAGGCTTTGGCTGGTCTCCAGCGACTCGGCGATTGCGCTCTGGATGGCAGCAAGATGCGGATTACGCCGCAGAAACGCGGTAATCGGAACAAGATTTCGCAATTGACGCCCCACTGCTACCACGGCGGGTTCCTTGCCCAGCGTTTCCACGAGCAGCCAGTCGCGGGCCATAGCTCGGTATTTTACCGGTCAGGCAACGCATAACTTCTTGCGTCACTGTCAATCCGGCGACGTTTGACCAGGGTCAACCTAAAGGTGACCTTGATACGTTAGGCGGCGACTTGCACAGGGTCATCGCTGCCAGGTATTTTGCTGCTGCGCCCACTGGGATTGGGAACGGATTGCGTTGTCCGACCGTTCGCCGCACTGCTTAGTAATTAGGCATGTGTGCGTTTCTTCGGCAGCGAGGAAATGCGTTTTCATGGCGCTGCCACGTCACAGACACAACGATGTCGACCGTCGAGGGGTCGGTCGTCATCGGTATGTCTCGCCCTCGTGATCCAGCGCTGTGAGTACCAAACGCAACACGCGCACTGCCCCGGCCTTATCCAGTGGTTCGTTACCGCTGCCGCATTTCGGGGACTGCACGCAGGACGGGCATCCCGATGGGCATTCGCACGCCTCGATAGCGGCGGCGGTGGCACCCAGCCAGGTGCTCGCCCGGCGGAAACCCTGCTCGGCGAAGCCCGCCCCGCCCGGATAGCCGTCGTAGACGAAGACACTGGGCAGTCCATCAGACTCGGGTCCGACAGCGGTGGACAAGCCGCCGATGTCACCGCGGTCGCAGCTGGCAACCAGGGGCAGCAGTCCGATCGCGGCGTGCTCGGCGGCGTGTAACGATCCCGGGACCTGCAGCGCGTCGATCCCGTTGCGGCACAAAGCCTCTGGAGTGATCGTATACATCACTGCGGTGGTGGCCAGCGTGTGGGCCGGCATATCCAGCTCGATGAAATCGAGGACCTCCCCGGTCAGTCGCCGGCGTAGATAGCCGACGACTTGACTGGTGACGCTGACAGGTACCAGGCCCAGCGTGACCGATCCGAAGACCCGGCGTTCACCGGCCCCGGTGACCGCGATGTCGGTGAGTTCCCTTGCGAACGTCGCGTATCCGGGATCTTCGCCGTGAACGAAGGCCATGCCCTCTTCGAAGTCCAGCGAATCGACAACGTAACTCTCGCCCTGGTGCAGGTACACCGCCCCGGGGTGCACCGAAGCGGCGGCCTGGCCGACTCCGGCGGTCCCCAGCAACCGGCCCGTCTCGCTCTCCACGATGACGACCTGGCCGCCCGTCGACCCCCGAATGTCCACCGCTGGATGCGGATCCACGCCCGGCGCCGGGTAGTACCTGCCGGAACGGCGTCGCAGCAGCCCGTCGTCGACCAGCCCGTCGGCGACCTGCTCGGCGCCCAACATCCGCACTTCGGCGTCTTCTAGCGGTAATTCCGTTGCAGCGCACAACAATTGAGGACCGAGAATGTACGGGTTGGCCGGATCGATCACCACCTGCTCGATCGGCTTATCCAGTAGCGCGGCCGGGTGATGCACCAGATAGGTGTCCAGCGGATCGTCGCGGGCGACCAGCACGACCAGCGCACCCTGACCACGTCGCCCGGATCGGCCGGCCTGCTGCCAAAACGACGTAACCGTCCCGGGAAAGCCGGCCAACACCACCGCATCGAGGCCGGCGATGTCGATACCCAGCTCCAGCGCGTTCGTGGTGGCCAGACCTCGCAGCTGCCCGTCTACCAGCGCGCGTTCGAGCGCGCGGCGGTCCTCGGGCAGATAGCCCGCCCGATACGACGCCACCGTCTCGGTCAGCTCCGGGGCGATGTCCTCCAGTCGCGCACGGGTTGCCACCGCGGTCAATTCGGCACCCCGACGCGACCGGACAAATGTCAAAGTGCGCGCGCCCTCGGCGATCAGGTCGGCCATCACTCGGGCCGCCTCGCTACCGGCGGACCGTCGCACCGGAGCGCCGTTCTCACCAATGAGGTCTTCGCGCAGAGCGGGTTCCCACAACGCCACCGTGCGGGCGCCCTGTGGCGAGGTGTCCTCGGTGATCTCTTCGACCGGTTGGCCGATCAGCTCGGCGGCGGTAGCGCCGGGCGCCGCGGTTGTCGCGCTGGCGAAGATGACCGTGGGCAGCAAAGACGGGGCGGCCGGATGGGCCGAGTAGCGCGCGCACAATCGCAGCAAGCGACGCAGAACCATCGCCACATTCGAACCGAAAACACCGCGGTAGTAATGGCATTCGTCGACAACCAGGTAGCGAAGGTTGCGCAGAAAAACCGCCCAGCGGGCATGGTTGCGCAGCAGCGCCAGGTGGACCATGTCGGGGTTGGAGAACAGCCACCGGGAGCGCTCCCGCGCGAAGCGACGCACCTCGGCCGGACTGTCGCCGTCGTAGGCCGTGGGCGCGACGTCACCCAGCCGGGGCACGGCTGCGGTCAGCATATGTGCGGCCCGCAATTGGTCGTGGCCAAGCGCTTTCGTCGGCGACACGTACAGCGCCCGGGCCCGCGGATCGGTCGCCAGCGCGTTGAGGATCGGCAGTTGGTAGGCCAGCGATTTCCCCGACGCCGTGCCGGTGCTGATAACCACGTGCCGGCCGGCGTGGGCCAGGTCCGCCGCGTCAGCCTGATGCGCCCAGGGCGAGCTGATACCGCGATCGGTGAACGCACGCACCACGTCGGGCTCGGCCCATGCCGGCCATGGACGCCGGCGGCCGTGCGTTGGCGGCAGCTCGGCGACATGACGCAGCGGATGTTCTCCCGGGTCGCTGCCGGCGACCGCGGCGGCGAGCAGTTCGCTGCCGAACGTCACCATGTCCGCCTCCCGATATGAGCCAATTGTCGGATACCGCTACCGACGGCGACCCCGCGGCAGGCGTTTGGGCTTCTCACCTGAATTGTTTACCTCTTGGTAGCTGAATTGATCACCTGAGGCTGTCGCAGACGCGATGAACATGATTGACTGTTTGCGGTCGCAGCTTCTGTGTTCGTGTAAAACTTTCGCAGGATCGACGTTGCGGCCGCGGTTCCTGCGAGGGTGTAGGTCGGGTGAAGTTCCGGCGACTCGGCAAGGTATAGCGGTCGGAACGGGCCCGGGGCACCGAAAGGCGGTGCACCGCACCCGAGTAGTAAAGGAAAGATCAAGAAATGCCACAGGGAACTGTGAAGTGGTTCAACGCGGAGAAGGGATTCGGCTTCATCGCCCCCGAGGACGGTTCGGCCGACGTGTTTGTCCACTACACGGAGATCCAGGGAAGCGGCTTCCGCACCCTTGAGGAGAACCAGAGGGTCGAATTCGAAGTCGGCCAGAGCCCCAAGGGGCCCCAGGCCACCGGCGTCCGCTCCATCTGAACAGCTTCTGACGACAACCCCCCGAACGGTCCGGACTTACCGGGTTCGGTCGGGGGGGTCTCGCTGTCAGAGCTAATCGGGCCTGCCGCTGCCCCAAGCACACAGCCAGGCGACCACAGCTTGGGGAGGGGTGAATAGCGGGGAACCACCGCCGCGCCGGGGCGCACATCGCCATCCGGGCGCTTACTGTCGGTGACGTGAGCCAGCTGTCCTTCTTCTCGGCGGAGTCGGTGCCGCCTGCGGTCGGCGACCTCA
>JAFAID010000687.1 GCA_019236925.1 Mycobacterium sp. | reverse complement strand
CATGGGGCATTCCACGCCCACCGTGACCGCGAACATCTACAGCGATCTTTACGCCGATGAACTCGACCACGTAGCCACCAACCTCGACCGGCTCCACGGATCCGCCGCACACCAGACGAACGGACAGGAACCGGACACACCAAACCGTCCATAGAGTGCTATCACAGTGTCCATGCAGGTCAGACCGGGTGGCCAGGGCCGGGATCGAACCGGCGACCTTCCGCTTTTCAGGCGGACGCTCATACCGACTGAGCTACCTGGCCGGAAGGCATCGTGTGCCTTGACGGCGACCCTGACGGGACTCGAACCCGCGACCTCCGCCGTGACAGGGCGGCGCGCTAACCAACTGCGCCACAGGGCCTTGCTACTGCTCCGCGTCACCGCGTCGCGTACCCCCTACGGGATTCGAACCCGCGCTACCGCCTTGAAAGGGCGGCGTCCTAGGCCGCTAGACGAAGGGGGCCAGAACCGAATCTCTCCGGGGTACTCGCAACATGGTTACGTTGTGAGCCAAGCTAGCTTAGGTCACCATCGGCCCAATCCTCAAACGAGCACCACTGGGCGACCAGTTATCCTATGCGTCGCGCCCCTATAGCTCAGTTGGTAGAGCTACGGACTTTTAATCCGCAGGTCCTAGGTTCGAGTCCTAGTGGGGGCACCGAGAAAGTCTGGCGTTGCTCATCGTTTCAACAGTCCGGTCACCGATCTCGCGGGCTCTCACCAGCGATGGCTCGGTCAACCACTGGTCCTGGGGCGGAGAGACCCTTGGCAGCGACTGGGACGTCGGGCCGACGCAGGGCGGCCAGTAGCCGGAGTTCGGCGTCGATGGTCTTCCTGTCATGCATGGTGCCGGGGCTGTCCAGACGAGCCCGGACGCCCGCCGCCATGCCGGGCCGCGTAGGCGGATTCTGAATAGTTTCATTGCAGGGTCAGTGGTGGTCCTTCGCCGTCCAGTTCGGTGACGTGAAGCTCTGGGCTGTTGCCGGGGATCGAATTAACCAGGTCGACGGTCTCCTGCGCAGCGTCGCTGTCCGCGAACCTCCACGCTTGGGCCACGTCGGCTGTTAACCAATAATGCTTGCCGGGTGTCCAGCTCACCCCGAGAAATGGGAGATACTTGACGGGCTTGCCGAACGAGTTAAGTTGAGCGATCCCATAGTAAGCGATCTCGGTCTCCGTCTCGGTGGTCTCCGTCTCGGTCTGGGTCTGCGTCTCGGTGGTCTCCGTCTCGGTCTCGGTCTGCGTCTCGGTCTGCGTATGGGTCACGGTCTCGATCTCGGTCATGGGACTAAGCCGCGCCGATCAGACAGAACACAGTTATGTACCCAGCCTTGTCATTGGATTTATCCGCTTTCGAGTAGAAGGCGATATTTTTACCAACGTCGTCCGTAAAGCGCTCTAAATACTCCAGTTCGAATTTGAGCGTTGATGCGATTTCAGGAAACGCGCCCTTTAGCGTCACAGTTCCAGTGTTCAAATCCGCCTCCATACTGAGCGGCACTGGGTCGACGCCATACCCCCCCGTAGTGGACGTAATGGAGAATGCAACCGGTGCGAGCTGATTGTGCAGCGTGCCGCGCTTACCCGACGGGACAAACGGTTGTGTACAGTCGCCCTCGGTGAGAAAGGCGTTCGCAATCGTATGAGAACCCTGGCGCGCGATTGCAAAAGTGATGTTCTCCCCACCATCGGGATTCCCACCCGCGGCGAATCCACGCGCCCAACTTGTGATCTCGTCGAGGGCCTTTTCGGTTTGCGCATTCGGCATGGCAGCCTCTCTTTCATAGGTTAGGTGGCCGACCCGCCAGGCCGTTACCCGGTGAAAGACGGCCACTGCGTCACCGTGTCAGCTCGCCCGCGAACGCGCACGAGTAGTTCACTACTTGAAAGCAGGCGGCTCACTTACTTGAAAGTCGGCCCGCAAGGGATGACGGGTCGGGACTATCTTGACGATCAGCTAGCCGCCCCCGTGGAGAGCGGGGGCGGCCCGGTCAACTGGTCAGACGCGGGCTCGCCCGAGATGGTTCCGCACTTCCTTTCTCGTCTGGCGGTGGCGAGGTCGACTCACCGTTTATTCACCGTTTATGACCGAGAATCAACGCGAATTAGCCACAACTCTCGCCATCGTTTAAACGCCGAGAACCGGTGTGTCCTAACGGCTAGCCACAACAAACGAGAACCATCGGAAACGACCAACCGATAATCCGCACGTCCTAGGTTCGAGTCCTAGTGGGGGCACCGAGAGAGTCTGCATTCCTAATTGTTGGCCGGTAGATGCAGTCGGATGACTTCGATCAGGTGAGATCCGACATCGTCGAGAGCATCTGTTGATCCGCTGGCGACCGCGACGATGACAGCGCCCTCAATTGCGGCGATTACCAACGTGGCCAGCGAGCGAGCGTTGTCCGGGTCGACACCGGAGTCAACCAACCGCTTCGCGAGGATACTGTGCCAGTCGTCGACCGCCTCGGCAGCTGCCTGGGCGGCTGCCGGTGCTTCCGAACGGCCGAGGATCGCCGCAACGATCGGACAGCCGGCTTTCATCTCCGTTGCGCGCAGCTGTGTCTTCCACTGGTCGATGAAGGTCTGGACGGCCCGGATCGGGTCGCCTCCATCATCGGCCGACCGGATCACTGCGCTCAGCGCTTGCCCGGCAATCCGAGTGGCTTCGGTCACGAGTTCTGCTTTGCCGCCGGGGAAATTCAAGTAGACGGTTCTCCGTGCGACACCGCTGTCTTCCAGCAGCGCATTGAGACCGGCGCCGGCAACACCGCGCCGTCGAACCAGACCCGTGATGCTGACGATGAGGGCATCGCGCGCAGACATGGGTTGAACTATACCGATTGGTCTACTAGCGTGATCACCGTGACGAACACCGACGACGACAAGACGTTGCGGAAGTTCCGCAGGGAACGAGCTGTCGGACGCTTGCTCAATCCGGCAGTCCAGGGGCTGAGCAGGCTTGGGCTGCGCACCGCGTTGGCCACCGAACTGGAGACCGTCGGCCGGAAGACCGGCCAGGCGCGCCGTGTTCCTGTTTCGGCGCAATTCGACCATGACGGGGCATGGGTGATCTGTCAGCACGGCACTCGCTCCGGTTGGGGTCGAAACATCGCTGACAACCCCAATGTCCGTGTGCGACAGGGCAATCAGTGGCGCGCCGGAGTAGCGAAATTCAGGCCTGATGACGACGTCGTGGCGCGCGGTCGCAAGTTCGGGCGACTGGGGGCCAAGGTCGTCAAGGCGTTGGAGACGACGCCCGTCTCGGTCCGGATCGACTTCACCGATTGACGCGACGGCGTTTCGGGGGTACTCCCGGCGCATGAGAGGAATATCACGCCGCTCCTTCGGACAACTCGCGGCGGCTGCCACCGCGGTGGGCGCCGCCGGTTTCGCGGCCGCCTGCGGTTCCAGGCAGCCGGCTAGCTCCCCGTCCACATCGGCCGCACCGCCATCGCCGTCGGGGCCGGGTGTCGGGTTCGTGCTGTCACACGAACAATTCACCACTGCCCAGCTCGTCGACCAAGCCCAGGCGGCCGAGCGGGCCGGCTTCCGCTACCTGTGGACCAGCGATCACCTTCAGCCCTGGCAGGACAACGAAGGCCATTCGATGTTCCCCTGGATCACGCTGGCATTGGTGGGCCAACGCACCAACCACATCCCGTTTGGCACCGCCGTGACATGTCCCATCTATCGGTATCACCCGACGACTGTCGCGCAAGCGTTCGCGTCGCTGGCGGTGCTCTATCCCGGCCGGGTATTCCTCGGCGTGGGAACCGGCGAGCGGCTCAACGAGCAGGCGGCCACCACCCAGTTCGGGCCATACCGCGAGCGCCATGACCGATTGATCGAAGCTATTCAGCTCACCCAGCGACTATGGAGTGGGCAGCGAATCTCATTCCAAGGGCGCTACTTTCAGACCAATCAGCTCAAGCTCTACGACCTGCCGCCGTCACCCCCACCGATCTTCGTTGCCGCAAGCGGTCCCAAAAGCGCGCACCTGGCCGGGCAGTATGGCGACGGCTGGATCGGCCAGGCCAGTGACATCAAAAACCAAAAGCTGGTGGCCGCGTTCAACCAGGGCGCGCACGACTCCGGTCGCGATGCAGCCACTCTGGGCAAGCGAGCCGAAATGTTCGCCGTGGTCGGCGACCAAGACGAAATCACCCGCGCCGCTGAACTTTGGCGGTTCACCGCCGGCGCCGTCGACCAACCCAATCCCGTCGAAATCCAACGCGCAGCGCAGGCCAATCCGATCGACAAGGTCATTCACGGCTGGACGACCGGCACTGACGCCGCCACCCACATCGCCGCGGTACAGGCCGTTTTGGACGCCGGCGCGACGCCGTTCATGCGTTTTCCGCAGCAAAACCCGCACGCCGCGATCGACTTCTACCGCGCCAACGTCCTACCGCGTCTGCATTAACGCTGGCTAGCTGCGCACGGCGTTGAGGTAGGTCACGTCGGCGAAAGCCGCGGCGACCTCATCCTCGGGATAGGTAAAGCCGTTGGCAGCATGCAACTGCGCGACCGTGCGGTGCGAAACCTGCCAGCCGACCTGGGTCAGGTGATCGATGATGCGGCTGCGCTCGAAGTGGTAGACGAGATCGTTGAAGTCCACGACGTCGAAGCCGAGCTCACTCATCCGCTCGTGGTGCGCGCGCCACCGCTCGTCAGCGAAAACCGTTGTATCCGGCACGAATTCAGAAGCAAGCCGGCTGCCGGCAACGCTCAACGCGGTGACGTTGTCGAACAGCGCGTCCTGCGCCTCCGGTGGCAGATAGACCACCAGACCCTCGGCGCTCCATGCCGAGGGGGCCTGCGGGTCGAAGCCCGCGGCCCGAAGTGCCGCAGGCCAATCGTCGCGCAAATCAACAGCGACGGTTTGACGTTCGGCCGTCGGCTCGGCGCCGAGCTCGCTCAGCGTGGAGGTCTTGAACTCGATGACGTCCGGCAGGTCGACCTCGTAGACGACAGTGCCTTCCGGCCAGGGCAGGCGGTAGGCACGGGCATCCAAGCCGGCCGCCAGGATGACCGCCTGGCGGATTCCGCTGCGCGTTGCGTCGACGAAGTACTTGTCGTAGAAGCGGGTGCGGACCGCCATCCCCCGCGCCATCCGATCCGGATCGAATTCGTGTTCTTCGGTGACCGGTATCTCGCCGTTCACCAGTCGGGTGTAGACGTCGATGCCCACCGCGCGCACCAACGGCGCGGCAAACGGGTCGTCGATCAGCCCGGCGGCCGAGGACAGTGCCCGTTGGGCGGCGACCATCGTCGCCGTCGCGCCGACACTCGTCGCCAGATCCCAGCTGTCGCTTTCGCTGCGTATCGACATCGCGCCTCCCATCTCGGGTATTCCCAAACAATATAGATCGCCTAGTTATTACCAGGGAACGTCGTCCTTTGACAACGTCGACGCTTGCGCTACTATCTGCGTATGCATGCAGATAACGAAGATGTTCGGTTGCCGGACGACCAGGTCAGCCTGGTGGTCGAGGTGTTCCGGATGTTGGCCGACGCCACTCGCGTGCAGGTGCTGTGGTCGCTCGCCGATCGCGAGATGTCGGTGAACGAACTCGCTGAGCATGTCGGTAAGCCGGCACCCTCGGTATCCCAGCACCTCGCGAAGCTGCGGATGGCCCGGCTGGTCCGGACCCGTCGCGACGGCACGACGATCTTCTACAGCCTGGAGAACGAGCACGTACGACAGCTCGTCGTCGACGCCGTCTTCAACGCTGAGCACGCCGGCCCCGGGGTACCGCGCCATCACCGCACCGACACCCCGCTGCAAGCAGTCGCCCAACCGAAAACACAATCAAGGAGATAAAGATCATGTCGCACCACGAACACAGCCATGAAGGGCCGCACTCGCACGAGCACGAACACGGCGGGGTCGCTCACACGCATGCGCACACCGCGCATGAGCACGAGCACGTCGAGCACGAGCACACCCACACCCACGACGACGGAACCGAGCACAGCCACGGACACGTGCATCAGTCCGGCCTGGAGGAAGCTCACAACCACGCGCACAGCTGATCACGGGCACGCTGACGCTTCCCGGCCGTTGCCGTCAGACGTTGGGGCAGTAGTGCTTTGGGTTGTCGCGCTCGTCGAGCGGCGGCAAGTTGCGTGCGGGGGTGTCCACCAGCGGCGTCGCGGCCGGGATACGACCGGTGGCGCGGTCCCAGCCCGCCCGGGCCCGCGGGTGCATCCGGCTGCGGCGCGGCAGACATGCGAAGACCAGACGCACCACGTCACCGAAACGGCGGTGAAGCCACTCGTCGCGACGCGACCAGGTGTAGCCCATCAGCTCGCGGACCGGAGGGTCGTAGAGGCCGACCGTCAGCCAGACGAAGAACGGTGCCAGCAGTTTGCGCTGAAGGGCCCATAGCTGATCCGGAAGCCATTGCGCGAACGGAGGTTTGGGCAGCCCGGTCAAGTTGAGCACTTCGCGTGCCGCGAAGTTGTTCTCCAGCACCTCGCGGCACATGCGGTCCCAGTAGACCTGGAAGTCTTCCCATGTCTTTGGGACTGGGCGCATGCTCATGCCGTACATCCGGTACCACTCGACGTGTTCGTCGAACAGCTGACGCGTCTGCGCCTCGGTGATGCCGCCGCAGAACCGTTCGGCCACATGGATCGTGCCGACGAAGAACGTGGAGTGCGCCCAGTAGAAGACGTCGGGGTTCAGCGCGTGGTAGCGCCGGCCCTGGCTGTCGGTGCCCTTGATGTCGACGTGGTAGTCGCGCACCTCGGCGCCGGTCTGCGGCGCGCGGTCGCCGTCGAAGACCACGCCCCCGATCGGGTACAGCGACCGCAGCAGCCGCGGCCAGCGCTCGCGGAAGAACGTCGAGTGGTCCTCGACGGCCGCACCCAGCTGCGGATGCATGTTCTGCATCGACCCGGCCCACGGACCCTGCAGCATGCCGCGCCAGTCACCGAAGTACTTCCACGTCAGCGAATCCGGGCCCAGCGGCGGGGCGTCATACCCGAGCGGTGACACCGGGCAACCGGTCGCGACGGCACCGCTGACCACCTCGTCGGCAGCGCGTGTGCTGGTCAGCGGGCACGCCTCAGACGTATCTTGAGTCACTGGTCAACGTTTCCTGTCCGTGTCAGTCAGTCTGACTACATGCGTTGTCAGTATAGACCTTAGGAGTTGAAGTGCCGTCCGGTCAACGCTCGCGCCGCTGGTCCGGCGTTCCCCTGGAGGATCGCCAGGTGTTGCGGCGCGACGAACTCATCGCGGCCGGCGTGCAGTTGCTCGGCGGGGAGAGCGGCCCGGCGGTGACGGTGCGGGCGGTATGCCGGGAGGCCGGGCTCACCGAACGCTACTTTTACGAAAGCTTCACTGACCGTGACGAATTCGTGCGCGCTGTCTACGACGACGTCTGCACCCGCGCCATGTCGGCGCTGATGTCGGCGACCACACCCCGCGAAGCCGTTGAGCGATTCGTGGCGTTGATGGTCGACGACCCGGTGCGCGGCCGGGTGCTGTTGCTGGCGCCGGCGGTGGAGCCGGTGCTGGTCCAGTCCGGCGCGGAGTGGATGCCCAGCTTCATCGACCTGCTACAGGGCAAGCTGACCCAGATCGGCGACCCGGTGCGGCAAAAGATGACCGCCACCAGCCTGATCGGCGGCCTGACCGCCCTTTTCACCGCCTACCTGGACGGCTCGCTGGCGGCCAGCCGTGAGCAGTTCATCGATTACTGCGTGGAAATGCTGCTCATCAGGGCCACGGCCCACTAGTCGACCGCGACGCGAAATAGACTCGCCGCATGGCAACTTGAATGCTACCGACAGACACAGATATATTGACTGACACCGACAGACACAGATAACTGGGAGGCGTTGTGCCGGATCCTCAAGACCTGGACCTGTTGCGTGAACTCGAACCGGTTGTCGAGAAGAACATGAACCGGCATCTGAGCATGCACAGGCCCTGGAACCCGCACGACTACATCCCATGGTCGGACGGCAAGAACTTCTACGCGCTGGGCGGCCAGGACTGGGAGCCCGG
>JAFAID010000673.1 GCA_019236925.1 Mycobacterium sp. | reverse complement strand
TGTGCGCCAGTTCCATCACCATCTGCAGCAGGGGCGGTTATCCCGCCGCGTCGAACGCTCACCCTTGCCGTTCGGACGCCATCGCTGGGTCTCGCCCAGCAGTCAGTGCGACCTCGAGATCGTCGCGACGCCTCGCCCGCGCGAAGAATTCGACGCCTGGCTGAGCGAGCAGGCCAACACCCCGCTAGATGCCGAGCACGGACCCGGATGGCACCTCGCGGTGCTGCCCTTCACGGACGGCGGCGCGGGGGTGAGCCTCGTTATCTCACATACCCTCACCGACGGCGTCGGGCTGTGCGAGGCGTTGTCCGACGCGGCTTCCGGCCGCCACGACCCAATTGACTGGCCTGCCGCCGCGTCACGCCGGCCGCGGCAAGCCCTCCGCGAGGACACCCGCCAATTCGCGGGCGACATCGCCGCCATCGGCCGAGCCGTCGTCGCCGCCGCACGGTTCGCGAGGTCTAACCGCGGCGATGCCGGATCCGGCACCCAGCTACCCAGCGTGTTGCGCTCACCGTTCGTCGAACCTAACGAACGCGTCGCTCTTGCAAAGGCAACCATCTTCGTCGACGCCGACGAGTGGGACGCCCGCGCACACTCACTCGGCGGGACCAGCAACGCGCTACTCGCGGGATTGGCGGCCGGCCTCGCCCAGCGAGTAGGAAGGCTCGCCGGGGACGGCTTCGCCACCTTGGCGATACCGGTTAACGAGCGCGCCGACGGCGATACCCGCGCCAACGCCATCACAGCCGTCGACATCGTGGTCGACCCTGCAGTTGCGACAATGGATCTGCGCGAGATCCGGGCCGCAATCAAGCAAACGCTGATCCGCCGTCAAGAGGTCCCCGACGAACGATTGGCACTGCTACCGCTGGCCCCTCTGTTGCCGCAATGGCTCATCAGACGAATGGCCAGCGTGGCCCTCGGCGGCGCGACGACCAGCGGATCATCCAACCTCGGTGTGGTCAACCCGGCAGCCAACCGGCCAGACGGCACAGACGCCGATCACTTCGCCATGAAGTCTCTCTTCGCGGGGGCGACCGAGGCGATGATCCACCAGACCGGCGGACTGCTGGGATTGCTCTCAGGAAGAGTGCACGGACAGGCCTTTGTATCGGTCGTTGCGTATCAGCCGGGCCGCTGCAACTCGAATGGCGCCTTGCAGCAGCATATTTCGAGTGTTCTGAGCGACTTCTCGCTCACCGCCACGATCGGCTGGCCATGCGCCGAGCCAGTGGGCCGAGCAGCAGGGGATCCCGTCTTTGCTGCTGCTCCTGCTTACCCGCGCTTGACACACGAATGAAGGGTTTACCATGTCCGGAAAGTCCGCGGGTCGAGAGACCGCGACACGCTTCGACGCGTTTTCGGTGTTGGGTCGCTTCGTCGTGCGCGCGCCCTGGCTCGTCATCGCCGCCTGGATCGCTGTGGTAGCCGTGCTGGCGCTGGCCTTCCCCCCGCTGACCAAAGTGGTCGAAAGCCAGAAAGCACAGCTGCTGCCGCCGGCGGCTACGGCGGCGGCCGAGCAGATGGCCAAGGATTTCGGTGAATCCGGCCAGAACGTCCTGATTGTCGTGCTCACCGACGATCGGGGTCTGCAACCCAGCGATGAGGACGCCTATCGCAAGGTGGCCGCCACGTTGCGCGGCGAGACTAACGACGTGGCCGGCGTGCAGGACGTCGTTAGCACGCCGGCACTGCGTCCTTTGATGGTCAGCGTAGACAATAAGGCGCTTTTCATGGCGGTGACCTTGCGGGCGCCCGCCGGATCCCCTCAGTCCTCACAGGCCTACCAACGGATCACAGAAATCGCCAAACGCTCCACCGCGGGCACGCCGCTGACCGCGCATGTGACGGGACAGGCTGCCATGGTCGGCGACATGTCGATCGTCACCGCCCGCGACATGCACAACATCGAGATAGCCACCGCGCTGTTGGTGCTGATCATCCTGCTCGTGATCTACCGGCGGCCCGTGACCGTGTTGGTGCCGTTGATCACCCTCGGAATCTCGGTGGCCTCGGCCCAGGGCGCGGTGTCCGCGCTGACTCAGGTCGGGCTCGGGACGTCTTCGATGACGGTCGCGTTGATGACGGCCATGATCTTCGGCGCCGGCACCGACTATGCCGTCTTCTTGATCAGCCGCTACCACGAGTACATCCGCTCCGGCGTTGACTCCGATCTGGCCGTGCAGAAAGCGCTGAGCTCCATCGGCGAGGTCATCGCGGGGTCGGCGGCAACCGTTGCCGTCACCTTCCTTGGCATGGTCTTCACCCGCCTACCCGCGTTCACCAGTATCGGCCCGGCGCTTGCGATTTCGATCGGGATCGCGTTTCTTGCCGCCGTCACGCTGCTGCCCGCCATCCTCGTGCTCGCCGGTCGACGCGGATGGGTGACGCCACGAGCGGCGCTCACCGGCCGCCTGTGGCAGCGGTCCGCCGTTCAGCTGGTTCGCCGGCCCAAAGCGCATCTACTGGTTAGCCTCTCGGTGTTGATCGTGCTGGCCGGCTGCGCGGCCTTCCTCCAGCCCACCTTCAACGACCGCCTGCAATTGCCGCAGACGGCGCAAAGCAACGTCGGCTTTTCCACAATGGCAGATCACTTTTCGACCAGCACGCTGCTGCCGCAGTACATCTACGTCCGCTCGCCCCAGGACCTGCGGACATCGCGGGCCCTCGCCGACCTCGACCAAATGGCGCAACGCGTCTCTCAGCTGCCCAATATCGCCGCGGTGCGCGGCATCACGCGACCCACCGGCCAGCCACTCGATCAGGCCAAGCTCAGCTTTCAGGCCGGAGCAGTCGGCACCAAGCTCGCAGACGCCTCGACACAGATCAGCGACCGAACCAGCGACCTCGACGCGCTGACCAACGGCGCCGACCAACTGGCAGCCAGCCTCGCCCTGGTTCGCGACCAAATCCGTGGCGCCAGCGGACCGATGACTCAGCTCACCACAACCTTGAACCAGGCGCAGCAACAGCTCGCCACGGCGGCAAACCTCCTGCACAACGTGCGCGGGCTCGCGAACGGGTCCGTTTCGACGCTCGCCAACAGTGTCGCCGCCTCAGTGGGCCCGATGCTGGAAGCGTTGAACAACAATCCGCTCTGCGACGCGGACCCGGGGTGCCGCTCCCAGCTCGCTCAGCTCACCCAGGCGCGAAACAACGGTGCATTCGCCTCGCAGCCGGCCGCACAAAGCCTGCAGGCGGCAGTGCAGAATCTGACCGGGCTGTTGACAACGGCAGCCAACAGTCTGCGGGCGGCGGGTCCCAACACCGCAGGCGTGTCACAACAGATTGCGCGCATGCCGACAGTTGCCGACCAGCTGGCCGACGGCAGCCGGCGGCTGGCCGAGGGTGTACGGACACTCGTCGACCAAACCAAAAAGATGGGCACGGGGATGAACCAGGCGGCCGACCTGCTGGTGTCGATGAAGCGTGACGCTTCACAACAATCCATGGCGGGCATGTACATCCCGCCCCAGGTGCTGACCTCCGACGACTTCAAGAACGCTGCGAAGATGTTTATCTCGCCCGACGGGCATTCGGTGCGCTACCTGGTCGAAACGAAATTCGACCCATTCAGCACAGCCGCGATGGACCAAGTGACATCGATCCTCGACACGGCGCGCGGCGCGCAGCCGAACACCTCGCTGTCCGATGCGTCGATATCGATGGTCGGCACGACCCCGATCTACAGCGCGATGCGCAGCTACTACAACGACGACCTCCGACTGATCATCATCATGACGCTTCTCGTTGTCCTCGTCATCCTCATCGTCCTGCTCCGGGCGATCGTGGCCCCGCTGTACCTCATTGCCTCCGTGGTGATCTCGTACCTGTCGGCGGTGGGCGTGGGAGTCATCTTCTTCCAGTTCGTGCTCCATCAACCGATCAACTGGAGCGTGCAGGCGATGGCATTCATCGTGCTGGTCGCCGTCGGGGCGGACTACAACCTGCTGTTGATTACGCGAATTCGTGAAGAGTCACGCTCTGGCATCCGCTCCGGCATCATACGTGCGGTCCGTTCGACGGGTGGTGTCATCACCTCGGCCGGCATCATCTTCGCCGCCTCGATGTCCGGCCTGCTGTTCGGCAGCCTCTCGACCATGACGCAAATCGGGTTCATCATCGGCATGGGTCTGTTGATCGACACCTTCGTGGTTCGCACCATCACGGTGCCGGCTCTGGCGGCAATGATCGGGAAGGCGAACTGGTGGCCCTCCAAGGCTACGCACGCTACCGACTCAACTGGCACAACTGATGGCGCTGACACTAAAGTGGCGCGCTGCGCCGCCGCAATTTCGGTCCAGCCCGTGGCCAATGACATTCAGGGCGACTTCTCTCATCGGTTGGCCACCAACAACATCCGGCGTTCGGCGGCTCGCCGGCGGCGGACACTCACTCAGCACGGTAAACGAGCTCGTCGCTTCTCGGTCGCAGGCACGAGACACTAGAACGGAGCCGCGACTAACCAGCGACGCAGGGGAGCCCGCAGCCTCGACGAATATGCGGCTGATTGGATTGCAGCAGCGGTTGATTCGCTCGCCCTGTGTGTGGCCATGTCAGCTGCGTCCCCCCGCGAGGTACATCAGGGTGGCACGGACGCGCGGGTGGAGCTCTTGGTCTCCGCTCAGATTCAGCTTTGAGAATATGGAGTTAATATGCTTCTCCACCGCGTGCTGGCTGAGTACCAATTGCTGTGCGACCGCGGTGTTCGTTCGCCCTTCGGCGATCAACGCGAGGACTTGGCGTTCCCGCGGACTGAGTCGCTCCATTCGTGCGTCATCGTCCAATGCCCTGGCTTGAACCAGTGACTGCACAACTTTGGGATCGATCGCCGATCCGCCACACGCGACTGACGTGATCGCCACGAGGAGGTCATCGAGGTCAGCAAGATGTTCTTTGAGAAGATAGCCGCGGCCTTCGGTACCCTGATCGAGTAGCACCCGAACGTAACTCGGCTCGACGTACTGGCTGAGCAGCACCACCCCGGTTGTGGAGTGCGCAGCGCGGCAATGTCGGGCGATCTGGATTCCCTCGTCCTTCCGGTTCGGTGGCATCCGAATGTCGGTGAGTACGACGTCCGGACGATGGTCGTCAATTGCCCTAAGTGCCTCGCCGAGGTCACCGCAGGTGGCGACGACCTCGACCTGGTCGCTGGACTCGAGCACCCGTCGGA
>JAFAID010000655.1 GCA_019236925.1 Mycobacterium sp. | reverse complement strand
TCCGCCAAGGCCGACGGGTCGGTCAGCTTGTTGACGACGTCGACGAGCTCCCAGGCTTCGCGCCGCTGCAGCATCGCCAGCAGCAGCTTCTTGTATTCGCCCGCGAGCTTGCGGGTCTCCTCGCTGGGTTCGGGGTCGGTGACCTCGATCACCTCGACCCACAACGCCGCGCCCGGGCCGCTCGCGCCAACGCCGATCTGGGCCCGTCGCTCGCCGCGCACAACAGCGGCGGTGCCGCCACCGGCGATGCGGCCGACCTGCAGAATGGTCGCCAGCACGCCATGGGACGGGTAGCGGTCATCGAGCCTCGGAGCGATCAACAGAGTGCCCGACTCAGTGGCGCGGGCAGCGTCGACAGCCGCGCGAGCGGCATCATCCAGTGCAATCGGGACCACCATCCCGGGCAACACGATCGGGTCACTGATAAACAACACCGGCACTGATTTGGCTTCAGCCATCAATCCTCCAAAGTTAAGCCTGATGCGCTCAACCTGTATCGGATCCAATTTGTTCCCGACGGGAGCCAGCGCTAACTGGAGGCGGCGCGCTGGCGGGCCCGGAAGGCCTGGACCTCCGCACGGGTCGAATCACCCGCTATTCACCCGAATGGGTGGTTTCCGCCATCGGCGATTCCTGCAGCGTGTGTACCGTGCCGTAACAGCGGCCTGCCCACTATGGCCGCACCCACAGGGAGGTGAGCAATGCCACCGTGGCGGCTCCGCGACTTCCACGATGACGACCTCGACCAGGCGATTTCCGTTTGGGACCAAAGCCGCCAGCCCGGTGAGCCGCCGCCGGCCTTTTCGATCTCCGAGGTGGTGTCGGCCGCCAGGTCAGGGCAGCCCGCAGTTGTCGCGGTGGTCGGGGACGAGTTGGTCGGTGTAGCCGTGGCTCATTTCCAGGGCGAACGAGCTTGGATCTCCATCATCGGCCTCGATAGCCGATGGCGGAACCGGGGTGTCGGCAGCGACCTGCTCAGCGAGCTGGAAGCCCGACTGCACGCGTTGGGGGTGCGACGGATCGGTGCGCTGCTCACGCCGGACGCCACAGGTACGACCGCACTGCGCAATTCCGGCTACCACGAGCGCAACGAGCTGTCGTTTTTCGAGAAGGTCGAACATGCCGGCGCCTCGGACGCGGGCCTGCTGGCTGAGCTGGGCGCGCAGTCCATGGCCCGCGGCCTGTGGCAGGCGATGGCCGGGATGGAGTCGGAGAAGCAGATTATCGAGCGCCGGATGGTGCTACCGCTGACCGAACCGCACGCCGCCGAACAATACGGCGTCTCGCCCCCGAAAGCGGTGATCTTGTTCGGTCCGCCGGGCACCGGCAAAACCAGCTTCGCCAAGGCCGTTGCCGGCCGGCTCGGCTGGCCGTTCGTCGAACTCTTCCCGTCGCGGTTGGCCGCCCCCGACGTGGCCATGGCAAGTGCGCTGCGGGAAGCGTTCGCCACACTGATGGAGCTGGAATCCGCCGTGGTCTTCATTGACGAGGTTGAGGAGATAGCCGGCTCGCGCTCGGGGATACCGTCCGATCCGGCGCATGGTGTCACCAACGAACTACTCAAGTTGATCCCGGTGTTTCGGCAGCGCGACGAGCGGTTGCTGATCTGCGCGACGAACTCGGTGCGGTCCCTGGATTCGGCGTTCTTGCGGCCCGGTCGATTCGACTACATCATTCCGATCGGACCCCCCCATGCCACCGCACGGGCCGCTATTTGGACCCGCTACCTCGGGTCGGCCGCCGATTCCGTCGAAGTCGACGCGCTAGTCGCCGCCACCGAGATGTTCACCCCGGCCGACATCGAGTTCGCGGCCCGCAAGGGTGCTCAGTTGGGGTTTGAGCGAGAGATCGAGTTCCGGCGTGGCGAGCCGGCCTGCACGAAGGATTACCTGACCGCGGTCCACGAGACCCGGCCGTCGTTGACCGAGGCGATGCTCGACGAGTTTTCCGACGACATTACGCAGCGGACGCGACTCTGACAGTCGGACAACTGCCTTTCCGTCAGCGTGGACGATCGGCGTAGTCTGCGCCCATGGCGACCAACCGAGAAGCACTGCGGGTGCAACTCATCGCATACACCTGCAGCCAGAACTGCATGGGCGTCCCTGGCAACTCCGGCGGATGCTGCACGCTCGATGATCGCGACTTCATCCCAGGACCCGTCCGCGACGCCGACGCCTTTCTGGCGGACCTTGCGCGTCTGCTCGGCCGCGAGGTGTCCCGTGCCGAGGCATTCATCGACTTCGAGGAGGGACGAGCCCTCTTCCCGGACCGCCCGACGTGGCAGGACCCGGCTAACTACCCGGCGTTGCGCGTCCGACCGGACGTGCAGTGGATTCCGTGCCGGTTCTTCGAGCCGACGACGGGTGCGTGCACCGTGTACGACATTCGTCCCGCGATGTGCCGGAATTACCTCTGCGACCACCTCAAGGGCGTGATTTCCCTGCTGAACCTCGATGAGGAGGCGGCTCCACCGGAATGAGCCGGCGCAGCTGCGTCACGTGCTTGGGCGAGAGCTCCTCGAGGCAGCTGACACCGAGCAGCCGCATGGTGCGGGCCAACTGTCCGGACAGGATCTCGATGGCGCGATGAACGCCCGCTTCGCCGCCGGCCATCAGCCCGTACAGATAGGCCCGGCCGATCAGCGTGCAGCGTGCGCCCAGGGCGATCGCGGCGACGATGTCGGCGCCGGACATGATGCCGGTATCCAGCAGGATTTCGGTGTCCTTGCCGAGTTCACCCGCCACAGCGGGCAGCAGGTGAAACGGCACCGGAGCCCGGTCGAGTTGGCGGCCACCATGATTGGACAACACGATGCCGTCGACACCGCGATCGACCACGGCCCGCGCGTCGTCGAGGGTCTGGATGCCTTTGACGACGAGCTTGCCCGGCCACTGCGCCTTGATCCACTCCAAGTCGTCGAAGGTCAGGCTGGGGTCGAACATGGTGTCGAGGTACTCGCCGACGGTGCCCGACCATCGATCCAGCGACGCGAATGCCAGCGGCTCGGTGGTCAACAGGTCGAACCACCAGCGCGGGCGCGGCACGGCGTTCAGGACGGTACGCAGCGTCAACGCCGGCGGAATCGACATCCCGTTGCGTACGTCGCGCAACCGCGCACCCGCAACCGGGACGTCGACGGTGGCCAGCAGGGCGTCGAAGCCGGCGTCGGCGGCCCGTCGCACCAATGCCATCGAACGGTCCCGATCACGCCACATGTACAGCTGAAACCATTTGCGGCCCTGCGGAGCAGCCGCCGCCACCTCTTCGACCGAGGCGGTGCCCAGAGTAGACAGCGAGAACGGGATCCCAGCCGCCGCGGCCACCCGGGCGCCGGCGATCTCGCCTTCGGTATGCATCAACCGGGTAAAGCCCGTCGGCGCGATCGCGAGCGGCAGCGCCACCGGTTGGCCGAGCACCTCCCAACCGGTCCGGACGTTGCTGACGTCGCGCAGGATCGTGGGGTGAAACTCGATGTCGCGAAAGGCTTGTCGAGCACGGCCTAGGGAGATCTCTTCTTCGGCCGCCCCGTCGGTGTAGTCGAACGCCGCCCTCGGTGTGCGCCGATTGGCGATGCGCCGCAGATCATCGATGGTCTGTGCTTCGTCGAGCCGGCGTTGCACACGGTCGAACCGGGGCTTACGGAACCCGATCAACGGCGCAAGGTCATGCACCTTCGGCATCCGCCGTTTGACCACTGTGCCACGGTAGGTCATATGGAATCCGTAAGCGACCCCTTTGATCTGCAGCGTTTCGTTGATGCGCAGGAGCGGGTTTACGACGGCGTCCTCGGCGAGTTGCGGGCCGGCCGCAAGCGCAGCCATTGGATCTGGTTTATCTTCCCGCAGGTCGCCGGGCTGGGCAGCAGTCCGACCGCGGCCAGGTACGCGATCTCCTCGCTCGACGAGGCCCGGGCCTATCTTGGGCACGAGGTGCTCGGACCGCGGTTGCACCAATGCGCGCAGTTGGTCAACGCCGTGCAGGGCCGCTCGATCGGCGAGATCTTCGGGTCGCCCGACGACCTGAAAGTGCGCTCGTCGATGACGTTGTTTGCCCACGCGACCCAGGACAACCACGATTTCGTGCAGCTGCTCGAGCGGTACTACGGCGGCGAGGAAGATCGGCTGACGGTGGAGCGGCTGCGCTAACCGGACGGCGCGCTCAGCGGACGCAAGATTCGCCAGCCGTGCGGCTCGATCGACACCACGTCGACGACTTCGTCTGGCGGCATGCCACTCCCGGCGATGACGTGTGCCTGCCCCACGCCCAGCTTGCCCAACACGACCCGCAACGGGGCCGCGTCGATGTTGAGCGCCACGATCAGCGCCTGATCGCCGCATCGGGACTGGTACACGTAATGCCGGTTATCCAGTCGCAACCCAGCCGTGGACGCGGCATGCAGCCACGAATGCCGTCGGCGCAGCCCAACGAGGTATTGGTGCAAACGCCATACTTCGGCCTGACGCGCATCCAGCTGCACTGGGGGAGAGCTGAATTCGGGACGGACCGCATCGTCGCCGCCGAATCGCTCCTCCTTGATTCCGTGGTAGCCGAGCTCGTCGCCGGCGTAGATGCTGGGAATGCCCCCCACGGTCAGCAGGATCACCAGGGCGTGGGCCAGGTGTTCGGGACGCTGCAGTTGGCTGGCGATACGCGTGACGTCGTGATTGCCGATGAAGGTCAGCGGGGGAAAGCTGTGGACGAAACTGTTGTGGCGCCGCATCGCCCAGTCCAGCTCGTGGAAGTTTCCGTCGTTGAGGCTGCTCCAGATCGCCTTCCACAGTTCGTATTGGGTGACGGAGTCGAAACCGGCTTCGCGAACGACCGCGGCGTAGTCGCCGTGTATCAGTTCTCCGACGAACCATGCATCCGGTTGGAGCTGACGAACCCTCGGCAAGACTGCAGCCCAAAATTGTTGCGGTACAGCGTAAGCAGCATCCAGCCGCCAGCCGTCAGCGCCTCGTCGCAGCCAGTGCGCCATGACGTCGGCGGTGTAGTCGGCGACCTCGGGGTTGTCGTGGTTGAGCGTGAGCAGGCCACCATGTCCTTCGAAGGTGTGAAAGTGGCCGGGGCGCCCGCGAAACCAGCGTGCTGCCGCGTCATCGTGCGTCGCTTCGCGATGGCGGGGAAAGTCGACGCCGACGTGGTTGAACACACCGTCGAGAAGCACCCGCAAGCCCCTCCGATGAGCCTCGGCGACGAGGTAGTCGAAATCGTCATCGTCGCCGAGCCGAGGATCGATCCGGTAATGGTCGGTGGTGTCGTAACCGTGTGTGCGCGAGGCGAATATCGGCCCCAGGGCAATGCCCGACGCACCGAGCTGGATGGCGTGGTCGAACCAATCGGCGATCCGTCGCAGCCGGTGTTCACCGGTGTCCGGGGGTGCGGCCGCCGGGAAAGCGCCGACGAACCCCAGGGGGTAGACATGCCACCAGATCACATGTCGTACCCAGGGCGGCACCGTCACCGCCGATACCTGGCTTCGTACAGGGCTTTGATCTTGGCCTCGAGTTCGGGCACCGGGCCATCGGCCACCACTCGGGGTGCCACGGTGTTGATCGGCAGCATGGCCACCGGTGTGGGGACCTGCCACTCGGACAGCCACTGGGTCAACTGCGCGCACGACGTCGCGTAAACAATGCGCCCGAGACCGGCCCAGGCATGCGCGGCCGCACACATTGGACACTGCTCACATGACGTATACACGGTGGCCCGAATACGGTGGACCGGAGCCAAATTCGCCACCGCCCACCTGACGATGCCCATCTCCGCGTGCAGGGTCTGGTCGTCGTCGGTGACCCGGTTGTGGTCCTCATACAGGGTCCGGCCTTTGGCGTCGATCAAGATCGCGCCAAACGGTGCGTGCCCGTTGTCGAGTGCGGTTTGGGCGAGTTCGACACAGCGACGCAAACGTTGCAGATCGACTTGGCTCAAGCCCACAGACCCGAAGTCTACGGGCGGTGTCTAGCCGGCGGCGGCCAGCGTTTGGGCCGTGGTGATCGCCTGCGCGACGCCGGACACGATGGCAGCCACCTTCAACGCCTCGAGGACGGCTTCCCGGGCGACGCCGGCCTCGCGCAGGGTGTGCTCGTGGGCAGCTACGCAGTGCGAACACCCGTTTATCGACGACACCGCAAACGACCACAGCTCGAAATTCGCTTTGTCCACGCCCGGGTTCGCGATGATGTTCATTCGCAAACCAGGGCGCAGGTCGTCGTACTTGCCGTCGAGGAAGCCCCGGCCTCGGTAGAACACGTTGTTCATCCCCATGATCGACGCGGCGCCCAGCGCCGCCTGATAGGCCTCAGACGACAGGTAATCAGTCGCCTCGGCGCCAATCTCGGCCAGCACCTGGGTATTCCGCGTCGCCGCAGCGCTGGCCAGCAGAGTGCCCCACAGCTGCTCCTCGTTCAGCACGGTGCTGCGGCTGATCGAGCCGAGGTTGAGCTTGAGGTCCTTGGCGTATTCGGGCAGTGCGTCTTTCAAGTTGTCGATACTCATCAGGCTGACTTCCTCAACTCTTCGCCAGCGTCGATCGTGGGGTCGCCCTTGCGCCAGTTGCAGGCGCACAGCTCGTCGGACTGCAGGGCGTCGAGCACCCGCAGCACCTCGTCGACGTTGCGGCCCACCGAACCGGCAGTCACTGAGACGAATTGGATTTCGTTGTTGGGGTCGACGATGAACGTGGCCCGATCGGCGACACCTTCGTCGTTGAGTGCCCCGGTGGCTTCGGCCAGTTCGCGCTTGATGTCCGAAAGCATCGGGAAAGGCAGCTTCTTGAGCTCCTCGTGCTGGGCACGCCACTGGAAGTGCACGAACTCGCTGTCCACCGAAGCCCCGAGCACCTGCGTGTCGCGATCCTCGAACTCGTCGTTGAGCTTGCCGAACGCGGCGATCTCGGTCGGGCACACGAAGGTGAAGTCCTTCGGCCAGAAGAAGACCACCCGCCACTTGCCCTCGTGGTCGTCGCTGGAGATGGTCGTGAAGTAGTCGTCGGGCTGCTGGGCGTCGACCTTGGACAGGTCGCCACCGATCAACGCGGTCAGCCGATAGGCGGGGAACTGGTCACCGATGGTCAGCAGTGCCATGTCACTCCTTTGGGAGAAGATTGGATCGAGTCAAGATTTCCTAGACCCATACTGCCCCAACTCAACTTAGAATTAAAGGTGATATGTCCCACTATACTGATAGGCATGACCGATAAGAGTTATCAGCCGACCATCGCCGGGCTCCGGGCGTTTGTCGCCGTCGCGGAAAAACAGCATTTCGGCAGCGCCGCAACAACTCTCGGCGTCAGCCAGTCGACACTGTCACAGGCCCTGTCGGCGCTGGAGACCGGGCTCGGGGTCCACCTGGTTGAGCGTTCGACTCGTCGGGTTTTCCTGACCGCTGAAGGCAGGCAGCTGCTGCCGCACGCGCAAGCGGTGATCGAGGCGGCGACGGCATTCGCGGCCGCGGCCGCCGGCGCCTCCGACCCGCTGCAGGGCAACATCCGGTTGGGACTGATCCCGACGGTGGCGCCGTATGTGCTGCCGACCCTGCTCGCGGGGCTGGCCGAGCGGCTGCCGTCGCTGACTTTGCGGGTAATCGAGGACCAGACCGAGCGGTTGCTCACCGGACTACGCGAGGGATCCGTGGATGCCGCGCTTATCGCCTTGCCGGCCGAAACCAGCGGAATCACCGAAATCCCGATTTACGACGAAGATTTCGTGCTCGCGCTGCCACCTGGACACCCGCTGGCGGGCAAGCGACGAGTGCCGCCGACCGCGCTGGCGGAGCTGCCGTTGCTGTTGCTCGACGAGGGACACTGTCTGCGCGACCAAGCCCTCGACGTCTGCCACAAGGCGGGCGTACGCGCCGAACTGGCCAACACCCGGGCGGCGTCGCTGGCGACGGCAGTGCAATGTGTCAGCGGCGGGCTCGGTGTGACGTTGATCCCGCAGAGCGCGGTCCCCGTCGAGACCGCGCGCAGCCGGCTCGAACTGGCATACTTCGTCGCACCTCGGCCCGGCCGACGGATCGGGTTGGTATTTCGTTCGTCCAGCGGCCGCGACGGGCCCTACCGGCGGCTTGCCGAGCTGATCGGCGAACTGGTTGGCGCCGACCAGCAGGTACGTCCGGCCCGCTAGCGGCACCCGGCCACCGGCAGCCAAAGTGAACGTGTTCTAGTTTTCCTCATGCTGGACTTTACGCTGGAGAACATCAGCGCCGAGGACGTCGAACAGCTGCGCGCGTTATATGAGCCGCTGGCGCAGTCGGTTCGCGAGTTGATCGATGCGACTGTCAGGACCCAGGCCGACGCTGCCACCGTCGCGGCGGCCAAGTCCGAGATCGACTCGGCCACTGCACGTTTGCGCCGAAAGCAGCTCGAAGGGAGCTTCGGTGTTCGCTACCTGGCCAGCGGCGAGCGGATGGCCTGGGCGAACGCCGTCATCGGGATTCGCAATCCGATCGCCCCACCGCTAGACATCCAGCACGACGGCTCGGGCACGTCCTGGTGCGATTTCCACCTGGGCGCCGCGTACGAGGGGCCACCCGGCCACGTGCACGGCGGAGTCGCCGCCCTGATTCTCGACCACCTGCTGGGCGAGGCCGCCAGCGACGGCATCAACCCACGCCTGACCGGAACAATCAGTTTTCGCTACGTGCGAGCGACCCGACTCGGAGACCTGCACGCCGAAGCAACGACCACGCGCGTCGACGGGGTGAAAACATTTGCCGCGGGCCATCTCGCCGACGATCAAGGCATCACCGTGGAAGCCGAAGGCGTGTTCATTCAGCCTCGGTGGGCACGGGATGGCTCCGAGTAGGTTTCGGCTATGGAGAAAGTAGTCACGGTGCTGATGGCCGCCGACCGCGACGACGACTGGTGCCAGCGGCAGCGAGGACCCGTCGCCGATGCCATCCTTCGGCTCGGGGTCGCCGGCTTGGCCGTCAACGTCCGCGACGGGGCGGTGCGTCATTCACTGATGACACTGACCACGCTCGACCCGCCGGTGGCAGCCGTGGTGAGTATCTGGACCCAGCAGTGCTACGGCGATCAGATCGCGGCGACGCTTGGCCTGCTCGAAGCGGAGTGCGATCACCTCGCGGCGTATCTGGTCACCGAGTCGGTGCCGCTGCAGGCCTCGCTTCAACTAGGCAGCCGCACAACGGGTTTAGCTAACATTGCGTTGTTGCGCCGGCCTGCGGAGCTGGACTACGCGACCTGGCTGAAGCGCTGGCAGCACGACCACACGTCGGTGGCGATCGAGACCCAGTCCACTTTCGGTTACACGCAGAACGCTGTGGTGCGTGCATTGACGCCGAACGCGCCAGAGTTCGCCGGCATCGTCGAAGAGCTGTTCCCAGCCGAGGCGATCACCGATCTGAAGGCCTTCTTTGGCGCCGCCGACGACGCCGATCTGCAGCATCGGCTGGGCCGAATGGTCGCCAGCACATCGGCGTTCGGCGCCAACGAGAACATCGACACCGTTCCGACCAGCCGCTACGTGCTGAAAACACCATTCGAGACATAAGGAGACACCGGTGATACTCCAGAGCGAAGACCAAAACCGGGTGCGCACCCTCACCCTGAACCGGCCCGAGGCGCTCAACGCGTTCAACGAGGCGCTCTACGAGGCCACCGCCGACGCGCTGACGTCGGCAGCCGATGACCCCGAAATCGCTGTCGTGCTGTTGACCGCGGCCGGACGGGCGTTCAGCGCCGGCAACGACCTCAAAGAGATGCAAGCACGCATCACCGATCCGCAAATGGCCCGTCAGGGATCTCACTTCACCACGATGATCGACGCGCTGACCCGGTTTCCCAAACCACTGATCTGCGCGGTCAACGGCGTCGGCGTCGGCATCGGCACCACCGTCCTGGGCTACGCGGACCTGGCGTTCATGTCGACGGCGGCTAGGCTGAAATGCCCGTTTACCAGCCTGGGCGTCGCGCCCGAAGCGGCGTCGTCGTACCTGCTGCCGCAGCTGATCGGCCGGCAAAACGCCGCCTGGCTGTTGATGTCCTCGGAATGGGTGTCCGCTGACGAGGCGCTACGCATGGGGCTGGTCTGGAAGGTGTGCGAGCCCGAGGAGCTGATCGCCGAGGCCCGCCGGCACGCCGAAATCCTTGCCTCTCGGCCGATTTCGAGTTTGATCGCGGTCAAGCGGACGATCGTCGAACCGACTCGTCCCGAAATAGCGGCAGCAACCGCTCGGGAAAACGCAGAGTTCGCCCAGTTGCTTGGCGGTCAGGCGAACGCGGCGGCGCTGGCGGATTTCACCGCCAAACGGGGCAACTGATCGTTAGGAACCGGTGGGCTGCAACTGTGCGGCAGCGGCGATCATCGCCCGTAGCGTGCGCCGGCAACGTCCGCAGTCGAGGCCGGCCCCGCACGCCGCGGCGACCTCCTTAGACGTCGACGCCCCGCCGGCCACCGCGTCCGAGACGGTTTGGCTGGTGACGCCCTCGCACAGGCACACGTACATCAGGGAACCCCCACAATCTGGGTCACTGACGACCGGATTGCCCGCATGTAGGGAAGTCTAACCTAACTTAGTTCGCCGAGGCTATCCTTACTTAGGATAGCCTTTGACCTGCACTTTTAGTGAAATTTAGGTCCCCACGCCGCCCGAATCAGCACGCCGAGAGTCGCT
Source organism: Mycobacterium sp. (assembly GCA_019236925.1). GTDB lineage: Bacteria > Actinomycetota > Actinomycetes > Mycobacteriales > Mycobacteriaceae > Mycobacterium. The sequence goes on along the minus strand of JAFAID010000655.1, from coordinate 697 downwards.
CAAGGGACTAGATTTGTGGTCGGCATGCCGGCGGCGTTCCAGCCCAACCCACCGTCTTTCGCCTCAAGTCCGAGACCGTGCCAGCGGAGAAATAGGAGCGATCATGCAAGGTGATCCTGATGTTTTGCGCCTGCTCAACGAGCAGTTGACCAGCGAACTCACCGCGATCAACCAGTACTTTCTGCACTCCAAGATGCAGGAGAATTGGGGTTTCACCGAAGTGGCGGCCCACACCCGCGCCGAGTCGTTCGACGAAATGCGGCACGCCGAGGCCATCACTGATCGCATCCTGTTGCTGGAGGGGCTGCCGAACTATCAGCGTCTCTTTTCATTGCGCATCGGTCAGACGCTGCGCGAGCAGTTCGAGGCCGATCTGGCGATCGAACACGACGTGTTGGACCGGCTCAAACCGGGCATCATCATGTGCCGCGAAAAGCAAGACACCACTAGCGCCAACCTGCTCGAGGGGATTGTGGCCGACGAGGAAAACCACGTCGACTACCTGGAGACCCAACTGCAGTTGATGGAAAAGCTCGGTGAAGAGCTCTATTTGGCCCAGTGTGTCGCGCGCCCGCCGACAACAGGACAAGCCGGGCACTGAGCCCAAACCCTCAGCGCGCCGTCGGGAAGCCAGGCGTGACAGCGCAGATCGCTGTCACGCCCGATGCCGACACCGGCGGCGCGCTGATCGGTCGGC
>JAFAID010000177.1 GCA_019236925.1 Mycobacterium sp. | reverse complement strand
GGCCGGTGATCTCACGAACACGTCTGAACTGGCGTTGGCCGCGCCTAGTCTCGAGACGTTCGGTCCGCTCTTCGACATACTTTTCAGTGACCTCGGTGCTCAACTAGCTAACAGCTTCGGCGTTCCGGACATCTTCCTGCCCTGATGCGGGTGGACCTGACGCCAGCGCGCAGAGTCGCGCTTTAGGTACAGCCGCTGACATGGATTCGGCGGCCGGCTCCAACGCAGACGTTTACCGGCGGTGGTGGCGGTGGCGGCGGAAAGTCCTGCGGCAGCGGCGCATAAGCGGCCGGCGGGGGGACATTGGCGTTGACCGTGTCGGCAACGTTGGTGCACCCGCTAACCGAAACACGCCTGCCGACGCTCGCACAAACGTCGGCGTTGGCCACCCCGGAGGGCTGCACCACGGCATATATCTCAGGAAATGACGTAAGAGCCAACACCGCTATACCCGCGCCAATCCCAGACCGTATCCATAGATTCATCGCAATCTCCTTGTCGTCATGATCCGTTAGGGAGTGGCGTCGCCTTGCCCGAGTAATGGAGTCCATTGGCAACGCTGCCTGATGTCTGTCATTGGCTGACGGATGCCCTCAAGGTCCGCTTGCTCTTGCGGGTTGGCGTTGAAGTAATTCTGTACGTCGTCGCGGAGCTGATCTTTGGGCTGATCCTGAAGTCCGGTGTAGAACCCGTTTAGATCCGGGTGCGTGAATAGATACGTGGACAGCGCCGTCGCAACACCAGCCGCGACACCGGCGACATCCGCAGCTGTGCAGTTGGCTGGCCGAGGCGGCGGATCAGCCGCAGCCGTTCCCGCGGTAGCACACAACAGCGTGCCGCTAACCGCGCCAGAGCCGATCGCGCCGACGATCACACGACGCGAAATGATTGCTGAGAGCGACATAACTGGCTCCTTCATCCGGTAATCGACCTGGCCGCAACCGATGACGGTGGCCCGGCTCAAGCTAAGCAGCTAAAGATAACCGCTCTTCTGCGACAGAACGGATTAATCCGCAGAAAGCGCAGCCCATTCATCGGTGAGTTCGACCCGCCGATAGTGCACATGCAGGTTAATGCAGGCTGTACAACGGCATTCACGTCGTCCAGTAATGCGGTTTACTTTTTCGCTCGCCTGCGGCGCGCTAAGTTGCTGCCCATGGCAGCAAACTGGGGCTCTGTCGTAACCGGGCTTATTCCGCTCGGGCTGGTCATCGCGCTCTCACCGATCACGGTCATCCCGGCGGTGCTGGTGTTACAGGCGCCGCGGCCGAGGCCGAGCAGCCTTGCTTTTCTCGCCGGTTGGCTGCTGGGCCTGGCCGCGCTGACGGCGCTTTGCGTCGCGGCCTCGGGCTTGCTCGGCGGTCTGCACAAGTCGCCGCCGCCCTGGGCGTCCTGGCTACGCGTGGTCCTGGGGTCGGCGCTCATCCTGTTCGGTGTTTACCAGTGGCTGACCAGGCATAGCCACACCGAGTCGCCGGCCTGGATGCGTTCGTTCGCCACGATCACCCCAGCGCGCTCGGCGATAACAGCGGCGACGCTGGTGGTGATAAGACCCGACGTACTGCTCATCTGCATTCCTGCCGGATTGGCAATCGGCGCCAGCGGGCTGGGTATGGCCGGTGACTGGATTGCCGCGGCGTTCTTCGTCGCCATCGCCGCATCAACGGTTGCCGTCCCGATCCTGGCGTATGCGGCCGCGGGTCACCGCCTCGACGATGCGATGGGCCGGCTCAAAGACTGGATGGAGAAAAACAACGCCGCGTTGGTGGCGGCAATCCTGGTCGTGATCGGCTTGATGGTGCTCTACAACGGAATTCACGCTTTGTAGCGCGCTGTGCCGGTGCGGTTAGGCGGACGCGCGGCTCAGGCCGAGCGTCGTCACGAAGGATGTTGCTTAGCACTCTGGGTCCTGCCGTTTGGCAGGGTCCATGAACTGCCGCGGCTCATATAGGAGACTGCAGTTTCTCTTGCACAGGCGATCCCGCACGAGCCATCTCGATTCTTTAGATGCGAGACGTCAGTGTTTCCGAGGGTCTGGTATCGCCTTGATCGCCATGAACCCTGTCGGTTCGCACGAGAGACGCTCGTATTGGTCGGGATCGACTTCCGGTGGACAAGCTTGCCGACAAGCTGCTGGGGTGCGGCGACCGCGCGACGCGCCCGACGGTGTTTCTGTGGGAAGGCGTGACGCCCTACCTCAACCTGGAGGCGGTGGATGCGGTTCTGAGCTTTGTGACGGCCAATGCCGCGGCGGGCAGCGCGATCGTGTTCGACTACGTACTGCGCTCGGTGGTGCACGGCACGTGCACGCTGCGTGGGGCGGCGAACGAGTTCGCCAAAATGAGCCGCACCAGCGAGCCGCTCACTTTCGGGATCGACGAGGGCCAAGCGCCCGCATTCCTTGCCTCGAGGGGCTTCCAGAACGTGATCGAAGTGGGAGCACAAGAGCTGATAAGCCGCTACTTCGATCCCCACGGCAAACACCGCTACATCAAACCGTGGTGGAGGATGATCTCCGGGGAAGTTGGCGCCGCCGTCGGCGGCCTCAACGAAGCGACGCACAGTGGTGCTTTCTAGCCGCTTGAGGATCGACTTTCGACAATTTGTTTGTTTTGCGACAGCACCAGGCGCCCCTGGGACGCTCACCTCTTCACGTACCGCAAGGGCGACCCACCGGACGATCTCGCAGCGTTCCTTCTAATGACGGTTGCATCAGGGTTGGGGTAGTCAATTGCCGCCAGATCTCTCCGATGCCGCCCCGGGTCCGGCGATGACTCGGCTATGCCAGACGTGTACTTGAGATTTCGGGCTAGAAACGCGATACGTCAGCGGCCGGTCGCGTCGAAAATCCACGACGTCAACGTGCTAGTACTGTGGTCAAACTCCGCAAGGGAGCAGGGGCGTTGTGACATTCTCCAGAGGTGCCCGCTCCTTCGGGTGTCATGACGTTTCTGTTCACCGATGTCGAGGGTTCGACCCGTCGGTGGGAAGCCGACGCGGAGAGCATGCGAGCGGCCTTGGCCGCCCACGACGAGGTGTTACGTCGGGCGATCGAGACGCACGGCGGCTGGCTGTTCAAACACACCGGGGACGGGGTGTGCGCCGCGTTCGCGTCACCCAGAGCCGCGGTGGATGCCGCCGTGGCCGCACAGCGGGAATTGGAACTGCCGGTGCGGATCGGGCTGGCGACCGGCGAAGCCGAGCAGCGTGAGGGCGACTATTTCGGAGCGGTTTTGAATCGGGCCGCACGCGTGATGGCCGCCGGGCACGGCGGTCAGATCGTGCTGACCGAGTCGACGGCGGGTCTGCTCAGTGGGGTCAATCTCGTCGATCTGGGACCGCGGCGGTTGCGGGATCTCCCGACTCCGGTTCAGGTTTTTCAGGTCCGCGCGGAGGGCCTGCGCGCGGAGTTTCCGCCGTTGCGGGCGCTGGATGCGGGTCCGGGGAATCTGCGCCCTGCGCCCACGAGCTTGATCGGTCGCGAGTCGGAGGCCGATGAGGTGCAAGGCGCGGTGAAGGCTCATCGGTTGGTCACGCTGACTGGGGTGGGCGGGGTCGGCAAGACTCGGCTGGCGCTGGAAGTGGCTGGGCGGCTGGTTGACGAATTCCCGGACGGGGTGTGGTTTTTCGAACTGGCCGCGGTCACCGATCCGGCGGCGGTGCCCGACGCGGTGGCCGCGGTGCTGGGTATCACCCAACACCCCGGCAAGAGCGTGGCCGAAAGCGTAGCCGCCGCCCTGGAGGGCAGGGTGCGGCTGCTGGTGTTCGACAACTGCGAACACGTGCTCGACGCCGCCGCCGATCTGATCGAGGCCATCCTGACGGCCTCGGCAACGACCAAGATTGTGGCCACCAGCCGCGAAGGACTCGACATCGTCGACGAGCGGCTGTGGCCGGTGCCCTCGCTGGACGTCGGCGCAGGCGTCGACTCCGCCGCGGTGGCCTTGTTCGTCGAACGGGCGCAGCAGGTGTCGCCGCGCTCCACGGTAGGCGACGATGACGAGGCGGCCGCGGTGGTGGAGATCTGCCGCCGGCTCGACGGGATCCCGCTGGCCATCGAGTTGGCCGCCTCGCGCATGGCGGCCATGACCGCCAGCGAGGTGCGTGATCGTCTCGACCGGCGGTTGCGGCTGCTGGTCGGCTCGCGGCGCGGTTTGGAACGCCACCACACCCTGCGCCACGCGGTGGCGTGGTCCTATGACCTGCTCGACGACATGGAAAAGGCGCTGATGGATCGGTGTTCGGTGTTCGCCGGGGGATTCGACCTCGAAAGTGCCTGCGCCGTCATGGGTTCCGATGATGACTTCGCCACCCTGGACCTGCTCGACGCGCTGGTGCACAAGTCGCTGTTGGTCGCCGACCGGTCGGCGGGGCGGACCCGATATTCGATGCTGGAGACGATCCGCCAGTTCGCTGAGGAACAGCTCGTCGCGGGCGGCGAAGCGTCCGAGATTCGGGCCGCCCACTCGCGGTATTTCGCCGGACGCGAAGCCGACATCCTGGCCCTGTGGGACGGCGCCCGCCAACGGGAGGCCTACGACTGGTTCGCTGTCGAGCTGGCCAATCTGCGCACCGCGTTTCGCTGGGCCGCCGACCAAGGCGATCTTGATGTCGCCGCCATCATCGCCACCTACGCGACGCTCTTCGGCTATGTGGTCGAGAATTATGAGCCGATAGCCTGGGCCGAGGAACTCATCGAGCCCGCCCGCGCCGTCGACCATCCCCGGCTCGCGTTCCTATATGTGATCGCGTCGCTGTGCTGGGTCGTGGGACGGATCGAGGAGGCTGTCGGCTACGCCGACGCCGGCCAGACGGTGATCGCCAATGGCCGCCACGAGGTGCCGTACGGCCTCGAGGGCGCGCTCGGCCCTGTGTACTCGACCATCGGCCAGCCCGAACGGTGGGTCGAGTGGTGCCGCGCCCAGCTGGCACGCGGCCGCGACACCCATACACTCACCCGGACATACCTGGTCATCGGGCTGATGCTCGCCGGGGCCGGTGAGGAGGCGCGGGCCGCCGCGAACGGGCTGATCGAAGCCGCCGAAGCCACCCACAACCCCTTTGCCCTCGCGAACGCGCTTTGGGCCTACGGCTTTGCCTTCCGCGATGCTGATCCCGTCCGCGCGCTAGAAGCCTCGCGCCGGGGCCTGCTGATCGCCCAAGACAGCGGCAACCGCTCCGTCGAATCACAGCTCGCGACCGGCTTGTCTCGGGTTGAGGCCGAACACGGCGATCCGCTGGCGGCGCTCGATCACATCACTCTGGCCATCCGCAACTGCTACGACTCTGGCAACGTCGCCCATATCCGTTCCCCCCTGGCAACTCTCGCGGTATTCCTCGGCCGCCTCGGACGCCTCGAACCGGCAGCCACCATCGCCGGTTTCGCATTCAGTCCCCTCACCGCTTCGGCGTTCCCCCAACTCAGCACCGCCATCATCCTGCTCCGTGGTGTGCTCGGCAACCAGACCTACGAATCGCTCGCCCGCAAGGGTGAGACGATGACCACCGCCGCGATGATGACCTACGCCTACGACCAAATCGACCAGGCCCGAACAACACTCGAACACTAGCTAAATGGCGCATCCGAACGTGCGCTCTACTTGCTTTTCAGCCAGCTCGACGCTGATGCGGGTGGGACGCGCGATGCTCGACGGCTCCACGCCAAATTAGCTGAAGTCGCAGCCGGGATTGGGGGCATCTTCGGCGAGTGGCTTACCAACCGGATCGACATAGATGATCTGGAGAATTACTGGATCGGTACCCAAGTTGCGTCCGATGTGCACATGGTCAGCGCCTGTGGGTTCGACGACCGGGTCGCCCATGTTATAGACGCCGTCAACTGAACAGTCGGACACATTGTGGTCAGAGTGCCTTGCTTGACGACACCGACGAGTTCGCCGTCGTGCCAGTGCCATCCGGTGCTGCCGCCGGGGGAAATGGTGATGTCGCGCGTGATGTAGTCGTAACCGTTGTGCGTCGACTGACTCAGCAGCACAGAGGTCACGCCACGACTGGGCGTGGCAGATGCCTCCGCGGGGCAGCATGCCAGCGGCAGTGCAGTAGCTGTAGTCCAGACCAAAAGCTGAGTGAGTCCCATTGGTGTGGTCCCTCTGTGGGGCATCGTGCTCTGTGCGTGTCGAATCAGTGGGGATTGTGTCTGGAATTGAGGGTCAATCAGATGAGTCCCGTGGCATCAAACACCCAACTAGCATCGGCCGTCGCGAGGTCCTCCAACCAGGTCGGCGGCGCCTGAGCGGTCATGCTGCCCATGTCCCAATAGTCTTTCCCCAGATCTGGGTAAGCACTGTGCTATGACCTGCGGAAATGGGCAAATAGCAGAGTTCTGTAGCGTCAACTATTTGGACACCAGCAAACCAGGATTCCGGCGTGTCGCGCCCAACGTGCATGCGTCCGTTGTCCCGGATGTTAGACGCCGCTACGCGGCATTAGGCCGGCGTGTTCATCGGGAAACCGTTGACCTCAGTGTATCGCGGCGATACGAAATCAGTTGCAGTCCAAGGGATTGCGCGCAGTCAGCGCAGCGGTTATGGTCTAGGAGTTCCACCCACAGGAGAAGTCCCAACCCAACCATGAAACAACCAGAACTAACCAGCCTCATCGGCCTGCGCGACAGTGATGGGGATCAGCTACACCTCACCCGCCTAGACCGGGCCAATGGCTCCCGCGCGTATCTGATGGCGATCGGTCAGGAGAGGGTGTTCCTGACTGCCGGCGATCTGGATCGGCTGAGCACCGTCATCCGGGACGAAGTAGGTGACGGGAATGATGATCTGATGGCCGAGTTTAGGCGGTTCTTCGCCCAGGCGATCTGGCTGATCTTGTGCGCACTGTTGTGTCTCCTCATGTTCGCACTCACGGGGCCATTGTTTGCGTACCCCTGGTCGAACTGAAGTCAGCCAGTAAACGCAGGGTTACGGTAGCGGGCGTGCCACGGCTCAAGCAGGTTTTCAAGGTCACCTATCCCAGCGGCAAGATCTACGTCGGCTCGGACCTAACCGGTTCGATTAACTACTTCGGCAGTCCCGGCGACAGCTATGGTTCTCGGACGTGTTCAAAGTTCGGACAAAACCGGAAGCTTTCAGATGAGTCCCGTCGCATCAAACACCCAGCTCACATCCACTTTTGACAGATCTTCCAACCACGTCGACGGGGCCTGGGCGGTCATGCTGCCCATGTCCCAATAGTCTTTCCAGAGCGTCACTTTGCCGTCTTCGACGCGGTGCACCGAGACGAATTGCAGCACGGCCGTCTCCCCGGTCGACCACCGCCAGGTTTCGGAGTGCTCGTACATGGCGTCGGAACCGTTGGATAACAACACGCCAGCGTGGTTCTCGTAGCCCGCCAGGGGCTCAAGTCCGACCTTGAGCCGTTTCACGATGTCGTCGGGACCACGCGCCGCCAGGCTCGGTCCGACCGGCATGTCGACATAGATGCAGTCGGCCGATAGAAACGTCTTGACCGCGTCCCAGTCCCGTCGCGATAGCGCCTGCCACAGCCCGAGTACCGTGTCGTCAACTGGCATGGGATGTCATAGAACCCGGCAGCTGAACACGTTGTCAATCATGGGCGCAGGAGGTGGGGGATGGCGACGCTGCGATCCCGACGCAAAGCCGGCACCAAACGTGCCCGCAGGACCAGCCCGTCGCCGTTCACGCCGGGCTGGACACCCAGGCCGGCGCTCTTCGGATGGGGAGTGCACCACAACGTCGCGGTACCGATGAGCGACGGCATCGCCCTGCGCGCCGACATCCATTACCCCACGGTGCCCGAGACCGGGCGGCCCGCCGCCGGGCCGTTTCCGGTGCTGTTGTGCCTGACGCCCTACGGCAAGAAGGCCCCGCCGCCGGCCGCACAGATTGGCGGCGGCGCCACCCCGTATCTGATCAAGCGCGGCTACATCGAGGTGATGGTCGACGTCCGCGGCAGCGGTGTGTCCGGCGGTTCCTTCGAGATGTTCGGGGAGCGGCAGACCCAGGACGGGGTAGAGCTGGTCGATTGGGCGTCAAAGCTGCCGAACGCCAACGGTCGTGTCGGCATGTTCGGAACCTCCTACTTGGCGATCAACCAGCTGTTCACCGCCGCCGCTGTCGGGCCGGGTTCGCCGTTGAAGGCGATTTTCCCGGTGATGGCCGCCCGCGATTTCTATCGCGACGCGATGGCGATGGGCGGCGCCCCGCACCTGCGCACAGTTCGGGCGTACGGGGCGATCTACCGTTTGCTCAACATCGTCAACCCGGCGCTGGAAGTGGTCAAACTCGGCAAGCATCCGCGGCCGCGGGCCGGCGGGTTCGCCGGGGTGCGGCAGCGTGGGCGTGATCAGCGAGGGTACTTCCGGCCGTTGATCGCCGACGCCGTCGCCGGCGGTGAGACCGCATTCGACGGGCCGTTCTGGGATGCGATGCGGCCGGGCATGGTGCTGCGGGGCATTGTCGCCAACGACGTCGCGGTGCTTCTGGTCGGCGGTTGGCACGATGCCTTCCAACGCGGTGCGCCGCTGAACTATGCGGCATTGCAGAACGCCTTCGCCGGGCGGCCCGACGAGGCGCCGATGCAACCCGGCCAGCCGGTGTCCGAACGGCTGCGATTATTGATGGGGCCCTGGTATCACGTCTCCGACTTCGGCGGGCTGCACATCAATGCGCTACAGCTGCGCTGGTTCGACCATTGGCTGAACGACGATGCGGAGGCGGCAATCTCCGGATCGCCGTTCACCTTTCAAGCCATTGGCAGCCCGCGATGGTTCCACGCCCGCGACTACCCACTCGCCGAGGCGACGCCGACCCGGTTCTATTTGTCCCAGTCCGGCCGGCTGTCCGCCGAATGCGCGCCGGAGACATCCACGGCGACAATCAACTACGTGGGACGCGGTGCGGTGGCCGGCCGAAGCATCGAGCAGTGGACCCTGGGGATGACCAGCTTCATCCGCGCACAGCGCGGCGGCCAGACCCGCTACGACCAGGACAACCGGCGACTGCAGCGTGGCGCGCTGACCTACACCACCGAAGCATTCGCCACGCCGACGCTGGTTGCCGGACCGATCACGCTGACCGTGCACGCGACGGCAACCACCAGCGAGGCGCTGTGGGTCGCCCACCTCGACGACCTCGCCCCCGACGGGGCCAGCCGCCCGTTGACTCAGGGAGCACTGCTCGGTTCGCACCGCGCGCTGGATCCCGATCGCACCTGGTACCTGCCGGACGGCACCGTCCTACGGCCGTATCACTTCAGCACTCGGTCGGCGGTCAAGCCCGTGGTTCCCGGCGAAGTGACCCGCTATGACATCGAGGTCTTCCCGACGGCCGCGTTGATCGAGCCGGGTCATCGGCTGCGCCTGACGGTGACCACCTATGACTTCCCGCATCTGGTACCGACCAAGCCCGCGCGCCGCGCTCTGACCGGCGGAAGCTATCAGCTCCATCAGGGTGGCCCCACCCCGTCGCATCTACTCATCCCGGTGGCTGACCCGGACAGCTTCAGCTAAGGCGCGCCGCCGCGCGGCAGAAAGGTTTTCGGCGCATACTCCCCATGGTGACCTCGCTACAGCAATACATTGCCGAAGAGATTGCCACCGATCACGTCGACGGTCTGCTGACGAGGCGCGAGGCCTTGCGGCGGCTGGCGCTGCTCGGTCTGGGCAGCGGGGCCGCGGCCGCGCTGATCGCCGCCTGCGGCAACAGAAAGACGCAGCGGAGCGGGTCATCAAGCACGACCGGAACGCAGCCACCGGGAACGGCCCGGGCGCTGCCGACCGAGCCGATCTCATGGGCCGGTCCGAACGGACAGCTCCAGGGCGCCTGGGCACAAGCGCACAATGCCCGTCGCGGGGTGCTGGTCATCCACGAGAACAAGGGTCTAAACGATTGGGTGCGGTCGGTGGCCGGACGTTTCGCCGGGGCCGGCTACTCGGCGCTGGCCGTCGATCTGCTGTCCGAGGAAGGCGGCACCGGGCATTTCGCCGATCCGGCGCAGGCCACCGCGGCACTGAGTGCCGCTAAGCCGGACCGGTTCATCGCAGATCTGAACTCCGGTATCGCGGAACTGCAAATGCGGGTTCCGGGCCGGAAAATCGCGGTCGTCGGTTTTTGCTTCGGCGGCGGATTGGTATGGCAACTGCTGGCTTCCGGCGTGCCGGCGTTGTCGGCCGCGGTCCCGTTCTATGGGCCGCTACCGGACAACCCCGATTTCGCCGCATCCAAGGATGTCGCTGTGCTGGCGTTCTACGGGGCCCTCGACACCCGGGTCACCGGCTCCGAGGCGGCGGCCAAAGCCGCCCTCGATCGTGCCGGGCTGATCAACGACATCGTCATCGAACCCAATGCCGACCATGCGTTCTTCAACGACACCGGACCGCGCTACAACGCTGCCGCCGCCGCGGATGCGTGGGGGCGGGTGCTGGATTGGTTCGGCCGATATTTGGCTTAGTTCGGCTGTGCGGCATGATGCGTCGGTGACTATCCCGCCTCCGGTGCCCACGCTGAGCCAGGTACTCGACACGTTCAACCTCAACCAGGTGAGCGCGGAATTCTTCGTCGGAACCCAGATCGACGAAATCGATCACCACATCGTCGGGGGCCACATCGCAGCACAAGCCTTGATGGCGGCCAGCCGCACAGCGTCCGAACGATCACCGCACAGCATGCATGTCTCGTTCCTGCGCCGGGGCGACACCAGGCACCCGGTCGATTTCGAGGTCACCGCGTTGCATGACGGCGGCACCTTCTCTGCGCGTCGCGTCACCGCACGCCAGTTCGGCGCGGTGTTATTGGAGGGCATCGCGTCGTTCAGCGAACCTGTCGAAAGTCATGTGTACCAACAGCAACCACCCGATCTACCCGAGCCCGAATCCTTTCCGACGATGGCGGAACAGCTCAGTGCCTACGCCGACGAGCGCGCCGGATGGTGGGTCCGTCAGCAGCCCATCGAGATGCGCTATATCGATCCGCCTGCCCGGCTCGCACTCGACTTCGCCGAGCCGCCACCGGCACGGATTCGAATCTGGTGGCGCCCCAACGGGATCCCACCGAGCGACCCCATTCTGGCCTACTGCGTGGCGGTTTATGTCTCCGGCCGGACGCTGCTGGAGCCGGCGATGATCGCCCACCGCACCACGCCGCTGGGACCGGGGAACTCGGCGTTGCTGGATCATGCGGTGTGGTTCCACCGGCCCCCCGACCTGTCGGATTGGCTGCTCTACGAACAACATTCACTCAATGGCATTGGTGGTCGAGGACTGACACAGGGCACCATGTTCAACCGCACCGGGGAGTTGGTGTGCACCACGATGCTGGAGGGCTACTTCGGTCGCAAACTTCCACCCTTAGCCTGACCCCCTAACTCATCGAGTGGCCATCGACCGCGCCGGGCCCAGTGCTACCGGCAGCGTCGACCAACCATGCAGAACACGGGTGTCGCGGCGGCTGCCCGCGCCGGCAGCACGCACGTCGGGGAAGCGGTCGAAAAACGCTCGCAACCCCACCTCGCCTTCGGCCCGGGCCAGAGCAGCTCCCAGGCAGAAATGCCGACCACCGGAGAAAGCCAAGTGCTTACCAGCGTTTTCGCGTTCGATGTCGAACCGGTTCGGGTCGGCGAACACGGCCGGGTCACGGTTGGCCGCAGCAACGTACACCACCACCAGTTCACCTTGCTTGATCGGTCTACCCGCTACCTCGGTATCGTTCAGCGCCAACCGCGCGGTCAGCTGCACCGGTGACTCCAGCCGCAAGATCTCCTCGACGGCGTTGGGCCACAGCTGGGGCCGCTGACTGAGTGTGCGCAGATGCTCGGGAGCATCCAGCAGCATGCGAATCCCGTTGCCCAGCAGATTCACCGTGGTCTCAAAGCCGGCCGCCAGCACCAAACCGGCGACCGCCCGGAGTTCGAACTCATCCAGATATGTTTCCTTCGAACCACTTTCGGCCTTCTGGATCAGCTGGCTCATCAGGTCATCACCCGGCGTGCGCCGCAACTGCCGAAGATGCTCGTCCAGCCATGTGTTGAAGCCCGCGATCCCGTGCTGCACACGCCGATATTCCGGCCAGGTTAGCCCGAAATCCAAACTGGGAGCGGCAAGTTCGCCGAATTCGAGAATGTGCCGTCGATCGCGATCAGGCACCCCTAGGATGTCGCTGATGATGGCAACCGGAAGCTGGGCGCAATACCGGTCGACGATGTCGACGACACCCCGTTCGCGGGACAGCTGATCCAGCAGGGACTCCGCGGTCTGCTCGACCCCATCGCGTAGTGAGGCGACGGCCCGCGTGGTGAACACCGACGACACCGTCTTGCGGTAGCGGGTATGGTCCGGCGGCTCCACGGCCAGCAATGACGGCGGACGCAGCGGGTGGAGCATATCGTCGCGGGCGCGACGCTCCAGCCACCGCAGCGGCGCGGGCAGGTTCGACCCGATCGAGAGCACCCGGAAGTCGTCGGATCGCAGCAATTCGTGCCCGATTGCATAATCTGTGGTGATGTACCCGATCCGGGTGCGCACCAAAGAGCCGCGGGCCCGCACTTCGTCGTAGAACGTCACCGGATCCGCCTTAACAGTCGGGTCGGCGATCAGCCGGGCCTGTAGATCACCGCGTCGCGCGCCGATCGACGCGCCGCCGCGGATGAAACCGTGCAGCGCTAGCCAGTGCAACCTCTGCTTCAATGCGATACCCACGGATAAGGCCCTCCACATCGACGGGCAGTGTTACCGCAAGCCTACGGCCATGGCACGGGTCAGCCGTTAGGCTAGTTCCCAGTTCATGTTTTTCGCGAAGGCAATCGCGTCGTCGGTGACCGTGCCGAGTGCTTTACACCGCAGGATGTAGTCCCGGACCACCGGCAGGAAGTTCATCGGGTTGTAGGCGTCTTCCTCATAACTCCACAGGTCGTCACCGGCGTACTTCATCACCGACAGGTTGGCCGCCTGATGGATGCTGCCGTCGCCGGGATCCCGCATCCGGTTGAGAAACTCGCAGAACACCCAGCCGCGGTCGGTGTCAATCGAGTACCAGGAGGTCGGATAGAACGGCATCTCACTGCCGGGGAACTCATTCATCGTCGAGACAATCCAATCGCGGATCTGCTCGCGCCCGTGGAAGGTTCCGTAGGTGTGCTCGACGTAGGTTGCGTCCTCGGTGAACTGATCGGCGAACCGTGACCAGTCCCAACTGGAGCCGATTTCTACGACGACCTGTTTGTGGCGTTCGAAGGCCGACTCGATCTCATCGCGCGACCACTGTCCCATGGCAACCTCATTCAGCTCGGTAAGGCGACGATTTCACGCCTCGGCAACATCCTTGATGCGGCGCAGCGTCTTGGTCATGTCACGAATGTTGCGTCGCTGGCGCAGGAAGCCGCCGAACATCCAGTAATACAGCGTGGTCATCGGCGAGGCGCTCATCCGAAATGATTCGGTGACGTCGGTGCCGTCGGCCTTCGGCGCCAGTTGGTAATGCCAGTTGTTCACCGCCCTGTCGCCGAGGAGCACCTCGAAGCCGAATTCCCGGCCCGGTTGGCATGCGGTGACGCGACAGGTCGTCCAGTACACCGGCCCGATTTCGTTTCGCTTGACGTGGCCGCGGAATCGTGCCCCCAGCGCTGGCCCGGTGGCTCCACCAAGCCACTCGGCCTCGAATGTTTCGGGGGAGAACCGCCCGATGTTGCGGACATCCGCGATCAGGTTCCAGATCTTGTCCGCGGGTGCCGCCATATGAACCGTCGCCGAGCCCTGCATGGGCCGATCAAAGCATGCCCGCGCGTGGCCGGTGACCGGAAATGCCGATCTTGACGCCAAGTCAGCTAGGCGGTCGGCATATCGTGCCGCACCACCCGCACCTCGCCATGCGGCAGGCAGGCGGCGTAGCCGTGATACTTGCCGTAGAGCTCCCACGCGCTGACGTTGTCGTCGGGCGGCACGTCGATCTGATGTCCGTCCGAGAATTCCAGGTGCAGGTCTCCGGCGTCATCCCAGGCGACATCGGTGCACGTCGCTCCCGAGAAATCGAACAGTGGTCGCTCATGGACGGCTGGATCGTTGGGGTCGATGGAAACGGCCTCAACGGGTGAGTTGGCGGTGGCCGGCAGCGTCAGGGTTATCGGTGTCGAGATGACGAGTTCGTTGTAATCCTCGAGGTTGAGCACGAGACCGTCGCGGAACATGATTCGCTGCACCGCACAGCCTTGAATCCAGTGCTCAATCAAATTCTGGTCGGTCATGCAGATTTACTCTTCTCGCGGCTCGGCATTTCCACAAGACCCGTAATGCCATCCGCGCGCATACGCGATAACACAGTTCTGCAGTTGGCAAAGAATGGCTGTGAATATGTCTTTTGTCGGTGCGAGCGCTACCCCGGATACCCGCAGCTAAACGCCAGCGGCGGGTCCAACCCTTGTACAGACGATGGATCCGCGCTAGCGTTTCGACGTCTTCTATCGCGATCGAGACGGGTGATCATCATCGACGCACAGATCAGTGATGCCTTCCACGGCACAAAGCGCTCCAAAGGCGACGGCGGAGCCGATGACGGCGAAGCGCCCGTCATTGTCAGCTTGGTCGAGGCGGCGATGCAGATGTTCACCGCAGCGATCGACGCCTTGCCCAGCACCAGCGATGCGGAGTTCTCCGGACGCGCGGCGGTGATCCTTTCCGGCCTGCGAAAGCTGCAGACGGCACTCACCAAAGCAGCGTCTCGCGGTAGGGCGACGCCATCGGTCATCGTCTCGCTGAGCGGAGTTCGAACCCGCTACGACGAGCTGATGGCAATGGCCGCCGAGGCGCCCGGCGCGACGTTGGGCCAACAGCTGTATGTCGTACGTCGGCGCGGCAAATTGTCGGCGCAGGAAACCGCCAATGGCGCGGGGCTGACCGCCGATCTCCTGGACGCCATCGAGGCCGACGAAATCCCAACGGATGACGAAGCGGCCCGGATCAAGGAACTCCTCGCCGCCTTGGGTGGCTGACCCGCCGTTCAGCCGCGCCGACCGGCTTCGCTCGCCGGCAAGTCGGACGTTGATCGCTGTCGCGTTGACGTCAGCGCTCATCCTGGGCGCTGCGTTTCTGGCGGTGGGCCGGCTGCATTCATCGGCGGCCGATTCCGTTGAGCACCCGAGCCTTACCGCCACCGACGAACAGACCAAGACCGAGGTCGTCGAGCAGGCCAGACGCATCGTCACCATCGGTGCGCTGCAAAACGCAACGGCGGGCTATCTTTTGATGTCCTGTAAGAACCGCGAAGATCCTCCTTATCAAGGAGCGGTCTACCTGGACTTCACGTTGCCCGCCGATGCCCACGGCAACACGTATTTCCAAGGCATCGCGCGCGCCATGGTTGCACGCGGCTGGCGCGAGGGGCTGCCGCCCCACCAAAACGTATTCGGCACAACGTTATCCAAGGACGGCGTCACCGCGATGCTCTACCCGGACAGCGAATCCCCGAAGCATGGAGTCGCGCGTATCTACGGTCAGTGCCGCGACATGAACAACCACCGTGGCGACTCGACAGCATGGATCGATATCACCGACCAGCTGCGCTGAACCTGCGCAAAAAACTGCGCTTGCCGGATCACCGTCAAGCGCAGTTTTGCTTCGAAGTATCAGCCGCCGGGGTGGGCGCCGAGCGAGCCCTGCAGGTCACCCTTCATCGCGTTGAGCTGGGCTCCCCAGTACTCCCAGCTGTGGGTTCCGTAGGGGGGGAAGTTGAACACGGCGTTGTGGCCGCCCGCGGCGTTGTAGGCGTCCTGGAACTTCTTGTTGACGCCGGCCATGAAGTTGCTCTCCAGGAACGTGGCCGGCAAATTGGCGCCGCCCAGTTCGTTCGGGGTCCCGTTGCCGCAGTACACCCAGAGCCGGGTGTTATGGGCGACGAGTAGGCCGACGTTGACCAGGGGGTCGTTGCGTTGCCATGCGGGGTCGCCGTCTGGCCCCCACATGTCTTCCTTCTTGTAGCCGCCGGCATCGCCCATCGCCAGACCTATCCAGCCCTGCCCGGTGGACGGGCTGAGGTAGCCGGACAGCGAACCGGCGTAGACGAACTGAGCAGGGTGGTAGTTCGCCAGATTCATCGCCGACGCACCCGCCATGGAGATCCCCACCGCGGCGCTACCGGTCGGCTTGACGCTCTTCTGCGAGGAGAGATAGCCCGGCAGCTCGCTGGTCAGGAAGGTTTCCCACTTGTAGGTCGAGCAGCCGGCCTTGCCGCAGGCCGGGCGGTACCAGTCGGTGTAGAAGCTGGACTGCCCACCGACCGGCATGACGATCGACAGGCCCGACTGGTAATACCACTCGAACGCAGGGGTGTTGATGTCCCAGCCGTTGTAGTCGTCCTGGGCACGCAGGCCATCCAGCAGGTACACGGCCGGCGAGTTGGCGCCGCCGCTCTGGAACTGGACCTTGATGCTGCGGCCCATCGCTCCCGAAGGCACCTGCAGGTATTCGACCGGAAGACCGGGCCGGGAGAACGCCCCCGCCGTCGCCGCTCCGCCCAGAAGGCCGACGAGGCCCGGCAGTACGGCGGCCGCAAAAGCGGCGACCGTAAGTCGCCGCACCCAGCCACGCATCTTTTCGCTCAGGTATGTCATCCCTGCCCCTTGTCGTAGGCGTCGCGCTAATCGCAAAACTTACCGTGTGGCACACCATATGTCGATCAGGACGCAAAGCTGTCTCGATTCTGCATCGGCCGTCGCGACCTGCGCGGAGCGTGTGGTAAATGGGCCGGTGGCAACTTTTTGATGCCATTTTCGAACCGAAATTTGGCTCGTCTTTGACGACGCGTGCCTGGTCCGGCGATTGTGCGGCGGCGGGTATATAGCTCGACGTCGCAGGTCATCGCGACGTCGAGCAGGGGTGTCGATACCCGTTCGGCTGTTGTCCCGATGGGCGCGTAGGCTCACCCGGGGTAGACCGACGAGACCACGCTGTCCCGGTCCTTCCGCGGCGCGCGAACCAACCGCATGAACGGTTTCGTGCTGGTGGCGGCGAATGGGCATTGGGACACGATTGAGGTGCAGATTTGGACACGGTACTTGGACTGTCGCTGACGTCCACGTCCGTCGGCTGGGTCCTGGTAGACGGCCGCGACGCCGACGGCACCATCCTGGATCACGAGGATTTCGAGGTGGGTACCGGCGGTGGGGTGCAGGCGGTCAACACCTCGGAGCAGGCGACCGCGGCCGTGCTGGATGCGCGAGCGGCGGCGGCCAGCTATGACCGCCGTCTTCACCTTATCGGCGTCAGCTGGAGCGACGAGGCGGCCGCGGAGGCCGCGCTGCTGCTGGAGTCCCTGACCAACGCCGGCTTCGACAATGTTGTCCCGATTCGGTTGCACGACGCGTGCGATCTCCTGGCCCGGGCGATCGCGCCCGTCGTCGGCTATGACAAGGCCGCTGTCTGCGTGCTGGACGGCGATTCGACGATCGTCGCAATGGTCGACACGTGCGACGACGAGCCACAGACGGCCATCAAGCATCTGACCGGCGGCGCGGGCCGGCTGGTCGGTTGGCTGACCAGCCTGTTCGACCGGAGTTCATGGCAACCGGGCGGCATCGTCGTCGTCGGTCCTGACGAGGACCTCGAAGCGCTGTCGTGGCGGCTCGAGAAGGCAGTGCCGGTCCCCGTCATTACCCAGACCGGTGCACAGTTGGCCCTCGCGCGTGGCGCCGCTCTCGCGTCGGCTGACAGCACCGAATTCATTGACACCGAGATGGTCGAGGCCGTCGATAGCACGCCAGGGGAGCGGGCAAGCTCCCGGCAGAACTCCTACGCGGGCGCGTTGACGATGCTGGTCGCCGGTGCGGTGACGTTCGTGGCATCGCTGTCGCTCGCCCTGGGCCCGCATCTGGTTCCCGACCGAGCTGCCGGACCGGTCCAACATGTGGCCCACCGGGCGGCGGCGCCTCCCGTCGTGCAAGCCCCGGCTCCGCAGCCGGCGGCGGTCGAGACACCGATAGCGCGACCAGCGCCGCCGCCGGCACCGGCCCACCAGCCGACGAAAGCTCCGGCGGCTGCCCAGCCGCAGACCGTCGTTTCCGAACAACCGCCGGCCGAGGTTCCCGCCGCCCAACCGGTCCCACCGCCGGCGCCGCCACCACCGGTCCCCCCACCGCCGCCCGATCCACATCCACTGCTAACCAAGCTGCTTGCGCGCCTGCATGGCGAGAACCCGCCGCCGGACCAGCCGCCGCCACCGCAAGGCCCGCCCAATCCGGGCGCGCCACCGCCATGATCCTGAATTGTCGGAATCCTCAAGCGGCTCAAGATGTTTCGAGCGCTATGTCGCGAAGGCCTTGGCGGTTTCGGCGGCGATGGTCAATGCGGTGAGGTGGTCGTGGACCGACGCCAGTCCAGCGCCCATCGTGTTGATCGACATGTGCGAGGCGCCGGCATCGGCCCAGATCCGCAGACCATCGGCCAGGTCGTCGGCATTGCCGTTCCAGGAAACCTGGCCTCCCATGCCGATCTGGGCGGGGTCCCGGCCAGCCTCCTGCGCGGCCTGAACGACCTCGCGTAATGCCCGATCGAGCTTCGGACCGGGCCCAACCATGGGAAACCAACCATCGCCAAGGCGACCGGCACGCCGGCACGCGCGCGCCGAAGATGCCCCGAACCACACCGGAATCGGCCGCTGTATCGGCAGCGGCGCCAGCCCGGCTCCGGTTACCCGGTGATACGTGCCGTCGAAGGTGACGCTCTGCTCAGTCCATAGCTTGCGCATCAACTCGACCTGCTCGTCGCAACGCTTACCGCGGGTCGAAAAGTCTTCTCCCAGCGCCTCGTATTCGACCGCGTTCCAGCCCAGGCCGACACCCAGGCGTAGTCGGCCGCCGCTGAGCAGATCCACTTCAGCCGCCTGCTTGGCGACCAGGACAGTCTGTCGCTGCGGCAGAATGACGATGCCGGTGACCAACTCCAGCGAGGTGGTGACCGCGGCGAGGTAGCCGAACGCCACCAGCGGCTCATGGAACGTGGTGTGCACGTCATAGGGACCGTTCCAGCCGACGTGCACCTTCGGATCGGCACCGACCACGTGGTCGTAGGCGAGGAGGTGGGCAAACCCGAGCGCTTCGACGTGCTCGGCGTAGGCCCGTACCGCACCCGCATCGGCGCCAATCTCGGTCTGCGGGAACACTACTCCGATCCGCATCGCCACTCCCTTGTCAGGTGTCTTTCGCGCGCTGCGCACTGAACGAAACGGTGACGTCGTCGGCGACCTTCAACGAGCCCATCAACAACGAGTATGGCTTGACCCCGAATTCGGATTGGCGAACGACGGCCTCGCTCGACAACTGCCACACATCGCCGAGATCCTCGGTGCGCAGGTCGATTACCTGCGGTCGCGTCTTTCCGCGGATCTGCAGTGTCCCGGCCAGCCGGTAGCCGTCCTGGCTTTGGTCGATGGTGTCGGCGGCAAAGCAGATCTGCGGAAATCGTCCGGCGCCCAGCTGACGTAACGCGTTGGACCGCACCAGGATTTTCTCCGGTCCGGACAACGGTGTCAGGCCACCTTCGCCACGCAGGACGTCGAGCGAATCCACGTCGACTTCCAGTTGCGCTGCCGCGGGTTCGCCGTCCGACCACGTCACGGTGGCCTGCCAGCGCTTCATCGCGATGGTGAGCCGGTGCCCCATCTTCGCCGCCCGGCCTGCGACACCGGTGTGGACCAATAACTCACCGTCAGATGCGTCGATGGTCCAAATGTCGGTCACGGAACCGACTGTGTCACATGGTCAAAACGGTGCGGTAATGAGCTCGCCCGCGCTCCAAGCTTTCGTAGCCTTCGGCGGCCTGCGACAACGGCAGCTCTTCGATCCACGCCCGAACGCCGGATAGAA
>JAFAID010000508.1 GCA_019236925.1 Mycobacterium sp. | reverse complement strand
TGACCGCCGTTGCGCCGCTGCCGATCACGACCACCCGCTTGCTGCGGTAGTCGAGATTCTCCGGCCACCGCTGCGGATGCACGATCTGGCCACCGAAGCGCTCGCGGCCCTTGAACTCCGGTGTGAAGCCCTCGTCGTAGCGGTAGTAGCCGCCGGCGCAGAACAGCCAGCCGCAGCTCATCGTGACGCGGTCGCCGGTGTCGCTGCGTTCGATCTCGACGCGCCTCGTCGCTCGACCAAGCCGCGCTGCGGACCCGGTGGTGGAAGCGGACCTTGCGGTCGATGCCGTTTTCCGCGGCAGTCGAGCGCAGGTAGGCCAGAATGGCGTCCGCACTGGCGATGGCTTTCTCGTCCTCCCACGGCTTGAACTCGTAGCTGAATGTGTGCAGGTCCGAGTCGGAGCGAACGCCGGGATAGCGGAACAGATCCCATGTTCCGCCGGTAGCGCCGCGCGCCTCAAGAACCGCAAAAGATTTGTGCGGCTGCCGAGTTGTCAGGTAGTAGGCCGCTCCGATCCCGGACACGCCGGCGCCGACGATCAACACGTCGACGTGTTCGATGCCGCTGCTGTTCATCAGTTGACTTCCTTGTCATTTCGTCTCGGCGCCCGGGAAGGTGTGCCGGGTCAACGGTGCTTCACCGCTGTACCAACGATGCGGGATCGCCGGCCTGCAAGTCTTGACAATCAAGGACAGTTTCTTGGCATTTGAAGACATGGCGATACTGCGGCGTATTGCACAGCAGACGATTTCGCATGCCGTCAGGCCGCCGCCATCACCCGTCTTAGTCCGCGACGGACCATATCGACGTCGCTATCAGGTCACCGCGGTCGAGCGCCGCGGCCCGGTGCTCGTGGACCTTCGCATACTCCTCGGTGGTCACCATGTCGATGAACGCCGCGGGCGAGGGGTATTCGACGATCAGGATGGCGTCCCACCACGGCCGCTCACCATCGCCGATGATGACCGCCGGAGCCGTACCGCCGTAGCGGATCGTTGCCCCCACCCGCTCCAGGTGCGGGGCCACCTCTCGGCCGTACTGCAGGTAGCTCTCGAGGCCGCCGCCCTTGTTGAACTTCAACAGGTTGACCATCACCACCGGGGCGTCGGCCGGCCGCGCGGCCAGCGCGGCGAACTGTTCCGGGCTGGCATTCAGCGTGCTGCTCATATGAATCTCCTTGTCGTGGTTGGCTGTTCAGCATCGGCTGGGGTCGCCGACCCTCTCCCGCAGGAATGGGACGACGAACTCGGCGACCCGTTCGGGCTGCTCGAGCCATGCCCAGTGACCGACACCGGGCAAGATTTCGATCCGCACGCGGGGGAAAACGCGGCGTTGCCGCTCCGCCTGGACAGTGGGGATGTAGACATCGGCGTCGCCCCACACCACGAGGGCGTCGGGATCGCGCCCGCGAAGCGGTGCGACGAGGGCGTCCATGTCCTCCCGCCGGGTGGAGCGGTACAGCCGCAGCACGGCACGCTTGGTGCCGCCCGGCAGCAGATGGCCGGCGATTCGCTCCACCCACTCGTCGGGAAGACCAGGGTTGTCGTGGCGCAACACCCAGCGCGCGACGCGGGCCGTGCTTGCCCGCATGAATAGCTCACCCAGGACAGGCGTGCGCCACACCTGCGCCTTCCGGTGCCAGCGGTAATCCAGCAGCACGCCGGTGTTGATCAGCGTGATGCTGGCCAGTCGTTCGGGGTGTGCGGCCGCCCAGGTCAATGCGAACGGGCCGCCGAAGTCGTGGGCGACCACGTGCACCCGGTTGATGCCCAGCTGGTCAATCACGCCGCCGAGGTGGGCGGCGTATCCGGCCAGCGTATAGTCCTGGTCTGCGCGTTTGTCGGCCCCGCCGAAGCCGGGCATGTCGGGAGCGACCACCGTCGCGAATTCCGCGACCCGTTCCATCAACGGCTGCCAGTCACTGCCGGTGTCGGGATTGCCGTGCACGAACACCACGGCCTCGCCGGTCACCGCGGTTGCCGGGCCGCCGATCATGGCCGGGGCTCGTACGTCGTCGATGACGAGTTGCCGTGTTTCGAATGGGCCCCTCATCACTGAATCTCCTTGCTGTTCACGGCTATTTGCCGCGTGTAACCGTTGCGGGCCGCCATATCCGCGTGCGTCATGACGTTGTCAGCCCTGAGCACCGACTTGAGCCGGTCAGCGATCGCGGGCGGTGTGCCCGCGACGAGGCGCGAAATCGGCCCGAGTTCGGTGTTGATCAACACTCGGCTTCTCCTTTTGTGTGTGTCGTGGGAATGTTCACCGGTTGCCGGGTGGAACTTCTTGTCTGGCACGAGTTTCTGGTCGGTGCACGCGCCGGTGGTGCTCTCTCGCTGCGACCTCCACGCTGCCTGACCAACCGTGCCGGTGTCTTGACAGTTCAAGACATAAAATTGACGATTGAGGACATGTCGGTCGTCCGCGGAACGTCGCTGTCGAACTATCCGCGACTTGTCACCGAGCTCGGTGGTGATCCGGTTAAACTTCTGCGCGCGGCCGGTATCCGTCCGCAGGACGTCGACAAGTACGACGTGTTCATCCCGTTCCGAGCCGCACTGCGTGCGATCGAGTCCGCGGCCACCTCCACCGCGACACCGGATTTCGGTCGGCGCCTCGCACAACGGCAGGGCATCGAGATTCTCGGACCCGTTGGCGTGGCGGCCCGGACCGCGGGCACCGTGGCGGACGCGTTGGCCATCTTCAGCACCTACATGTCCGCGTACAGCCCCGCGATCGGGATCGGCATCGTCCCGCAAGACGACCGTGATCGGTCCTTCGTCAAAGTCGAATTCCTGCTCGACCGGCTGCCGCCTTGCCCGCAGAGCATCGAATTATCCCTCGGTGTCTCGCTGAGAGTGTTTCGGTTTCTGATGGGTCCCGATTACACGCCGTTGTCAGTACAGCTGACGCACGATCCACTGACCCCAGTCGCGGACTATGTCGAATACTTCGGCTGCAGAATGTACTTCGCCGAAAAGACAGCGGGCTTCACAATCAGGACCACAGATCTTCGCCGCGCCCTGCCCCGGGATGATGTCGCTCACCACGCCATCGTCGAGTACCTCAACAGCATTACCGAACGCGAAACCGGGCTGACGCAGTCGGTTTACACCATTGTCCGCCAGCTGTTGCCCACCGGTGTCGCCACACTCGAGGTGATCGCCGAACAGTTCAACCTGCACCCGAAGACGTTGCAGCGCCGACTTGCTGACGAGGGAACGACGTTCGCCACCCTGGTCGACCAAGCCCGCAAAGAAGCTGCCGAGCGCTACCTGCGGGACACACAGATCAGCCTCTCCCACCTCACCCGCGAAGTAGGCTACGCCGAGCAGAGCGTGCTCACCCGATCCTGCCGGCGCTGGTTCGGCTGCGGCCCGGCGGCCTACCGGAAGCGTCTACGACTCGAGCCAGTGAGCGGCGGTTGACGAACCCGCGCTGCGAACCCGTGACAGGGTCATCGAATTCCAGGGCCGCCCTGCGGGCTTGCCGGCTTCTCATCAGCACCGCCCCCATTTAACATCGTGGTCTCCAACGTACCGGGCGCGCGAGAACAGCTGTACTGCAACGGCACTCGGGTCGAGGGCAACTACCCCATGTAGATCGCTCTCAACTCAGCAACGGCGACCGGAATCGAAGGCCATGCAGCCAACGCCCACCCGCACTAGCGGGGGTCGAGTGTGATCAGCCCACCGCCGGCCGGAACCAATAAGATATTTGAGCGTTTCATCGGCTCGTGTGGCGTCGTCGCCGGTCGGATCCGAGCGCGTTGGACGAGCGTCTTGAGGATCAGCCGCAATTCCAGCATCGCAAACGGCGCTCCGAGGCATCTCCGATTACCGCCGCCGAACGGCAGCCACGAATGTGGTGATACCTGGCCAAGCGCGAAGCGGTTGGGGTCGAACCGATCCGGCTCGGGATAGAGATCGGCGCGCCGCTGCATCGGCGCGATCATCGTCGCCACGGTGGAGCCGGCTGGCAGCACTGCGCCGTCGAGATCCAGCGGCCGAGTGATGTAGCGCACGGAGAACACCCCTGGCGGCCGGATCCGGAGCACCTCCTTGATTACGGCGTCGAGGTAGCTGTCGTCGTCATCCGCGACTCGCGACTCGAGCTCGTCGATGACGGTGGCGTCGCGGCTGACGAATACCGCGAGCCACGCAAGCGTCGTCGCGGTCGTCTCGTAGCCGGCGACCATGAGCCCCACGACATTCTCGAGGAGGGCGATGTCGGACATCGGTCTACCGGCCTCATCTCGCGTGGCAAGCAGCAGGCCGAGCACGTCGGTGCGTTCCATGTCGCCGGTGCGGCGGCGCTCGTCGATCTCCTCCTGGACGATCCGCTCCACGGCGTTACGTCGGCGCAGCACATAGTCGTAGTTGCCGGTCCACTTGCCGCCGCGAAGAGTCGCAACGACCGTGTCGATCGCGAAACGCTTCGTCGCGGCGGTCTGCATGAAGGCAAGGGATGCTGCACGGGCACGGTCGAGAGTGGCTTGGTCGGTCACGCCGAGAATCGCCTTCATCGCGATGTCGAGGGCGACCGGCGCCACCGTCGCACGCATGGGAACCGGCGTTTTCCAAGCCCATCCGTCCAATGCAGCGTTGGTGCGCGCCACCATCACGTCGGCGTAGGATCGCAGCGCCTCGCCGAGAAACGGAGGAACGAGGAGCCGACGGGTTTCTTGATGGGGGTGTCCGTCGAGCGCGACAAGGCTGGCCTCACCGAAAAGGGCGCGCTGCGGGGCGAATCGATTAACAGCGGAGGCCAGCTCGGTCGAGCCCGCCGGCATCGCATAGAGGCGCTTGATGTCGCTCGGGTTGCTGAGTCCAAAGACCGGGCCGGTGCCGGGAAACTGCATGATGATGCGATCACCCGCGGCCACGCAGCGCCTGATGAATCGGTCGGGCGCGAGCCAGTATTCCGCCGCTTGCCTGACCGTCGAGATACCGAGCTTGACCGGTGGCGCCTGATGTGCCGCCTCCACCATACGTTGAGCTGGCATGGGATACAATGTATCATCTATGTATCTCTGTCTCAATAGCTGTGCCGGCCCAATGTGAGCAACGCCGTCAGCCAAGTCCCGTAACTATGCTCAACCGCATGGACCGCAAGATGTCTGGAACGCAGCGACTCGCCACGTGATGCAAACCGACACCACCCGGCCCGCCTGCTTCAGGCGCGCTCGACAGCGGATAGGACTGCCCGAGTGAGCGCCGGCGGGAAGCAGATGCTCGACCAGCCCGTCGCGAGCGACGATATTGCGCTAAGGGTTATCGACGCCGCGCGTGCGGAGTTCGTGCAGTTCGGCATCAAACGCGCCAACATGGAGTCAATTGCGCGGCGCGCCGGGGTGTCACGAGTGACGGTGTACCGACGATTTCCCACCAAGCGTCAGCTGCTGCGCGCGGTGGTGAAAGCCGACGTCGCGGTATTCGTTCCGCGGTTCGACAGGGTTTTGTATGGCGACGGGCCGATCGCCGAGCGCATTGCCGATGTGACGGTGCTGGCCGTGAACGAGCTGCGAAACAATCCGCTACTGAATTCCGTGCTCCGCGCTGACCCGGATGAGGTGCTCCCACTGTTTACCGTTGACGGCCGTGCGGAGTTCGAGCGCTACCGCGACTTACTCAGCACGCGGATCCGCGCTCTCATCAAACGTGGCGAACTCGGTGAGCATGACCCGCGGCGCACCGCCGAGGTGGCGATGCGGCTGGTGTACAGCGTGATTCTGCTGCCGTTCGGTGTTTTCCCCGGCGCCTCAGAGGCGCAGATTCGTGCCGCCGCTGCCGACTTCCTCGTGCCGATACTGCCCTTGCCACACGATGGCGGAGAAACACTTCGCCGCCGGAAGCGGCCCCGTCACCACTGATAATTCGCGACCGCCACCGGGGTTCAGCCCCGTAAGGCGGAGGCGGCGGCGTAGTAGTAGTTCAGCCGGCGGGCCGGTGAGCTCGGCCTTCTGGTTGGTTACTCACTATCGGTGGGCTGCACGGACAGGGCGAATTCGTTGTGCGCCAACGAACATGGGAACGGGCAAAGTGGTGCCCGCACGACGGTCTTCTTAGCCACCGAGAACTGTCACACCCACCGTAGACGCAATGACGATTTACCAGGTGGGTGGAGTTAGCCGGGTAGATAGATCACCTTGGCCAGTGCGACGGTGGCCAGCATTGTCAGTATCAGCAGGGGCAGGCCGACTTTGGCGTAGTCCGCGAAGCGATAGCCACCGGGTCCCATCACCAGCATGTTGGTTGGAGACGATACGGGCGTCACGAACGCCGCGGAACAGGCAATCGCTACTGTCATCGCGAATGCCTGGGGTGAGACGTGCAGGGCGAGTGCGGCTTCGATCGCCACCGGCGCTATCAATACTGCAGTCGCAGCGTTGGAAATGAACAAACTGACCAGCGCGGTCACCAGGAACACCGCCCCGAGCATCAGGATCGGACCGAGAGAGCCTAACGCCTTCACCAACTCGTTGGCCATTCGGGTTGTTGCGCCGGTTTTCGTGAGCGCCGTAGCCAAGGGGAGCATCCCGGCGATCAGCACCAGGGTATTCCAACTGATTACGTGATAGATGCTGCCTAGGGGGACGCACCGGGCGGCGATCATCGCCAACGCAGCGATGAGGGCCACGTCGGCATTGGGCAGGAGTTGGAAGGCCATCACGGCCACCATGCCGACGAGAATCCCCACCGCGATGGGTGCGCGTCCTGGCGCTGCCAAGCGTTCTTGGTATTCGGCCGGCAGCGTCAGGACGACGAAGTTCTGGCGATCGTCGCTGAGCCTGTTGATGTCATCCCAGTTTCCCCCCACCAATAGTGTGTCGCCGAAATCCAGAGTCTGGCTCGCCAGGTTTTCGGTGAGCGGCTGGCCGCGACGGCGGATAGCGAGGGCTGTCACATCGTAGTGTGCGGAGAGATCGAGATCTGCCAAGGTGTTACCGATCGACTCGGACTCGGGTGCGGGCATCACCTCGGCTATTCCCATGTCTTGTAACGCTTTGTGACGTTGGCTTTCCTCGCGTGGTCCGGTAATAGTGCACTGTAGGGCTTCGGTCAGCGCTGGCACGTGTTCTTCGTCGATGAGCATGAAGAGGACATCGTCGGCCTCGAAGACCGACTCTGGCAGCGCCGGCAGGAATCGGGTTCGGCCGTGGAAGTGTTTTTCAAAGCCTGCGAGATCCAGCCCGTAGCGTTCGTGTAGCTGTTGTCGAACCGCGCCCACCGACTGACCGATCAGCGGCGAGCCGGCCGACACTTGTAAGCGGTGCCAGCGTTGGTCCAGGCCGTAGGAACTGATGACATCGGCTGCGGCAGGTGACGCGGTTGCGGTCTTTTCGGAACGCTTGCGGCTCAACAGGTCCCGTCCCACGAGCAGCATGAAAATGATGCTGATCGCCAGCGTGACCACCCCGAACGGGGTGAAACTGAAGAAGCCAAGTGGCGGTTTGATCCCGCGCTGCCGTAGCACGTTTTCGATGATGATGTTGGGGGACGACGCGATCAGGGTCATCATGCCGCTGATCATCACGGCAACGCACAGCGGCATAAGCATCCGTTTGCGGTTCAACCCAGTCTTCTGGGCGACCGTCAACACTACGGGGATGAGCATGGCCACGATCGCCGAAGAGTTCAGAACCGAGCCGATTAGTCCCGCGAGCAACATGATCAACGCGACCAACCGCGTCTCACTGCCGCCGCCTGCCCTGACAATGAGCTCACCGAGGCGTCGTGTCACCCCGGTGTTCACCAGCCCCGCGCTGACGATGAAGATGCCGGCAAGCAAGATCACCACCGGCGAACCAAAGCCCGCCAGCGCCTCCTGCGGTGTGAGCACCCCGCTCGACATCAGTGCCGCCACCACAAGCAGGCCCACCACATCAGCGCGTGGACGTCCCCAGGCGAATAGCACCACCGCAATGGCGAGTACCCCGATGACAATGAGCGCCTGATGGGTCATCTAGTGCCTCACCCGAAGGATGCCGCTATTGGTGGGCCATGGCGATGTTGAATTTGTCTTCGGGTTTGATCAAATGGTCGTGGCTGTCTTGGCCGATGTCGACCCGGACCCAGGTGATCTCGCCGGTGAATTTGTTGCCCGATGGCCCGTAGTCGGGTGAAGTGGGCGAACCGCTGTCGGCGCCCACGTCACAGGCCTCGTCGGCCGAGTACGCCATGGGTTCGGTCTGGTCGACCCGCCCTGTGCCCACGGCTTGGCCGTCGTAAAACAGGGTGACGTCGCCGCCCTTGGCCAATCCGCCGCCGTCGTAGGCGAACTCCATGCGCACCTGGTGCTCGCCGGCGGGGATGGGCTTGTCGGCGGTGACCATGTAGTGGTGGATGCCGAAGAAGTTGTAGCAGTACTTCAGCCGGCCCTCATGCGCGTAGAGAGTCCAGCCGCCGCTACTGCCGCCTTGGGTGATGATGACACCGTCGGCGCCGGATTCGGGCACCACGAGGTTCGCGGTCACCGCGTGCGACTTGTTTTTCAGGGTGAGCACGCAGTTCTCGCCGACGCGCATGCCCGCGAACAGCAGCTGGCTGTCGCCGCGGATCAGCTGCGGGCGGCCGGCCAGATCGGGATTGAGTCGTTCGACGGAGCGGTCATCCAGCGGCACCACGTTGTATTTGACGGCCTCGATCAGCCACAGGCGCTGCAACTCGGCCAATTTCTCCGGCATCTCGGCGGCAAGGTTCCGGGCTTGGGTCCAGTCATCCGGGCCGTACAGCTCCCATACGTCCTGGTCGAAGGGTGGCGGTGCATCCCATTTCCACGGGGTGCGATGTTTGGTAACCGCGGTCCAACCCTGGTGGTAGATGCCGCGGTTACCCATGATCTCGAAGTACTGGACGTCGTGGGTCTCGGGCGCTGCGTCGTCGCGCAGCATCGCCAGCATGCTGACCCCCTCTAACGGTGCCTGCTGAATACCGTTCACCGACGTGGGGGCGGGCAATCCGGCCGCCTCCAAGAGGGTCGGGGCGACGTCGATGACATGGTGAAACTGGTTGCGGGACTGACCTTTATCGGCCAAGCCGCTGGGCCAGTGCACGATGGTGCCGTTGCGGGTGCCGCCCCAATGCGAGGCGACCTGTTTGGTCCACTGATACGGGGTGCATAGCGCATGCGCCCAGCCCACCGCGTAGTGGTTGTAGGCCCGAGGGGTGCCGAAATCATCGATCTTGCTCAGCAGGAACTCGGTGGTCTCGATGCCGGGCATGCCGTTCAGCGAGCACATCTCGTTGAAGCAGCCGATGAGTGTGCCCTCGGCCGAAGCGCCGTTGTCACCGATGATGTAGTAGATCAGCGTGTCGTCGAGCACTCCCAGATCGGCGATCGTGTCGATGACCCGCCCGACTTCGTGGTCGGTCTGCTCCAGGAAGCCGGCGTAGATCTCCATCTGGCGGGCCAGCACCGGCTTGAGCTCGGCGGGCATGTCGTCCCAGGCGGGAATCTCGTCGTGGCGCCTGGTCAGTTCCGCGTCCTCGGGGATCACCCCGAGCTGCTTCTGCTTGGCGAAGATCTGCTCGCGCAGCACATCCCAGCCCGCATCGAACTTGCCCTTGTATTTGTCGGACCATACGTCCGGCACGTGGTGCGGCGCGTGAGTGGCGCCCGGGGCGAAGTACGTGAAGAACGGCTTATCCGGGGTGAGCGCCTTTTGCTGCCGCACCCAGGTGACGGCGCGGTCGGCGAGGTCCGAGGTGAGCGTGTAGCCCTCCTCGGGTGTCTTAGGTGGCTCCACCGCGGTGGTGCCTTCGTACAGGCCGGGGTAATACTGATTGGCCTCGCCACCGACGAACCCATAGAAGTACTCGAACCCCGAACCCGTCGGCCACTGATCGAACGGCCCCACCGGCGAGACTTCCCAGACCGGCACCTCGTGGCATTTGCCGAACTGCGCCGTCGAATAGCCGTTGAGCCGCAGGGTTTCGGCGATCGGCGCCTTGTCCTTGGGCCGGATGCTGCTGTTGCCCGGTGCGGAAGTGGCGATCTCGGTGATCCCGCCCATGCCCACCGAGTGGTGGTTGCGACCGGTCAACATGGCCTGGCGGGTCGGCGAGCACAGGGCGGTGGTGTGGAACCGGTTGAGCTTCAGCCCGCCGGTGGCCAGCCGCTCAGCGGTGGGCGTCTCGCATGGGCCGCCGAAGGCTGACGCGGCCCCGAAGCCCACGTCGTCGATGAGCACGATCAAGACGTTGGGGGCACCCGGTGGCGGGCGCAGCATCGTGATCGGCGGATACTTCGTGTTCGGATCCTTGGCGTCATAGGTTGTCAAACCGACATGCTTGGTATCCGGGATGGGCAGCGTCTCGCGCATGATCGGGGCTGGCACCTCAGTTCCAGCACCTGCCTGACCGTCGCCTCGGGTTGTAGACATCGCGATCACCGTTCCCTTCGGTAAACAATTGCGGCCGTTGATGTTACGCCGTGCTGACGGCGTGTGGAATCCGTGTTCGCCCAAACGCTGGGCGACGCGAAAGTGAAGCAGCTTCGATGAACACTAATCGACCGGGTGCCGGGTGCAGTAGGCTCCGCGGCCATGGAGGTCGCCGCGGCGACAACGGAGCGGGTGACCGCAGCCTTGGCCAAGCTGCGGGATCTGCTGGGTCCGGGCAGTGCCCCCGTCGAGGTGGAGACCGCCGACGCGGGGGCTCTGGAGCAGCTCGTTGAAGACGCCTTCACCGAACTGAGCGGCATGGTGCCGCATTACAGCGGCCCGAACGCCGCGGAGATCGCGGCGTTGGCGCTGGAGCTTGCCGACGTCAGGGTGCTGCTGGCCGGAGAGCGAAGCGCCAGACAGATCAACGGCGTGCTGCAGGTACAGCGCGCGCTGGCGCATCTGCGCGCGGTCGGGTCGACCGAGCAGATGCTGGCCAAGGCGCCGGAGGCGGTGTGCACCTACTGCGGCTTCAAGGCAGCGATCCTTTGGCGCGTCGAGGAAGGCGTGGTGACGCCGGTGTCGGCCTATTCGCTGCAGGATCCGCATTTCCATGCGAAAGTGCAGCGCTTCTGCGGGAAGCTGGCGCCGCTGCATCTCGACGCGATGGTGTTGGAGAACGACATGCTGCGCCGGCGGGGACCGGTGATCGTGCATGACGCCCTCAACGACCCCCGGGTGATTCAGGAGTTGACGCGAGCGTCCAACATCCGCTCGTATGTCGCAGCTCCGGTGATGCCCGAGGGACGGGTGATCGCGTTCCTGCACGCGTCGACACTGGCGGTCGATGACATCCTCGACCGCGACGTGCTGTGGGCTTTCGCCGAGGGGTATGGCTACGCATTGGAGCGGACCATCCTGTTGCGCCGCCTGCACGATCAGGGTGAGCGCATCCGTGAGCTGGTGGTGTCCACCGAATCGGCGCTGGCCGAGATCCGGGAGGCGGGGTTGCAGATCTCGACTGCGAGTGCCGGTTTGGAGGCCGCCGAGTCTGAGCCGGTCCGCTCTTCGATATTTTCTGCGCCGGATTCGCGCGTGCATCAACTGCTGACCCGCCGCGAGCTGGAGATCATGGAGCTGCTGGCGCACGGCGAGACGAACCGTCAGATCGCCGACCGCATCGTGGTCTCCGAGGGCACGGTCAAGTCGCATGTGAGTCAGATCCTGCGCAAGATGCACGCGGCCAACCGCGCTGAGGCCGTGTCGAAGTTCATGCGGCTGACCAATCAGTGACGGCGCGGTCCGGGACCGCGGTCATGGCGCGCTCGGCCATGGCGGTGATGGTCAGTGCCGGGTTGACTCCGGGATTGGCGGG
>JAFAID010000424.1 GCA_019236925.1 Mycobacterium sp. | reverse complement strand
TTACGACGATCCCGGCGCCGACTACTTCACCCGACTCAACCCCGCCCGCGCGAAGAAACGCGCCATCCACCAGCTCGAAGCGATGGGATACGAAGTCACGCTGAGCAACGCAAGTTAACACCGAACCTCACGAAATCTTCGCGTCAGAAAATCGCTTGCCGAGTCAGGCTGCTACGCTCTAGCCTCGAACCGAAATAGCCGGGTTTCGCTGAGTTTTCTGCGCCCGGCGGCAGCCACCAGACGAGAGGAGGGAGCCACATGATCACCATGAGCGCGTTCGGTGTATCGCCCGTAGTTGCGGCTGGCAAAACTGGCTCCCACCGTGCTGCCCATGCCGTAGCGGCGGCCGCCTTGGCCGCGGCGCACAAGCGCCGTAACGCCGCTGCGACCGACGCGTCCGTGGATCGGGGCTCTACCTAGGTAAAGCCCACAATCTCGCCAGATGGCCACGGACCCGAAGTCACAAGGATCCGTGGCCACAGTTTTTGGGTCGACAGCCCATCACCTGGTTCGGATCTCCCCAAGACCCACGCCCGACCAGGAAGCAGGTGAATCGGACATGTCGACCCCGACAGTCCCCGACGATCAGCAGCCGGAGTTGCCTTGTCACGTAGGCGATCCCGACCTGTGGTTCGCCGACAGCCCGTCCGAACTGGAGCGCGCCAAGACGTTGTGCGCCGACTGCCCGATTCGAAGCGAGTGCCTGGCCGCAGCCCTGCAGCGCGAAGAGCCGTGGGGCGTGTGGGGTGGTGAGATCCTGGACCGTGGCTGCATCGTTAACCGCAAGCGGCCGCGTGGACGTCCGCGCAAAGGCTCCGTCGCTGCATAGCGATTGACTAAAGCCGTTGGCGCACAGGAAAATTGACCATCCGTCAGACGACGGCCGTGTCGGGTTCGGCGAAGCCGGGAATCAGCTCCTCCGACAGCGCCCTGATCGGCACGTGGGCGTCCAGCTGACACAGGATTGCGGCCACCGACGCGATGACTCGCATCGGTATGGCCAGCTTGGGCGGCAAGTCCATCTGCCGGGCGGTCTTGATCTGCGACACCGACCGATCCATCTGACTGACCGTCATCCTCTGCAGCCATTTGCGGGTGTAGTGGAAGACCTCGACCTGGATGGGCTCGACGTACTGGCGCAGCATGTCGTCGATATCGCGCACCGAGACCTGCTGGCCCTTCTGAATGAAGCCGACCTTTTCCATCGTCGGCAGTAACAGGTCGTAGTTCTTTTCCTTTGCCAGCCGGATCGTCATGCCGAGCTCGATCGGGAAGCCGCCGGGCAGCGGTGCCACAGCCCCGAAGTCGATGACACCCATCCGGCCGTCGGGCAGCAGCATGAAGTTGCCGGGGTGGGCGTCGCCGTGCATCATCTCCAGCCGGCGCGGCCCGTCGAAGGTGAGCTCGAGCAGCCGATAGCCCATCAGGTCGCGTTGTTCGACGGTGCCGTCACGGATGATTTCCGCCATGTGCGTGCCCTCGATCCACTCCTGGATCACGACCTTGGGGGCGCTCGCCACGATGTGCGGGATCAAAAAATGCGGATGGCCTTCATACGCCTTGGCGAATGCGCGCTGGTTGTCGGCCTCCAGCCGATAGTCCAGTTCCATCTCGGTGCGCTCGATCAGCTCGTCGACCACACCCTGCACGTCGGCGCCCGGAGCGAGCTGTTTGACCACTCCGACCATGCGCTGCATGGTCTTCAGGTCGGCGCGCAGCGCCTCGTCGGCGCCCGGGTACTGGATTTTGACGGCGACCTCGCGACCGTCCGACCACACCGCCTTGTGTACCTGCCCGATGCTGGCCGACGCCACCGGTGTGTCGTCGAAGTCGGAGAACCGTTGGCGCCACTTGGTGCCGAGCTGGGCGTCGAGTACTCGGTGCACTTTCGCGGCGGGCAGAGGCGGGGCGTCTTTTTGCAATTTGGTCAGCGCTTCCCGATACGGTTCGCCGAACTCGTCGGGAATCGCGGCCTCCATCACTGACAGAGCTTGGCCGACCTTCATCGCGCCGCCCTTGAGCTCGCCGAGCACGGTGAACAGCTGGTTGGCTGCTTTTTCCATCAGCTCGGCGTTGACCTCGTCTTTCGACTTACCGGTCAGCCGCTTGCCGAACCCGAGCGCCGCCCGGCCGGCGAAGCCGACCGGAATGCTGGCCAGCTTCGCGTTGCGCGCAGCGCTCTTTCGTTTGATCTCCGACACGTAACCATCATCCATGACGGTTAGCCGCTTCCCCGCATCGATCTGGCAACAAGCCCCGTCAGCAGGAACACAGCGGATGTTTGGGCCACTGCCGCGCCACAATCGAGCCGGCGTGGACGTCGAACTCCAGCGTGGCATTAAGCGCCGTGGGCGGCTCGGTATCAGGCCCGGGGTCTGACCCACGGACCGCGCTGATCACCCGATTGACCTGGCTCAGCGCCAGAGCCGCCGTCGCCAGCAGGGTCGCGCGGTCGGCCACCCCGACGGTGTCGCGCAGCTGTGCGGCGACGGCAGGCCACGCCGCGTCACGGTCGCGGCGGTGCAAATCGGCACACCCCAGGCAGCTGGTGACACCGGGGATGACCAGCGGACCGACCAGGCCGGTGCCGTCGCGCACCCGGACTGCGAGGTGTGCGACCCGCTGAATATGCAGGTCGCGCAGCATCCGAGGGTCGGCGACCAGGTTGTCGGACAATACCACCAGGTCGGCTTCGGCGGACGTCACCGCGGCGTGGGGTTGGCTGCTCTGCTTGACCCGGGCACCCGAACAGCGCAGCGATTCGATCAGCAGCTCGGACAGCGGGCCGCGTCCGTGCACGCGGATCGACGCCGACCTGGCGGGCCGCTGCCGTCGGTCGCGGGTGGCGACTCCGGCCGCGACCAGCCGCGCGAGTAGCTCGCCCAGCTCACCGGCGGGCACGCCGCCCTGCCGGGCAGCTTGGCGTTGCAGCTCGCTCATCGGTACCGGCGAGTGCATCGTGCGCAGCAGCGTGGCCAGGCCCGCGGGCGTTAGGCCGCGCGGCGGGTGGATCAGCACGGCGCGGCGCGGACTCCAACCCACCTGAACGGCGCCGTCCGGACGCAGCAGCACCGGCAAAGCCGGGTCCAGCGCATACAACGGCGACGTGGGCTGCGCCATCCACGCACTGTGCCACGGCACAGCGCGACGGCCGGCTCAGCTATCCACAGCGCCGGAGCCGCCGGCGTCCTCGGTGGGGCCAGAATCGGTGCCCCGCTCGAATTCGGCAGCCTACGGTTGCTCGTTGATCCGAGAGGCGAGGGTCTGAAGGACCTTATCCGTTGTGATCCCAGCCGCCTCTGCGTTGTGCTGAATCAACGTGCCAGCGATCGGGACAAGCCCAGATGTCCACAGCGCAGGCAGCCTTAGGCAATTCGTACTAGCTGTTGCTTCTTGGGACAGCGCGGCCGGTTTCGTGGCGCTGCAATTAGCGCCATTTAGTAACTACCTAGGCAGCTAGTGGGGCCGGTGAAGCATCAGCTTGCCAGGTGCGTGGATCGGTAGGGGAATGCCCACCGCACCCGCCACGTGCGGTCATCCTCGGCGAGGTCGGCGGCGATCTCCTCTAGGCAGGCCAGCAGATCGGCGGGGATCTCAGCCATGCCGAAAAGAGCCACCGTGGCGGTCAGCTCTTCGACGGTGGGTGTGCGTGGCAAATCGACCATGGCGCATGGGATACCCGCGTTCACCCGTTGTTGAAACCACCACCGACATAACCCGCCAGGCCCAGGCGATAACCTCCTCCAGTGGCCGCGATCTTCACGGTGCCGTTTAATGACAGCCCAGGCAGCTTGGCGGCACGGGGTACGCCCGACCGCCAACGTCCAAAGCCGGTTTGAAATCCCGCTGGACAGTGCGCGAAAAGGCCGCCCCAGGAGAGCAGAGGCGGGCTAGCAGTTATAGGACGTGAGCTAGGGCGCGCTGGTTCTGTGGTCGCACGCCGGACGTCGAAACCAGAAGAGTAGTGGACCACTCTATTTAGTTCCATTGCTTCGCCGCACCATCGAACGGTAGCGGCACAAAGCCGTTCGTGAAGAGGAAGGTTCGGGGATATGACGATTGTTAACGCGGTGGCGATTCACCCGCGGTCGGGCGACGTGTGGGACGAACTGCAGAAGCAGCTCAAAAAGGCGATCGCGATCGTCAAAAAGCACGGCGGCGAGAACGTCACCCTGTTGGTGACCGTGATCGGCGGCGAGCAGACGAACTCTCTGACGATGCTCGTCACCGCCGAGAACTGGACCAAGTTCGGCCAGATCCAAGAGGCGGTGTACGGCGACCCCAAGATGCAGGCCCTGATGCAGGAGACGGGCAAGATCGCCACGTGGGAGATCTACACCGCGCAGACGCTTGAACTCTGAGCTGGTAAGGCTGTCCCCACTTCGGAGGACCACTTGCTACCACTTAATGATTGCCCACGCAGCTGGTCAGGCGGGGAAGTCCGGTCAGCTCGCGGCGTTCATCCAGCAGCGCATCCGCCACGTCTATCGACGGCAGCGGCGCCGGTCATGCGTTATACCGGCCCCGAATTCGCCAATGGTCGGTCGTCTTTCAAATGCCTGGAAACCGCTTCTCAAGCGCTTTGAGGACAGAGTTGGCCTCCCGCACGCGCCTTTTTAGCCGAACTACGCGCTCTGGTATCTCGGTATTGTCGTTCACTCGGCGAGCTGACCAACGTCGTCGGGCTTGTTTCGCCACTTTCCGCGCCTCGACTAGTTCCGTCCGCATGATTTCCGCGAAGTAGCTCGCTTGGGCAAATTCGGACGCAGGGTTCACTGGCGCTCCGAGGCACGAAGCCTGTACCCCCAAGGTTTCGCCGGCATCATGGTCGGCCACGCCGTCACCTCCTGCGGGTTTCTCCGGATCGTCGAGGGCGTCGAGGGTGGCGCCGGTCCCACTCCCTCCAAGTGGTGCAGCTGGGGCCGGCTCCACCTAAGGGGTTCACGGCCGTGGACATTTTTCAGTTCAAACGGCGACGGCCCCGCTGTCATGGTGCTCAAATAAATGCCGCCGCGCCGGGCCGTCTGACATGGATCGGGCCGGGGCTGCGCCATCCACGCACTGTGCCACTGCACAGCGGGACGGCCGGCTCAGCTATCCACAGCGCCGGAGCCGCCGGCGTCCTCGGTGGGGCCAGAATCGGTGCCCCGCTCGAATTCGGCGATCGCCTCGTCGATTCCACTGGTGTCGCCGCCGATCACCCGGTCGATGAACCCGGCCGGGTCATCGAGATCCTCCGTCGAGGGCAGCAGATCGGGGTGCTGCCAGACCGCATCGCGGGCGTCCACGCCGGCGGCCTGGGTAAGCCGTTCCCACAGCACGGCGGCCTCCCGCAGCTTGCGTGGCCGCAGCTCGAGGCCGACCAGCGTGGCGAAGGTCTGCTCGGCCGGTCCGCCGGTGGCCCGACGTCGGCGCAGCGTCTCGCCGAGGGCGGCCGCGCCGGGGATGCGGTCGCCGAGCGACGCGGTCACCACCGTCTGCACCCAACCCTCGATCAGCGCCAGCAGTGTCTCGAGCCGTTCCAGCGCCTGGGTCTGCTCCGGCGTGGCCTTGGGCTCGAACACGCCCTGGGTCAACAGCTGCTCAATGGCGGCCGGATCGTTCAACGAGGCCGGGTTGAAGTCGCGCGCCAACTCCTCGATGCCCTGCATGTCGATCTTCATGCCCTTGGCGTAGGCCTCGACGGCGCCGAGCAGCTGACTGGCCAGCCACGGCACGTGACTGAACAACCGGTGATGTGCGGCCTCACGAGCCGCCAGGAAGGTGACGATCTCGCTGCGGGATTGCTCGAGCCCGCCGGCGAAGGACTCAATAGCGTCCGGCAGCAGTGCGGCTATTCCCTTGGGCCCCAGCGGTAAACCGATGTCAGTAGACGTCAGCACTTCTTTGGACAACCGGGCCAGCGCCTGGCCCAGCTGCGAGCCGAAAGCCATGCCACCCATTTGCGACATCATCGACAGCAGGGGACCGGCCATGTTCTTGGCCTCTTCGGGCAGCGCCGCCGCCCACACCGTCGAGATCTGCTGGGCCATCGGATCGCACAGTCGCTTCCAGGTTTCCAGGGTGTTGTCCACCCAGTCGTTGGGGGTCCAGGCGACCGTCTTGCTGGTGCCCGCCGGCAGCGCCGTCACCCCGTCGAGCCAGGTTTCGGCGAGGTGGACCGCATCGCCGATCGCCTGGTTGGTGGCGGCGGGGATCGGCGCCACGAATCCGATCGAGCTCGACGCCAACTGGCGGGCGAGTTCGTAGTTCACCGGCCCGGAGGACTGCCCGCCGGCCATGGCCGAGCCGGCGCCGCTGAACATCTGCCCGAGGCGGGTGAAGATCTGGCCGAGGTCGGCCGTGTCGAATTCACCGCCAAGGCCGCCAAGGCCAAACGGGTCCGCAGATCCCGAGCCGGAATCGGGGTCGTTGTCCGGGCGCTTGTCGCGGTCCGGGTCGTCTCCGGACGAGAACCCCAAAGGCAGGTCAGCCATGTCCCCAACGGTACTCACCGGCGGGGCACGGCGCGCGATCCGCCGTCACGCTGTGAGTGAACGGCGCCGATCCGGCCTAACCAGTCCGTCTAGTGTTGGCGAGGTGAACAGGCGGATTCTGACGCTGATCGT
Organism: Mycobacterium sp.; assembly: GCA_019236925.1. Lineage (GTDB taxonomy): Bacteria > Actinomycetota > Actinomycetes > Mycobacteriales > Mycobacteriaceae > Mycobacterium. The sequence continues at coordinate 5,123 of JAFAID010000424.1, read as the reverse complement.
GGCGCTGGTGCCGATCGTCGTCTTCGGTGTTCTGCTTGCGGCGGTGACGGTGCCTTACGTGTCACTCGGCCCGGGCCCTGCGTTCGACACGCTCGGCGAGGTCGACGGCAAGCAGGTCGTCGACATCAAAGGCACCCAGACGCACCCAACGTCGGGTCACCTGGACATGACGACGGTGTCTCAGCGCGACGACCTCAGCTTGGCGGAGGCGCTGACGCTGTGGCTTTCCGGCCAAGAGCAGCTGATGCCGCGCGACTTGGTCTACCCGCCGGGCAAGTCGCGGGACGAAGTCGACAAGGCCAATAACGCCGATTTCAAGGAGTCCGAGCACAACGCCGAGTTCGCGGCCCTGGGATACCTGAAATACCCGCGGGCCATCACCATCGTGGCGGTGACCGATCCCGGGCCCTCGGTGGGCAAGCTGCAGGCCGGTGACTCCGTGCAGGCGGTGAACGGCACGCCGGTGGCCACCGTCGATCAGTTCACGTCGTTGCTGAAGCACACCAAACCCGGCCAGTCGATTGCGGTCGACTTCCGCCGCAAAAACGCGCCGCCCGGACAAGCGCAGATCACGTTGGGCCATCGCCCCAAAGGCGATTACGGCTTTGCGGGTGTCTCGGTGACGGATGCGCCCTGGGCACCGTTTGCCGTCGATTTCAACCTCGCCAACGTGGGTGGGCCGTCGGCGGGCTTGATGTTCAGCTTGGCGGTCGTCGACAAGCTCACCACCGGCAATCTCACCGGCTCGAAGTTCGTCGCGGGCACCGGCACGATCACCGCGGACGGCATAGTGGGTCGGATCGGCGGCATCGCGCACAAGATGACCGCCGCCCGCGCCGCCGGGGCGACGGTGTTTCTGGTGCCGGCCGAAAACTGCTACGAGGCAACCTCCCAGCGGTTGCCCGGGCTGCAATTGGTGAAGGTCGACAAACTCGCTGGTGCGGTGGATGCGCTGCATGCCGTGACCTCAGGCGGGCAGCCGCCAAGCTGTCAGCAGGGCAAATGAGACCGAACTGGTGCGTACAGTTGTGATACGTCGATGAGACGGCCTGAAAAGAAGGACAGTCCACTGTCGACATGGAGCAGGGAGCGTAGCTAGTGGGGATGCGGCCCGCCGCGAGAATGCCGAAGCTGACTCGACGCAGCCGGATTCTCATCACGATCGCCCTGGCGGTGATCCTGCTGCTGCTTGTCGGCCCGCGCTTGATCGACGGCTACGTCGACTGGCTCTGGTTCGGCGAGCTGGGCTACCGATCGGTGTTCACCACTGTGCTGGTGACCCGGCTGGTGCTATTCCTGGTGGGGGGGCTGCTGGTCGGCGGCATTGTGTTCGGCGGTTTGGCGCTGGCCTACCGCACCCGCCCGGTGTTCGTCCCGAGCAACGGCAATGATCCGGTGGCCCGGTACCGCAGCGTGGTGATGTCGAGGCTGCGGGTGATCGGCATCGGGATTCCGGTTGCGATCGGCCTGCTCGCAGGGATCGTCGCCCAGACCTATTGGGTCCGCGTTCAGCTGTTCCTGCACGGCGGTGACTTCGCCGTCAACGATCCCCAATTCGGCAAGGACCTGGGCTTCTACGCTTTCGAACTGCCCTTCTACCGGCTTGTCCTCAGCTTTTTCTTCGTGGCGCTGTTTTTAGCGTTCGTGGCGAATCTGCTGGCGCACTACGTGTTCGGTGGTATCCGGCTATCCGGTCGCACCGGCGCGCTGAGCCGCTCGGCACGCGTCCAGTTGATCAGCCTGGTCGGAACGCTGGTGCTGCTCAAGGCAGTCGCCTACTGGCTGGACCGCTACGAGCTGCTTTCCCACACCCGCGCCGGGAAGCCTTTCACCGGGGCGGGGTACACCGATATCAATGCGGTGTTGCCCGCCAAGTTGATTCTGTTGGCGATCGCATTGATCTGCGCGATCGCGGTGTTCTCGGCGATCGTGTTGCGGGACTTACGAATTCCGGCTATCGGCCTGGTGCTACTGCTGCTGTCGTCGTTGATCGTCGGTGCCGGCTGGCCGCTGATCGTCGAGCAGATCAGCGTCAAACCCAATGCCGCGCAGAAGGAACGCGAATACATCAGCCGGAGCATCACCGCGACCAGGCAGGCCTACGGTCTCACCGATGACGTTGTGACCTACCGCGATTACAGCAGCGACGGACGGACAACCGCCGAGCAGGTGGCTTCTGACCGTGCCACCACCTCCAACATCCGGCTGCTTGACCCGACGATCGTCAGTCCGGCGTTCACACAATTCCAGCAGGGCAAGAACTTCTACTACTTCCCCGACCAGCTGTCGATCGACCGCTATCTCGACCGCGACGGTCATCTGCGCGACTACGTCGTTGCCGCCCGCGAGCTCAACCCAGACCACCTGATCGACAACCAGCGCGACTGGATCAACCGGCACACCGTCTACACCCACGGCAACGGCTTCATCGCCTCGCCGGCCAACACCGTGCGCGGTATCGCCAACGACCCCAACCAGAACGGCGGATACCCGGAGTTTCTGGCCAATGTCGTCGGTGCCAACGGCGGAGTGCTCTCCGAGGGCCCGGCGCAGCTGGACCAGCCGCGGGTCTACTTCGGACCAGTGGTCTCCAACACGCCCGCCGACTATGCGATCGTCGGAAAGAACGGCGCCGACCGGGAATACGACTACGAGACCAACACCGAGACCAAGAACTACACCTACACCGGAAGCGGCGGAGTGTCGATCGGCAGCTGGCTGTCGCGGAGCGTCTTCGCGGCGAAATTCGCCGAGCGAAACTTTCTGTTCTCCAATGTGATTGGCTCCAACAGCAAGATCCTGTTCAACCGCGATCCGGCGCAGCGGGTTGAGGCGGTGGCGCCGTGGCTGACGACCGACAGCAACAGGTACCCGGCGATCGTCAACAAACGGCTGGTGTGGATCATCGACGCCTACACCACGCTGGACAATTACCCGTATTCCGAGCTCACCTCGTTGTCGTCGGCCACCGCCGACTCCACCGAGGTCGAATTCAACCGCCTGGTCCCCGACAAGCAGGTGTCCTACATCCGCAACTCGGTGAAGGCCACCGTTGATGCCTACGACGGGACCGTCACGCTTTACCAGCAGGACGAACGCGACCCGGTGCTCAAAGCGTGGATGAAGGTCTTCCCCGGGACGGTCAAGCCCAAGAGCGATATCACGCCCGAATTGGCTGCCCACCTGCGCTATCCCGAGGACCTGTTCAAGGTGCAGCGGATGCTGCTGGCCAAATACCACGTCAACGACCCCGTGACGTTCTTCTCCACGTCAGATTTCTGGGACGTTCCGCTGGACCCGAACCCGACGGCCAGCAGCTATCAGCCGCCCTACTACATCGTCGCGAAAAACATTGCCAAGGATGACAATTCGGCCTCCTATCAGCTGATCAGCGCGATGAACAGGTTCAAGCGTGACTACCTGGCCGCCTACATCAGTGCCAGTTCCGATCCGGCGACCTACGGCAAGATCACCGTGCTGACCATCCCCGGCCAAGTCAACGGACCGAAACTGGCCAACAACGCGATCACCACCGACCCGGCGGTGTCGCAGGACCTCGGCGTGATCGGGCGTGACAACCAGAACCGGATCAAGTGGGGCAATCTGCTCACGCTGCCGGTGGCCCAGGGTGGACTGATGTACGTCGAGCCGGTTTATGCCTCACCCGGCTCGAGCGATGCCGCCTCGTCGTATCCCCGGCTGATCCGGGTGGCGATGATGTACAACGACAAGATCGGATACGGCCCCACCGTTAGCGACGCGCTGACCGGGCTGTTCGGGCCCGGCGCCGGCGCGACCGCGGCCGGGATCGCGCCCACCGAGCCAGGCGCACCGGCAAACCCGCCGCCGGCCGCGCAGCCGCCATCGGATGGTGGGCCGCGGCCGCCAGCGGCTGCCGCAGTCCCGCCCTCGCCGAACGGGGCCGTCACGCTGTCCCCGGCCAAGGCCGCCGCGCTCCAGGAGATCGACACGGCAATAGGTGCGGCGCGCGAGGCGCAGAAGTCCGGCGACTTTGCCGCCTATGGAGCGGCACTCCAGCGCCTCGACGACGCGATCAACAAGTACAACAACGCCAAGTAGTCTCGCTTGCTCGAGTGAGGAGGCATGGCAGATGGCCGATATGAACCAAATTCCGGTGACGGTTGTGCAGCCTGGGGAAGGGGAGTACGTCGCGCTCCCGGGCTTTGGGGCGGTGTTCAAGTTGTCCAGCCGCGCCAATGGCGGCGAGGTGTCCATCGTCGAGCACCCGTTCGAGGTGGGCCTGCTCACCGGGGCGCAACGGCACACCCGCGAGGACGAGCATTCGATCGTGCTGGCAGGTGAGATCGGCTTCCGTTCCGACGACAGTGAAGTCGTCCTCGGCCCCGGTGGCTACATCACCAAGCCACGCGGGCAGATGCACGCAATGTGGAACGCCGGCAGCGAGCCCGGCCGCATCATCGAAATCATCACCCCGGGCGGCTTCGAGAACTACTTCCGCGAGCTCGGTGAGCTGCTCGTCGAGCACGCCGACGATCCGCTGGGCAAGGCCCTGCACCAGCTGCCCGAGTTCGGCGAGCTGGCCGACAAATACGGGCTGACCTACGGAGCGCCGGACTGGATGGACGACATCAGGCAGCGGTACGGGCTGAACCCGCCGTCGCACTGATTCAGGCCCGTCGTGCCTGCTGAGCGGGCGATTTGGCGGCCTCGCGGGCCGTTCGGTAACCTTGTATTTACCCGTCGCGGGGTGGAGCAGCTCGGTAGCTCGCTGGGCTCATAACCCAGAGGTCGCAGGTTCGAATCCTGTCCCCGCTACCAGTCGAAACGGCCCCCGGAGATCACTCCGGGGGCCGTTTTCATGCCCGATGGGAACACTTTTGGGAACATTAGCGTCGGTAACGAGTTATGGGTGCGTTCTCGCGTGCGCATTGCTTCCGATGTCGGTCCAGCAGGCGAGCCATCAGATCTCGACACGGGTTCTGGAAGGCGTGAGATGTCGCACCGGTTTGCGAAAATGCGTCAGTGTCGGGATGGGGAAATCAAGCTGGGATTCTTTACCAGCAGGCGCGCGCAGTTCTCGCCTGTCTCGGCATGCTGGACGGTGAACGTCCCGATGTCTTCGCCGTGCAGGTGGAGAGTCA
>JAFAID010000135.1 GCA_019236925.1 Mycobacterium sp. | reverse complement strand
GACGAGCCCGATCGTGACGAGGCCGAAACCACCGACCAGGCCACCGAAGACGTCTTGAGGCTGTTGGGACTGTCCCGCCAGCAAGCCCGTAGAATCTCTCAGAAGCCACTGCCCGATCTCGACGAGCTGATACAGCCGGGATCGGCCGCCTGACTCGCGAGCGACCGCAGCGCTTCGGGCTCAGCGCTTGTGCGCAGAGCCATGCCCATCACAGGCATAAACCGGATTGATACCAACAGCTGCTGCGGAGTGATATCGCATATGCCCTAAAAGTGGAGCAAGCCACTCATCCCTGGCCGAGCGACCAAAGAGGCTGCTGAGGTCTTTCGTGATTTAGCGACGCTACTTCAGCTCGGACGACGACAGGCCTAATAGCCGTCGCGCAACCACTAACTGCTGAATCTGTTGCGTCCCCTCGAAGATGTCCATGATCTTCGAGTCGCGTGCCCACTTCTCCAGCAGCGATTGCTCGGAATAGCCGGCGGTGCCGGCCAATTCGACGGCTTTAAGAGTGATGTCGCTGCCCACCCGGCCGGCCTTGGCCTTGGCCATCGACGCCTCTTTGGAGTTGGGAATCTTGTTGTCGGCCTGCCACGCCGCGCGCAGTGTCAGCTGATAGGCGGCCTCCCAGTCGGCCTCCATCCGCAGGAACTCGGCCGCCGCCGCGCTTTGCGCGTGCGACGGTTTGTCGTAGGAGATCTCCACGCCGGCGTTGGTCAGGATCTTGCGGAGCTCTTCCAGTGTCGCGCGAGCGATCCCAACGGCCATCGCCGCGACGAGCGGCCGGGTGTTGTCGAAGGTCTCCATGACGCCCGCAAATCCCTTGCCGGGCTCGATTTCCGGGTTGCCGAGCAGGTTGTCTTTCGGGATGCGAGCGTTGTCGAATCGGATCACGGCCGTATCGGAACCCTTGATGCCGAGCTTGTTCTCCAGGCGCTCGACGGTGACACCCGGGTGTTCGCGCGGCACGATGAACGACTTGATCGCCGGTCGGCCCTTCGACTTGTCCAGCGTCGCCCACACCACGATGTGGGTGGCACGCGAACCCGCGGTGACGAAGATCTTCTCGCCGTTGATCACGTATTCGTCGCCGTCGAGCTTCGCGGTGGTGGAAACCGCGGCCGAATCGGACCCGAATCCCGGTTCGGTGATCGCCATCGCCGCCCAGACCTTGCCCAGCCGCTGCAACTGTTCGTCGCTGGCCACGGCAGAGACTGCCGCGTTGCCGAGGCCCTGGTAGGGGATCGACAGCAGCATCGCCGCATCCCCCCAGCTGGCTTCTAAGGCCTGTAGCACCGCTGCCATGTTGGCGCCGTTGTGGTTTTCCTCGGTGCTTTCGCTGGCGCGAAGCCCGCCGGCTTCGGCCATATCCAACGTGTTGGATTCGGCGGCGCCGGCGAACAGGTTGGCCAGTGTGTCGAGCTCGACCGGGTAGGCGTGTTCCTTGAGGTCGTATTTGCGGGCGATCGGTCGCATCATCTCCGCAGCGCCCTGATGTGCCTTGTCGATCACCGCGTGCAGCTTGCGGGGCAGTTCCAGATTGATTGCCATGATTGGTCTTTCGGTTGCGAACTGGATAACGACTTAGATGACTACGACACCCTCGGCGACGCCGATGGCCCGCAGGTCGCGGTACCAGCGCTCGACGGGGTGCTCCTTGGTGTAGCCGTGGCCGCCGAGCAGTTGCACGCCGTCCAGGCCGATCTGCATGCCCTTGTCGGCACCAAGCCGCTTGGCCAGGGCCGCTTCGCGGGCGAACGGGAGGCCTTGTTCGGCGCGGGCGGCGCCGCGCCAGGTGATCAAGCGCAGCCCGTCGAGTTCGATGGCGATGTTGGCGCACATGAACGCGACCGACTGCCGGTGGGCGATCGGCTCGCCGAATGCTTCGCGTTCCTTCACATAGGGGATGACGTAGTCGAGCACCGCGTGAGACGTGCCGACCGCCAGTGCCGCCCAGCCCAGCCGGGACAGTGCGATGGCCGCGGAGTAGTCGTCGTCGGTGGCGTCGTCCTCACCCAGCCGTGCGTTCACCGGCACCGACACGTTGTCGAGTTCTACGCGGCCCAGTGCGGCGGCGCGGATACCCATGCTTGGGTCGGGTTTGACGGTCAGGCCATTGCTCGAGGATTCGACGATGAACAGTGCGGGCTTGCCGTTGAGTTGGGCTGCGACCACGAACAACTCGGCGTTGGCGGCCGCCGGGACCAGTGACTTGACTCCGTCGAGCCGATAGCCACTCGGCGTGCGCACCGCGGTGGTCTTCAGCGCCGTGGGGTCGAAAAGTGGGTGCGGCTCGGCAATGGCCACGCAGGCCTGCGGGACATTCTCGCCGGCGAATTCCTTAAGGTAGGTGGCTTGCTGGCCGGCGCTGCCCCAGTGGGTGAGTGCGGCGGCGACGCCGGCCGGGGCGAGGATCGGCAGGGCCAGCCCCATGTCGCCGTAGGCCAGCGCCTCGGCAACCAGCACGTTGGTCACGCTCGAGCGATGCTCGGCGATGCCGTCGAAATCCTCGGGAACGTTGACCGCGGTGATCCCCAACTCCGCCGCCTTGGCGACCAGATCCGCGGGATAAGTGGTTGCTTCGTCGGCGTCATGGGCCGCCGGACGCAGAATCTCTTCGGCGAATTCCTCGACGGTTTCGACGATGAGCTTCTGGTCGTCGTCGGGCGTCAGGTCGTAGTAATCCTTGCCGCTGGTCTTCAGCCGGGTCGGTCCGCCGCGCAGGCCCTGGACCCGCTTGAACTGGCGGGTGGTGGCCCCGGCGGTGGAGAACATCGTCTTGACGCCATAGCGCAGCGTTCGGTTGAGCGGATCGCGCAGGTTGTATTTGTCCAGGAATTCCTGGCCCACGATGGGCGTGAGCAGGCCCAGCGCCACGTCGATACCAGTTCGCTTGTGCTTGTACTCGCCGACGGCAGTCTTCCGACCGGCGCGCCTGGAGCGTGGCTTTGAGCCTTTTGAAAAGTCTCCGTGGGAGCCGTTTGTCGGGGCGACAGTATTTGTCATGTCAGCAGCCTCGGTCGTTGGGGCAGTGCGGATAAACTTTATCTTACTCCAGAGTAAGGTAGCGAGGTGTGTTAAGTACTTCACACGTTCGACAGGTCTCGGATGGGAAGCCGCCGCCGACCCCAATGCTCGGCCGGCCCGTCGTACACACCGGCGATCTGCCAGCTGCATGTTTGGCAGCGGCCGTCATCGGTCAGCGCGTAGTACCGCATCGCATACCAGTCACGGACGACGACCGCGGACCCGCACCCGGGACACAATGTGCTGTCCCCCTCGGTGTCGTGCACGTTTCCGGTGTAGACGTATCGCAGGCCTTCGTTGAGGCCAATCTGTCGCGCGCGGACCAATGTGGCCGATGGGGTGGGCGGCGTTTCCGTCATCTTGTAATCCGGGTGGAATGCGGTGAAGTGCACCGGCACGTCGACGCCGAGGTTCTCGCGGATCCACGCGCATTCGGCGGCGACTTCCGCTTCGCTGTCGTTACGGCCCGGAATCAGCAGAGTGGTGATCTCCAACCACACGTCTGTCTGGTGCCGCAGGTAGACCAGCGTGTCCAGTACGTCGTCGAGATGGCCGACGCAAACCTTGCGATAGAAGTCTTCGGTGAACGCCTTCAGGTCTACGTTGGCGGCGTCGATATGGCGGTAGAACTCCGCGCGGGGCTGCGGACACATGTAGCCGGCTGTCACCGCGATTGCCTTGATTCCCCGGTCATGGCAGGCGTCGGCGACATCGGCGGCATACTCCCAGAAGATCGTCGGGTCGTTGTAGGTGAAGGCCACACTGCGGCAACCTAATTCGTGAGCAGCACGCGCGATGTCGCCCGGGCTGGCCCGGCTCGTGAGAGTGTCGATTTCGCGGGACTTGGAGATGTCCCAGTTCTGGCAGAACTTGCAGGCGAGGTTGCAGCCTGCGGTGCCGAACGACAGCACGGCCGAACCCGGCAAGAAGTGGTTGAGCGGCTTCTTTTCTACGGGATCCACGCAGAAGCCACTGGAGCGCCCATAACTAGTAAGCGTGATCTGGTCGTCGATCCGGCTGCGGACGAAGCACAGGCCACGCTGGCCCTCGTGCAGCTTGCATGCCCGCGGACACACGTCGCACTGGATCCGGCCGTCGTCGAGGCGGTGCCAGTGTTTTGTCGTGATGGTGAACGGGTCGTCCCAGGCCATGGCGTACTCCCGCGGCCCAGGCTACTCGGCAAGCCTGCGCAACACCTGATCGTGCAACAGGCCATTGGTCGCAACTGCGCTGCCGCCGTGCGGCCCGGCGGTGCCGTCCAGGCTGGTGAACGTTCCGCCGGCCTCGCGTACCAGGATGTCGAGCGGCGCGAGGTCCCACACCGACACTTCCGGCTCGGCGGCAATGTCGACGGCCCCCTCGGCCACTAGGCAATAGGACAGGAAGTCGCCGTAGCCGCGCACCCGCCACAGGTCATCGGTCAGCTCGAGGAAGCGTTCCCTTAAGCCCAGCTGGGCCCAGCCGGACAGGCTGGAGAACGATAAGCTGGCCGAATTCAGCTGCGCCACAGAGGAAACCGAGAGCCGACGAGCCGGGGCGTCGCCGACCGCTGCGAAAGCGCCGGCCCCGCTGGCGGCCCACCACCGGCGCTGTAGCGCCGGCGCGCTTACCACCCCGACACGGGGCATGCCGTCGTCGAGCAACGCGATCAGGCTGGCCCACACCGGCACGCCGCGTACGAAGTTCTTGGTGCCGTCGATCGGGTCGACGATCCACTGGCGACCGGTCAAAATGGTTGACCCGCCGAACTCTTCACCCAGGACGCTGTCGCCGGGCCGGACTCGCCCGAGCGTCTCACGCAGGCCGGTTTCGACCGCGCGATCCGCGTCGCTGACCGGCGTTAGGTCCGGTTTGGTGTTGATCTGCAGGTCCAGCGCCCCGAACCGGGCCAGCGTCACCTTGTCGGCCTGATCGGCCAGGGTCAACGCCACCGCGAGATCGTCCTGATTCACCCTGCAGTCCTACCATGACGTGGTGTGGGAAATCGGCATGCTGCTGTTGCTGGTCGCGATTCTGACGGTGTTCCTGGCGCCGCGGTTCATCCGTGGCGGACCACGCGCGGACGCACTCAGCGGCACGCTGCTGATCACCGGAGTCAGCCCGCGGCCAGACGCCACCGGCGAGCAGTACGTCACGATCACCGGTGTCATCGACGGACCGACCGTCAACGAGCACAGCGTCTATCAACGGATGGCCGTCAATGTCGACAACTGGCCGACCGTGGGCGATTTGAAGCCGGTGGTGTACTCGCAGCGGAATCCCGATAACTGGGCGTTCGCGCCGCCTGATACGTCCATCGGCTGAGCCTGAAAGCGTAGGCCCACCAACCCGTTTCGATCGCCACCGATTCAGTAGAACGACCCCGCCTGCGGACGCCGGTTGCGAGCGTCCAGCGCTTCTTGGGTCGCGGGAACCTGTCGATCGCACCCGGGCGCCGCGGTGGCTTGGGCGCGCACCGCCAGCGGTCGTTGCTCTTGCTCGTATTGCTCGAACGCCTGCCGGTGATCCGCGGGATGGTCGCGAAGCGCCTGCGCCAAAAGCCATGTACCGGTCAAGGCCAGTTTCGTCCCTCGCCCGGAAAGAGGGGAGGCGCAATGCGCGGCGTCGCCGACTAACACGATGCGCCCGCTGTGCCATGCGGGCATGTGAATCTGGCTGACGGAGTCGAAGTAGAGCTCGGGGTCGCTGCGTGCGGCGCCGAGTAGCTCCGGGATTTTCCACTCGTCATGTCCGGCGAACGCATCGTCCAGAATCTGCTTCTGCGCCGCCAGGTCGTGGTAATCGTAGTCGATCCACGGCGAGCGAAAGTTGAAGACCGCCAACGCTTTATCGTTATAGGTGGCGATCCCGACCATGTGGCCGGGGAAGTTGTACATCGGGTTGGCGCGATCGGGGTTGACTGCACCGGGTAAGTCGGCCAAGGCGACATAGAAGCCGAGGTGTCGCAAAAATTGTGTTTCCGGTCCGAAGGTGAGCCTGCGGATGGCCGAGTGCATTCCGTCGGCTCCCACGACTAGGTCGTAGCGCTGCCGCGCGCCGGAGGTGAAGACAACGTCGACCCCCGCGTCGTCCTGGGCAAGTTCGGCGATCGATTCGCCGAACAGCAGGCGGGTCGACGGGTGAAGGGCGTTGCGCAAGATGTTGACCAGGTCTTCGCGCGGGATCTCGATGTCGTCGGGACTGTCGCCGATCTGATCGACGGGCAATTCGGCGATGAGGTCGCCGTGGCTGTCGACGAATTGGACGCGTTCGGTCATCGTGACCCGGTGCGCGCGGATCTGATCGAGTAGGCCCATCTTGGCGGCGACCTCGATGGAGTCGCCGCGGATGTCGATCGGAGAGCCGTTGACTCTCAGGTGGGTCGCGCGCTCGACGATGGTGACATCGTGGCCGTCGGCGCCCAGGTTCACTCCGGCGCTCAATCCCGCGACGCCGCCGCCCGATACCAGAATCCGCATGAAATGCTCCTTAGCTCTTGCGCGACCGATAAGATACATAACGTATCCAAAAGACCATAGACTCCCCGGTTAGGAAACGCAATGTCTCTTAAAGAGCCGAACCCGCAGCGGCGGCGCGGGCGTGTACTCGAGGAAGCACTGCTGGATGCGACATGGGCGGAGTTGACCGAGCGCGGCTACGACGCGTTCACCATTGACGCAGCAGCCGCGCGAGCCGGCACGAGCCGGGCGGTGCTGTACCGGCGATGGCCCAACAAACCCGAACTGGTGCACGCCGCGCTCTTACACGAGGCGAGCAAGGATTTCGTGGTTGCGCCGGATACCGGCACGTTGCGCGGCGACATGACCGAACTGATGAGGCGGGCCAACAAGGTTCGATTTCGCCTGGCGATTGAGGTATTCACTCGCCTCGGTGGCTTCTACCGCGAGACGGGCACCAGTCTGGCCGGGCTCACCGCCGCGGTCCTGGGCAACCGTGACTCCGCTTTGGATGGGTTGATCCAGCGCGCGATCGATCGTGGCGAGATCTCGGCTGGTCGTTTGACCGAGCGAATCGCCCGGCTTCCGCTGGATTTGTTCCGCTACGAGCTGCTCACGACTCTCGAGCCGGTGCCAGACGACGTGATCGAAGAGATCGTCGACTCGATCTTCCTGCCATTAGTGCGGTCGCCTGAGAGATCAGCCGTGGCTGATATGCAGTAGTTTGGCCAGGCTGGGCAGCTTGACGCGTGGCCGCCCGTGCGGCTCCCCGGCCGATCGCTCATGCTCGTCGATTAGCTTCCAGAGCGCGGAGGTAACCAGCTTCGGCTGCCGGGAGGCCAGCCACTCGGCGAGTCTGTCCGCGTGGTCGTCGGGGAAATCGGCCAGCGCGCCCTCGTCGGCGCCGGTCAAATCCCCGATCAGAGTGTCGACGGTGTCCTGGGAGTCCTTCTTGTTGGTGCCGATCACCCCGGTCGGCCCGCGCTTGATCCACCCCACCACGTACTCGTTGCGGCTGCCTTCGACGCGGCCGCCGGTGTTGGGGATGGTTGCACTCTTGTCATCGAACGGCAGCCCCGGGGTCGGGAGACCGCGGTAGCCGACTGATCGCACGACCAACTGAACCGGCAGTTCCTCACGCTCCCCGGTGTCCTTGGCCGCAACACGTCCGCTCTCGTCGGTCACCAGCTCGTTGCGGCCGAGCACGATCTGCTCGACCTTGCCATCCCCTTTGATCTGGATCGGCGACGTGAGGAACCGGAACACCATGCGACGATGCCCGGGGCGGGGCTCGCGCGTTGCGTAATCACGCAACACCTTGATGTTCTGCTTGCAGACCTTGCCGACCGCCGCCGCGTCGTCGTCGCTGATGCCTTCGAAGTCAGCCGGATCGACCACCACGTCGACGTTTTCGAGGTCTGCCAGCTCGCGCAACTCCAGCGTGGTGAAGGCCGTCTGCAGCGGGCCCCGGCGGCCAATGATCACCACCTCTTCCACGCCGCAAGGTCGCAGCGATTCCAGCGCGTGATCGGCGATGTCGGTGCGGGCCAGCTCGGCGGGATCGGTGATCAGGATGCGCGCGACATCGAGCGCGACGTTGCCGTTACCGATGACGACGGCCCGGGCACCCGACAGGTCGGGCGATATTTGCTCGAAGTTGGGGTGAGCGTTGTACCAGCCCACGAAATCGACGGCGGCGACACTGCCCGGCAGCTCTTCCCCGGGAATGTTCAACGACCGGTCCGATTGCGCCCCGATCGCGTAGATCACCGCGTCGTAGCGCTCGGCGAGTTCAGCGGCCTCGACGTGGTCGCCGACCACGACGTTGCCGAAGAACCGGAAGCGCGGGTCCTCGGCGGTCTTTTCGAACTGCTTGCTGATCGACTTGATCTTGGGGTGGTCCGGCGCGACGCCGGAGCGCACCAGACCCCACGGCGTCGGCAGCATCTCCAGCATGTCGACACGAGCGTCGATGTCCTCGGACGAGTCGGCGGCTTTCAGCAGCGATGCTGCCGCGAAGAACCCGGACGGACCCGAACCGACTATTGCGACGTGGTAAGGACGCATAATTCCCGATGCTAAACGTCTGGCGCGCGCAGCCGCGGCGAGTGGCGGTTGTCGCGCGTTCAACAAGCACGCCGGTAACGTGATCAGCTGTGGACCCCGACCGCCAGGCCGACATCGCCGCCCTTGACTCCACCCTGACCACGGTGGAGCGGGTGCTTGACGTCGACGGTCTGCGCAGCCGCATCGACAAGCTCGAGCACGAGGCGGCCGATCCCAACCTGTGGGATGACCAGGCCCGGGCGCAGCGGGTGACTAGCGAGCTGTCGCACACCCAGGGCGAATTACGCCGCGTCGAGGACCTGCGTCGTCGTCTCGACGATTTGCCCGTGCTCTACGAACTGGCGTCCGAAGAGGACGGCGCCGCCGCGGCCGAGGCACAGACCGAGGCGGACGCGGAACTCAACGCGCTGAGCGCCGACATCGAGGCCATGGAAGTCCGCACCCTGCTGTCGGGCGAATACGACGAGCGTGAGGCGCTAGTGACCATCCGGTCCGGTGCCGGCGGCGTGGATGCCGCGGACTGGGCCGAGATGCTGATGCGGATGTATATCCGGTGGGCCGAACAACACAAGTACCCCGTGGAAGTGTTCGACACGTCCTATGCCGAGGAAGCCGGGATCAAAAGTGCGACCTTCGCCGTGCATGCCCCGTTCGCCTACGGCACCCTGTCGGTCGAACAAGGCACGCATCGACTGGTGCGAATCAGCCCATTCGACAACCAAAGCCGACGGCAGACATCGTTCGCCGAAGTCGAAGTGCTGCCGGTGGTGGAAACCACTGACCACATCGACATTCCCGAGGGC
>JAFAID010000078.1 GCA_019236925.1 Mycobacterium sp. | reverse complement strand
GGGTTCTCCGCCTCCAGCTTGGCGCGCAGCGCCACGGCGGCCTCGGGGTTCTCTTCCTCGAGCTTCTGGATGTAGGTGACGACGTCACCGACGGTGCGGAGTCCGGCGAGGTCCTCGTCGGGGATCTTGACGCCGTACTTGTCCTCGGTCTGCACCGCGATCTCAACCATCGACAGCGAGTCGATGTCGAGGTCGTCGACGAACGACTTCTCCGGGGTGATCTCCGAGGGCTCGATACCGGTGACCTCTTCGATGATCTCGGCAATACCGGCGATGATTTCTTCCTGACTGACAGTCACGTTCAGTTCCCTTCGTAATATGTTGTTTAACTGCTGATTTGACGTGCGTATTTCGTTGTGGGGCGGACGGGTTTGGCATTGCCGCTTTGGGTGGCTTTTGCGGCCTTGGTCTACAGCTCTGCCAAACCATCCAGGTCGGCGGGAGTCTTGACGGCGTGCGTCGGTACCCCGCGAAGTTCACGCTTCGCGATGCCGCTCAGTGCACCCGCGGGCGGGAACTCGACGATCGCTTGGACATTTCGCTGACGCAAAGTCTCGTTGCACAAATCCCACCGCACCGGGCGGGTCAGCTGCGCGACGAGCTTCTCTATGGCGTCGCCGGCCGACGATACCGGCTGGCCGTCGCGGTTAGACAACAGCACAGCGGTCGGTTCCGCGGTCGCGACGTTCTGCACCGCCGCGGCATAGCCATCGAGGGCCGACGCCATGAATTCGGTGTGGAAGGCTCCGGCGACACCCAGCGCACGCACCCGGGCCTTGGCCGGTGGGTCTTCGGCGAGCTTGTCCAACGCACTCAGGCGACCCGCGGCGACGATCTGGCCGGCGGCGTTGCGGTTGGCGGCTATCAGGTCGAGTTGCTCAAGGCGGGCCAGCACCTCGGCTTCGTCACCGCCGAGAATCGCGGACATCCCCGTCGGCTCGTTGGCGCAGGCCTTGGCCATCTCCGCTCCGCGGGTGGCGGCCAGCGCGACGGCGTCGTCAGTGGAGATCACCCCGGCGATCGCGCAGGCGGCGATCTCACCAACCGAGTGGCCGGCGACGATGACCTCTTTGTCAGCCGTCAGTCCTCGCTTCGTGAGCTCCTCGTGAGCAAGCAGTGTGGCCGCAACGATCAGCGGCTGGGCGATCGCGGTGTCGGTGATCTCCTCGGTCGAGGCGGTGGTGCCGAGCCGAGCCAGGTCCAGACCGCTGGCCGTCGACCATGAAGCAAGCCGGTCCGCGGCGCCGGGCAGTTCCAGCCACGGCGACAGCATTCCTTCGGCCTGCGACCCCTGTCCGGGGGCGAGCAACACAATCACGTTTTTAAGGGAACACTGTGAAGACGGTTTTGCGCGGTGTAACAGATTATGAACCTTGTCTTAGGTTTTTGTCGAAACTCTACAAAAACGCACCCGATGCGACTTATTCGATATCGCACCGCGATCTATCAACCGCTTGCTGCTGTCCTCGATGGCACGACCAGGTCCTTTCCACCTGCGGCGTGACCGGCGTCACGATGTCGCCGGCAAGGCTGGACTGCTGCGCCTGGTAAGCGAGGTGGCCCACGGTGGCGGCCACCCGAAGGACATAAGCGTCGCGCGGCTGGGTGGGATCGCGGCCCGTGAAGTCTGCAATCCGCCGCAGTCGGTAGCGCACGGTGTTTGGATGAACGAACAACTTGCGGGCGCACGCTTCGATCGCGCCGCCGCAGTCGAGGTAGGCGTCGAGGGTCTCGGTGAGGGTGGGACCCGCGTCGGCCAGCGGCCGCATCACGTCGGTGTGCAAAGCCGCGATGGCCGAAGCATCGCCCATCAGGGCCCGCTCGGGCAGTAGTTCGCGCGCCAGCACGGGCCGTGGCGCACCCCGCCAGCCGGCCACGGCGTTCATCCCGGAGATGGCCTCACTGGCGCTGTGGTAGGCCGCGGTCAGCATCGGCGCTGTCGGGCCGATCACCACCGGGCCGTCGGAGAAGGCGTCCAGCAGATCGCCCAAGACCTTTTCGGTCGGTGTCAACTGGCCGGACACGATTGCCACCAGGTAGGTGCCATGCACGTCGGTGAGCGCGGCGCGGCCATGGTGGGCGGCGATATCCCGAACGTCTTGGCTGGCGTGGCTTTCCCGGCCCGGCGCCGGAGTTCCCACCACTACCGTCGCCGGCGCGGTGGTGTCCCAGTTCAGCGCGGCCGCGCGGGACAACAGCTCGGGCCCGGTGTCGCCGCGTACCACGGCGTCCACGACGCTGGCCTCCATGCGGCTGTCGTAGGTTCCGCGCGCCTCGGCCGCATCGGCATAGGCCGTGGCGGCACTGAAGGCGAGATCGCGGCTGTACTTGAGAATCCCCACCGTCAGCGCAGCCAGCTGTTCGTCGGAGCGGGCCACCAACGGAACCACCTCTTCGAAGAACTCCATGGTGACCCGCAGCATGTCGACCGAGTGGCGCAGCGCGATCTGCCGAGTCAGATCCTGTGGCATGAGCTCGAAGGCGCGAGCGGTGTAGTTGACGTTGCTGTGCGGGTCGGTCATCCACTCCACGAAGTTCGCGACGGCGGTCTGCACCACTAGCGCCAAGCTGGCCCGCTGGGAGGCCTCCAGCTCGGCGAAGAACGGCAATCGGTCCTGCATCACCGAGACCGCCTCGGTGGACAGCCGGCCGGAATACTGCTTCAACCGCCGCAGCAGAGACTCCGGGACGCCGTCCAGCAGTTCAACCGTCGACCGCCGCGGCGCAGATTGATTGTCGGGCATCCCTAAAAGCTACGCCAGTTTTGTGGATGGTTTCGCCAAAGGCGCGCTTCGACGATGCGCGCCGCGTCGCGGCGGGAGGTGGGGGCACCTCCCGCTTGCGGGGGAGAGAAGCGCAATCGGACTCTGCCGGTCTTAGGCGCCCGGACCGGGATCGGAGGTCTGCACCGGCGCGGCCTGTACGTCGTCGATCCGATATTGGCGCGCAGCCGCGACCGGTACCGACGGGTCGATGTGGCCGTCACGCGCCAGCGCTTCCAGCACCGCGACCACCTGAGATTCGGCGTCGGTGTTGAAGTAGCGGCGCGCAGCCGGGCGGGTGTCGGAGAACCCGAAGCCGTCGGTGCCCAGCGTGACGTAGCTGCCCGGGACCCAGGGCCGGATCTGTTCGGGTACCGCCCGCATCCAGTCCGACACCGCGACGATCGGGCCCGAGCATCCGGACAGCGCCCGCGTGACGTAAGCCTGACCCGCCGGACGGTCCGAGTGGCGCAGCTTCTCCTTCTCGACCGCGATGCCGTCGCGGTTCAGCTCACCCCAGCTGGTCACCGACCACACATCGGCGGCGACATCCCATTCGGCGGCCAGCATCTCGGCGGCGTGCAGCGCTGAGGGCATCGCCACCCCGGAAGCCAGGATGTGGGCGGTGTTGGCGCGGCTTTCCTTGGCCGCCTGATACCGGTAAATGCCCCGCAGCACGCCTTCGGGGTCGAAGTTCTCCGGCTCGGCCGGTTGCACATACGGCTCGTTGTAGACGGTGAGGTAGAACATGACATTTTCGGCGTTCTCCTTCCCGAACATGCGGGCCAGCCCGCTTTCGATGATGTAGGCGATCTCGTAGGCGAAGGCCGGGTCGTAAGCGACCACCGCCGGATTGGTGGCCGCCAGCAGTAGCGAATGGCCATCGGCGTGCTGCAGGCCCTCGCCGGTCAGCGTGGTGCGCCCCGCGGTCGCCCCGAGCAGGAACCCACGCGTCATCTGGTCGGCCGCGGCCCACAAGCTATCGCCGGTGCGCTGGAACCCGAACATCGAATAGAAGATGTAGATCGGGATCATCGGCTCGTTGTGGGTGGCATACGACGTGCCGGCCGCGATGAACGAGCCCACCGACCCGGCCTCGTTGATGCCCTCGTGCAGGATCTGCCCGACTTCGCTTTCCTTGTACGCCAGCATCAAATCGGCGTCGACGGCGGTGTACAGCTGGCCAAGGCGGTTGTAGATCTTCAACGACGGGAACCACGAGTCCATCCCGAACGTGCGCGCCTCGTCGGGGATGATCGGCACAATTCGGGGGCCAACCTCCTTGTCCCGCAGCACCTCCTTGAAGGTGCGGACCGTTGCCATGGTGGTCGCCACCTCCTGGTGACCTGACCCCTGCTTAAGTGCCTTGTAGGTATCGCGGCCCGGCATGCTCAGCGCCTTGGACTTAGTGCGCCGCTCGGGCAAGAAACCGCCCAGCGCGCGGCGCCGGTCGAGCAGGTAGCGGATCTCCGGGGCCTCGGGGCCGGGGTGGTAGTAGGGGGGCAGATAGGGATCCTCCTCCAGCTGGGCGTCGCTGATCGGGATCCGGATGGCGTCGCGGAAGTCCTTGAGATCCTGTAGCGCAAGCTTTTTCATCTGATGCGTCGCGTTGCGGCCCTGGAAGTGGGCGCCCAGCGAGTAGCCCTTGATGGTCTTGGCCAGGATCACCGTCGGCTGTCCTCTGTGGTCGACGGCGGCCCGGTAGGCAGCGTAGACCTTGCGGTAGTCATGGCCACCGCGCTTGAGGTTCCAGATCTCAGAATCGGTCATGTGCTCGACGAGTGCCTTGGTGCGCGGGTCGCGTCCGAAGAAGTGGTCCCGCACATAGGCGCCGTCGTTCGCCTTGTAGGTCTGGTAGTCGCCGTCCGGGGTGGTGTTCATCAGGTTCACCAATGCGCCGTCGCGGTCGGCGTGGAGCAACGCATCCCACTCGCGTCCCCAGACCACCTTGATGACGTTCCAGCCGGCGCCGCGGAAGAACGACTCCAGCTCCTGGATGATCTTGCCGTTACCGCGTACCGGGCCGTCGAGGCGTTGCAGGTTGCAGTTCACGACGAAGGTCAAGTTGTCCAACGCCTCCAACGCGGCGACGTGAGCCAGACCGCGGCTTTCCGGCTCGTCCATCTCGCCGTCGCCGAGGAACGCCCAGACGTGCTGGTCGGAGGTGTCCTTGATGCCGCGGTCATGCAGATAGTGGTTGAACCGGGCCTGATAGATCGCATTCATCGGGCCAAGGCCCATCGACACCGTCGGGAACTCCCAGAAGTCGGGCATCAGCCGCGGGTGCGGGTAGGACGGCAAGCCGCCGCCGGGATGGCTGTGCTCCTGACGGAACCCGTCCAGCTGGTCGGCGGTCAGCCGGCCTTCCAGGAAAGCGCGCGCGTAGATGCCGGGCGAGGCGTGGCCCTGGATGAAGACATGGTCGCCGCCACCCGGATGCGATTTCCCGCGGAAGAAGTGATTGAACCCGACTTCGTAGAGCGCTGCTGACGAGGCGTAGGTCGAAATGTGGCCCCCCACACCGACTCCCGGACGCTGGGCGCGGTGCACCATGATGGCGGCGTTCCATCTGATCCACGCTCGGTAGCGGCGTTCGACATCCTCGTCGCCGGGGAACCACGGCTCCATCTCGGTCGGGATGGTGTTGACGTAGTCGGTCGACGTCAGTGCCGGGATCGCGACTCGCTGTTCGCTGGCGCGTTCCAGCAGGCGCAACATCAGGTAGCGCGCACGCGATGGCCCTGAGCGCTCCAGCAGTTCGTCGAAGGACTCCAGCCATTCGGCCGTCTCCTCCGGGTCAATGTCGGGCAGGTAGGACGCCACACCTTCGCGGATTACTCGCACCCGATCGGGTTCGCTTGCGCCGGTTGTGCTTTCCGCCAGATCGTGGCGGACGAACTCGGTAGTCAACTCGCTACTCCTCGTTTGACGGTTCGTCTCCTTCCTATCGTGCCGCACCTTCGACCGCGCCGCGTAGTCCCCGTCGAAGCTGGCCCAAGCCGCGACCCGGTAACGTCATGAGCTGTGCTGATCGGAGGGCGTCGCGGCGTACAGCCCGAATCTGGACAACGCGCGTCGGCCACGCCGGCCTCGCGGCGGCTGCGGATCGGCGCGCGTGCCATCGGCTGCGCGGCGGCGATCCTGTTGGCGATCGTCGGGTGTACCAGCGTCACGGATGGCTCGCCGACCGCCGACACCGCAATAGCCCCGGCCTACCGGGCGTCGGTATCGGCGTCGGTTTCGGCGTCGGCCGCGACGTCAAGTCTCCAGGAGACGCGTCGTCAGCAGTCACTGACGACGCAGGCGGTGGTCCGCGCGTGTGAGTCGTTTGCCGCCACCAGTAAAGACGCCGTCGACAAGGTGAATGACTTTGTCGCCGCGTACAACCAGGGCCGCGACACCACGCCCAGCGAAGGCCCGGCCGTCGATACCCTCAACCACAGCGCCGAACTGGTCGAAGGCAACAGCGGTGGGCCGCTGTCGCAGGATCTGCACCAGGCGCTCAATGCCTATGCCGACGCGGCACGTGACCTGGCGAACGCCATCCGCGCGCACGGGGCGATGGCGGAGTTCAATCAGCGCGTCAACCAGTTCAACGACACCAAGACCGAAGCGGTCAAGCAGTGCAGGGCGTCCCTATGAGTCGCCGGATGTGCAAGGCTGCGTGCAATAAGATAGGTGCCATCGCGCGGAGCGCTGACGCTCGAGTGGCTTGAAACTGACCGGCTGGCAGCTGAAAGAGAGGATCGCACGGTGGTGGCGGCGGATGACGCCCCGAGCTATGCCCGCAAGCTGGGCATCCAACGAGGGCAAGTTATCCAAGAGTGGGGTTGGGACGAGGACACCGACGACGAGATCCGTGCCGACGTGGAGGATGCGTGTGGCGGTGAGTTGCTCGACGAAGACACCGACGAAGTCATTGACGTCGTGTTGCTGTGGTGGCGGGACGGCGACGGCGACCTGGTGGACACCTTGATGGATGCGATCGCGCCGCTGGCCGACGACGGTGTGATCTGGGTGCTCACGCCCAAGACCGGGCGGCCGGGCCACGTGCTACCCGCCGAGATCGCAGAGTCAGCACCAACGGCGGGACTGATGCCGACGTCGTCGGTCAACCTGGGGGACTGGAGCGCCAGCCGGCTGGTGCAGCCGAAGTCGCGAGCCGGCCGCCGGTGATGCTGACGGTCGGTTCCACCGCACCGGATTTCACGCTGCGCGATCAGAACCGACAGCCGGTCACCCTGAGCGATTACCGCGGCGCCAAAAACGTGCTGCTGGTGTTCTTTCCGCTGGCCTTCACCGGCATCTGTCAAGGCGAGCTTGGCGAGTTGCGTGACCATCTGCCCGACTTCGAGAACGACGACAGAGCGACGCTGGCCATTTCGGTGGGGCCGCCGCCCACCCATAAAGTGTGGGCCACCGAGAGCGGCTTCCTGTTCCCGGTGCTCTCGGACTTCTGGCCGCACGGCGCAGTCAGCCAAGCCTATGGCGTGTTCAACGACGATGCCGGTTACTCCAACCGCGGCACGTTCGTCGTCGATCGATCCGGAACGATTCGGTTCGCCGAGATGAAGCAACCCGGTGAAGTCCGCGATCAGCGACTTTGGACCGACGCGCTGGCGACACTCAAGCGCTGAACGGTGCTCAGCGTTTTGGGCTCCGCCTGGTCTGGGCGGTATCTTTGCGCGGCACGGGCGCGTAGCTCAGTGGTAGAGCTCTGGTTTTACACACCAGCGGTCGGCGGTTCGATACCGTCCGCGCCCACCATTGTCATTGCAGGTCAGCAGCGCGGCGCCGTCTTCCGGGGCGCACCATGGTGGGCGAAGATTGGCGCTGGTCGCCGCTGTTGTTGTTGCCGGTGGAGGCGGACACTGGTGTGGTTCGTCGTGGTGGACCCCGATTGCCTCAGTGGTGCCGGTGAGCCTGTAGGTCAGCATGGTGGTGGAGGGCTTCCACGGGAACCGTGGATTGGTGCCATCGAGCCCGAGCGTCAGATTTTTGAATTTCCCTGCCCTCCCCACGACGGACACCGCAGTGTGTTCGCGTGGAAGGGACAGACGAGACCATGGAAGTCGTGCATGCCCGCTGTGCCGGGCTGGATATCTCGAAAAAGGACGCCAAGGTATGCGTGCGCGTCGCTGGCGCAGGGCGGCGCAAGACCGTAGAGACGGTCACGACCTGGGGTGCGATGACCAGCCAAATCCTGGCGCTACGTGAGCATCTGATCGCCGAGCGGATCACCTGTTCGGTGATGGAAGCCACCGGCGACTACTGGAAGCCGTTCTACTACCTATTGGAGGATGCGGGATTTGATGTGCTGCTCGTCAATGCGCGGCATGTGAAAAATCTCCCGGGTCGCAAGACCGACGTCGCCGACGCGACCTGGCTGGCCCAACTTGGCGCGCACGGTCTGGTGCGCGGCTCGTTCGTGCCCCCCGAGCCGATCCGCCAGCTTCGTGATCTGACCCGGGTGCGCACCACGATCACCCGGGAACGCTCGCGCGAGGTACAACGGCTAGAAAAGCTGCTCGAAGACGCCGGGATCAAACTGTCGGCGGTGGCTTCTGACATCCTCGGGGTGTCCGGACGCGCCATGCTGGAGTCATTAATCGCCGGCAACCGCGACCCCGCCGCACTGGCCGATCTAGCCAAACGCCGACTGCGCGCCAAGATCCCCGCATTGACCGAGGCGCTGACCGGCCGGTTCACCGAACATCACGCGTTCTTGGCCCGCGTTCACCTGGACCTGATCGATCAGCACACCGCAGCCATCGATGAGATCACCACACGGATCGAGGCGACGATCAAGCCCTTTCATTGGTTTCGCGACCTGATCTGCACCATCCCGGGCATCAGCACCCTGACCGCCGACGTCATCATCGCCGAAACCGGTGCCGACATGACCCGCTTTCCCACCGCAGCTCAGCTCGCATCGTGGGCCGGAACCACCCCGGGCAACAACGAGTCCGCCGGTAAAATCAAGTCCAGCCACACACCGCCCTGGCAACCCCTACCTACAAGGTGCACTCGGCGCCGCCGCCATGGCATGTGCTCAAAATCCAACTACCCACCTCGGTGCCCGCTACCGTCGGATCGCCACACGCCGCGGACCACGGAAGGCCAACGTCGCAGTCCAGCACTCAATGCTGATCGCCATCTGGCACATGGGAACCAACGGCTGCCTCTACGACGACCCCGGCGCCGACTACTTCAACCGACTGCAACCCGAGCGAGCCAAAACCCGCGCCATCAACCAACTCGA
>JAFAID010000591.1 GCA_019236925.1 Mycobacterium sp. | reverse complement strand
CAACAGTGCGTGACCCTTCCAGGTCGGGCCCCGGCGCCAAGCTCACTCACGGGCTCATCCGACCCAAGAAGGGATCGGCGTCGACAGGCGACCCGACCCCATTTTCACGCCCGCGAGGCGTCCCCCGGAAGGGATATGAAGCTCACTTCGACATCGCGGGTGATATCACTTCTGAGAAGAGTGTCCCGCCCAATCTGACGGTGCTGGTGTGGCTGTTGATGACGAGGCGCCGACGGGCGGTTGTACCGAAGCTGCTGACGCGCCGCCCTCCTCGGCAGGATCTAACCGAGCGAATTCATTGACAGCGGCCCGTCGCGCTGGTTTGATACACGGTAATACCAATAAAGATGACCAATTATATCAACTTTACCGGGAATAGGGGGGTTGATGACCAGTCAAGTGGCGACTAGCCCAGCGGCGGGGCAGTACGAGTTAAGCCATCTGCGCTCGCTGGAGGCCGAGGCCATCCACATCATTCGTGAAGTGGCGGCGGAGTTCGAGCGTCCGGTCCTGTTGTTCTCCGGCGGCAAGGACTCGATCGTGATGCTGCATTTAGCCATGAAGGCGTTCCGCCCCGGCCGGTTGCCATTCCCGGTGATGCACGTCGACACCGGTCACAACTTCGACGAGGTGATCGCCGCCCGCGACGAGCTGGTCGCCGAGACGGCGGTGCGGTTGGTGGTGGCGTCGGTGCAAGACGACATCGACGCGGGCCGGGTCGTAGAGACCATCCCGTCGCGCAACCCGATCCAGACGGTGACGCTGCTGCGCGCGATCCGCGAAAACAAGTTCGATGCCGCGTTCGGCGGTGCCCGGCGTGACGAGGAGAAGGCCCGCGCCAAGGAGCGGGTGTTCAGTTTCCGCGACGAGTTCGGCCAATGGGACCCCAAGGCGCAGCGCCCGGAGCTGTGGAACCTCTACAACGGGCGACACCACAAGGGTGAGCACATCCGGGTCTTCCCGCTGTCCAACTGGACCGAGTTCGACATCTGGGCCTACATCGGCGCCGAGAAGGTCAAGTTGCCGTCGATCTACTATGCGCATCGCCGCAAGGTGTTCGAGCGCGACGGGATGCTGCTGGCGGTCGATCGTCACATGCAGCCGCGCGCCGACGAGAAGGTGTTCGAGGCGACCGTGCGGTTCCGCACCGTCGGCGACGTCACCTGCACCGGCTGCGTGGAGTCGACCGCCGCCACCGTCGCGGACGTCATCGCCGAGACAGCGGTGTCACGGCTGACCGAACGTGGCGCCACCAGAGCAGACGACCGGATTTCCGAGGCCGGAATGGAAGACCGCAAACGGCAGGGGTACTTCTGATGGGTGCATCAACGACATTGCTGCGCATCGCGACGGCCGGCTCAGTCGACGACGGCAAGTCCACCCTGATCGGGCGGCTGCTGTATGACTCCAAGGCCGTCATGGAAGACCAGTGGGCCTCGGTAGAGGCCACCTCGAAGGAACGCGGCCACGACTACACCGACCTGGCGCTGGTCACCGACGGGCTGCGCGCGGAACGCGAGCAGGGCATCACGATCGATGTCGCCTACCGTTACTTCGCTACTCCCAAGCGCAAATTCATCATCGCCGACACCCCCGGCCACATCCAGTACACCCGCAACATGGTGACCGGGGCATCGACTGCCCAACTTGCCATCGTGCTCGTCGACGCCCGCCACGGTCTGCTCGAGCAGTCACGTCGGCATACGTTCCTGGCGTCGCTGCTGGGCATCGAGCACATTGTGCTCGGGGTCAACAAGATGGACCTGATCGATTGGGACAAAGACGCTTTCGAGGCCATCCGCGACGAGTTTTACGCCTTCGCCACCCGCCTCGACGTGCAAGACGTGCTCACCATCCCGATGTCGGCGCTACATGGCGACAACGTGGTGACCAAGTCGGACAACACACCGTGGTACGACGGACTGGCGCTGCTGTCGCATCTCGAAGAGGTATACATCGGCGCTGACCGTAACCTCGTCGATGTTCGGTTCCCGGTCCAGTACGTGATCCGGCCGCAGACCCGCGAACATGCGGACCACCGCAGTTACGCCGGCACCGTGGCCAGCGGTGTGATGCGTCCGGGCGACGACGTGGTGGTGCTGCCGACCGGTAAGCCCAGCCGGATCACCGCGATCGACGGGCCTACCGGACCGGTGTCGGAAGCGTTTCCGCCGATGGCTGTTTCGGTGAGCCTGGCCGACGACATCGACATCTCGCGCGGCGACATGATCGCCCGGCCCACCAATGCGCCGAGGGTCACCCAGGAATTTGATGCGACCGTGTGCTGGATGGCGGACGACTCGGTGCTGGAACCGGGGCGCGATTACCTGATCAAGCACACCACCCGAACTACACGGGTGCGGATCGACGCACTGGACTACCGGCTCGATGTCAACACGCTGCACCGCGACAAGACCGCAACGACCTTGAAACTCAACGAACTTGGTCGTGTGTCGCTTCGCACCCAGGTGCCGCTGCTGCTCGACGAATACACCCGAAACACCAGCACCGGGTCGTTTATTCTGATCGACCTCAACACCAACGGGACCGTGGCCGCGGGCATGGTGCTGCGGGAAGTCTCGGCCCGCTCATCGAGCCCCAACACGGTGCGGCACAAGTCGTTGGTGACCGCCGAGGACCGGATGTCGCGGGGCCGCACCCTGTGGTTCACCGGGCTGTCGGGTTCGGGCAAGTCGTCGGTGGCCATGCTGGTCGAACAGAAGCTGCTCGAAAAAGGCGTCCCCGCTTATGTTCTCGACGGCGACAACTTGCGGCACGGTTTGAACGCCGACCTGGGCTTCAGCATGGCCGATCGGGCGGAGAACCTACGCCGGCTGGCACACGTCGCGGCGCTGATCGCGGATTCCGGACACACCGTGCTGGTACCGGCGATCAGCCCACTGGACGAGCATCGTGAACTGGCCCGCCGAGTACATGCCGAGGCCGGGCTCGACTTTGTCGAGGTGTTCTGCGACACTCCGCTCGAGGATTGCGAGCGCCGCGACCCAAAGGGGCTCTACGCCAAGGCGCGTGCGGGTGAGATCACCCATTTCACCGGCATCGACAGCCCCTACCAGCGGCCGAAGAATCCTGACCTACGGCTTACTCCGGATCGCAGCCTCGATGAGATGGCGACGCTAGTCATCGATCTGATCGAGTCTGGACGTTGAGCGATCAGAGCGACCACGAGGTGGCGGCGCGGCTGGCCACCGAAGCGGGCCGGTTACTGCTCAAGGTGCGCGACGAGCTGGCCGATGCGACCCAAGCCGAACGAAAAGCGGCGGGGGACAAGCGATCCCATGATTACTTAATGGAGGCGCTGGAACGCGAACGTCCGACCGATGCGGTGCTCTCCGAAGAAGGCGCCGATAACCCGGTGCGGCTGCGCTCGGAGCGGGTATGGATCGTCGACCCATTGGACGGCACCCGGGAGTTCTCCGAACTCGGCCGTCAGGACTGGGCCGTCCACGTAGCGCTGTGGCAATCCGGTGATCTCGTCGCAGGCGCGGTTGCCCTGCCCGCACAAGGCATCACGTTGGCCACGCCCGACCCGGCGCCCCCGCCGGCATACGCGGGGTCGCCTCGGATCATTGTCTCGCGCACCCGCCCACCGGCGATCGCCCTGCAGGTTCGTGACCAGCTGAACGGGACACTCGTCGAGATGGGATCGGCCGGCGCGAAGGTCGCCGCGGTGGTTCAGGGTCTGGCCGACGTGTACGTGCACGGCGGCGGACAGTACGAATGGGATTCTGCGGCACCGGTTGCGG
Organism: Mycobacterium sp.; assembly: GCA_019236925.1. Taxonomy (GTDB): domain Bacteria; phylum Actinomycetota; class Actinomycetes; order Mycobacteriales; family Mycobacteriaceae; genus Mycobacterium. The sequence goes on along the minus strand of JAFAID010000591.1, from coordinate 7,669 downwards.
TAGCCCGCGCGGCCGGTTTGCACACCTCGCGTCTGGATGGTTCGCCGCTGGCGTACAACCGGCCCGACCCGCTGCTGCCCGACCTGGTGGTGTGCCGACCCGAATACGCCGACGCGGTACTGGCGGTGACCGGTTGAGCAGCGCCGGCCCTTAAGCTGGCGGTGGGAGGATCGTGTCCATGCGCATGTCGGCCAAGGCGGAGTATGCCGTACGGGCAATGGTCCAGCTGGCCACCGTCGATGGCGGCGTGCGGGTCAAGACTGAAGACCTGGCGCGCGCCCAGGGCATCCCGCCGCAGTTCCTGGTCGACATCTTGTCCGACCTGCGCACTGACCGTTTGGTGCGCAGCCACCGCGGTCGCGACGGTGGGTATGAACTAGCGCGTCCTGGTTCCGAAATCAGCATCGCCGACGTGTTGCGCTCCATTGACGGGCCGCTGGCCAGCGTTCGTGATGTGGGGCTGGGCGATCTGCCGTATTCCGGTCCGACCGCGGCGCTGACCGACGTCTGGCGGGCGCTGCGGGCCAGCATGCGCTCGGTGCTCGAGGCAACGACGCTGGCCGACGTCGCGGCCGGTGCCCTGCCGAACCACGTCGGTCGGTTGGCCGACGACTATCGCGACCAGGAAAGCATGCGCCACGGCCCGCGCACCGCGGGGTAGGCCGGCGACGATGCGGCCCGTGCAGCAGTGCTAGCTGCCTGAGCCGTAGGGCCGGGTGAGAATCTCCAGAAAGTGCCCGGACGGATCGGGGAAGTACACCCCGCGGCCGTTGTCTCTGGTGTTGATTTCGCCGGGTCGTTGGCGGCCCGGGTCGGCCCAGTGCTCCAGTCCGCGCGATTGGATCTTGCCGTAGATCGCGTCGAAGTCGTCCTCGGAGACCAAGAACGCATAGTGCTGCGGCCGGATCTCCTCACCGTCGGACACATCGACGTAGTCCAGGCTCGCGCCGTGCTCGAGTGTGACGGTCAGGAAGTGGCCGAACGGCTCCGGATTCGGCAACCCGAACAACTCGGCGAGAAACTCCGCGGACTGCCGCTTGTCGCGGGCGGCAACAATGGTGTGGTTGAAAGCGATAGGCATTGTCTTTCCAGTCAACCACGACTCGAGGCGGCCGGCCACAATGCCGACGGCGCTACTTTGGCGCCGTGAGCTCCAGGGCGATGTTGTCCGGGTCGCGGAACTCCAGGATGTACGACGGGCCGATGTCCTTGACCGGCTCGTGGTCGATGCCCAGATCGTCGAGATGCAATGCCGCAGCGTCTAATTCGGCCTTACTGGCGGCCCTGAACGCGATGTGGTCCAGCCCCGCGCGGTCCTCGTGGAAGCGGTCGACGGCGACCGGCCGCAGCCCGATCAGCGCGCCGCCCATGTCGTAGATGACCCCACCGAACAGGAACCCCAGCTGCCTGCGCATCTTCTCGTCGGCGTTCTCCGGAATCTCGAGCAGAACGGGCCAATTGAAGACGCTCTCGTAGAACTGCCGGGAACGCTCGATGTCGCAGACGGTGAGCCGCACATGCGCGATGGAATTGGCGACAATGCCCATCCCTGACATGCTGCCACGTCGGTGACCCGCGGGCATCGACCGGTTCGCATGCCAGAATCGCCGTCGTGCAGATATCGATGACCATGCCGGTCATGGAACCGGACTTGGATGCGGCCGTGCTGCGGGACTGGGCCCGCGCGATCGACGCCGGCCCGTTCGCGTCGTTGTGTTGGGGCGAGCGCATCGCCTTCGACAACCCGGAAACCTTGACACTGATGGGCGCGCTGGCCGCCTGGACCGATCGGGTCCGGCTGGTGACGACGGTCATCGTGCCTCAACTGCACGACCCGGTCATGCTGGCCAAGGCGCTGGCGACGGGGGACATGCTGTGCGGCGGGCGGCTGAGCGTGGGCATTGGTGTCGGCGGTCGGGTGGAGGACTATCAGGCGGTGGGCGCGGATCCGGCAACGCAGACCATGCGTGGCATGGCCGAGCGCGTGGCGGTCATGAAGCGAGTATGGGCGGGGGAGAAGATCAGCCAGTCGGTGCTGCCGGTCGGGCCGGCGCCGGTCCGGGCGGGCGGGCCGCCGCTGCTGATCGGAACCATCGGGCCGAAGACCCTCCGCAGCGCTGCGGCTTGGGCCGACGGCCTGGCCGGGACCACGCTGGACCTCGACGTCGCCAAGCAGAACGAGCTGTTCGACGTGGCGCGTGCGGCCTGGGCCGAGGCCGGCAAGCCCAAACCCCACCTGATCACATCGTTCTGGTTCGCGCTCGGTCCGCTCGACGAAGCCCGATCGCAGGTGCACCGGCATCTGCGGCGCTACATGAATTGGATACCGGCCGAGTACATCGACGCGATGGCACCGAGCACCGGGTTTGCCGGCAGCGACGAGGAACTGGCTGCGGTGCTGCGCGACTTCGAAGCGGTCGGCACCGACGAAATCCAGCTCATCCCAACCAGTTCCGACCTCGGTCAACTTCGACGCGTGGCCGATCTATTCGGCGCGATCTAGATTGGTGGCCAATGTCTGATCGCAACGTGTTGGGCGGCCCGCTGGAATCCTGCGGCACCGACCCACTTACCGGCTTCTACCGCGACGGCTGCTGCTTGACCGGCCCGGAGGATTTGGGCCTGCACACGATTTGTGCCGTGGTGACCGCCGAATTCCTCGAGCATCAACGTGCGATAGGAAACGACCTGTCAACGCCGCGGCCGCAACTCCGGTTTCCCGGCCTGGTACCCGGGGACCGCTGGTGCGTCACCGCCGGCAACTGGCTGCTGGCCTACCGCGATGGCTGCGCCGCCCCGGTAGTGCTCGCGTCAACCCACGAACGCACCCTCGATGTAGTGCCCCTCGAGGCGCTGCGGGCACATGCCGTCGACGTCCCCGACGACCTGGGCAGCTTGTAGCCCCGGCAAATTCACATCAGTCATCCGACTGCCAATCCTGGCGAAGCCAGCAGCAACGAAAAGCACGACAAAATTGAGTAGCCGCGAAGGTTGCGATAGCGGTGGCCTCGACATGGGGATAGACGTGGTTTCGGTCATCGGCCCGTCGTCAGGATCTGATTTCGACTTGGTCGTCGGGGTTGAAGTAACGCTCTGTTCCGTCGGTGAACTTCACGGTGCACACCTCGGGCAGCAGACTGCCTTCGTGGGGGTGCGACTCGCAGATAACCCTTGTTTTGACCTTCTTCCAGGCATCATCGCCTTCGCCGTACTCGCGGACGAAGTAGCCGGGGATGCGGTTGGTGAGGTCAACCGCCCGCATGCGGAGGATTCGGCCCGGCGGTGTCGACATACTTTCCAATTCTGCCTGCTGGCGCTCTTCCTTCCTGCCTAGCCCTTGCGGTGTCGTCGGCAGTGATGCCAAAGCGTTGCCAGTGCGACGGCGAGTGACGGCATTTGGCGCCGTCCGCTTCGCCGACCTGATAAATGTGTATGGGATCGTTCAGGTTCCCGAAAACGAACGCTGAAGTACGGGGGATCGTTGCGCCGCGTGACAACTGGATTCACCAAACAGCAGAGGATCCGTAGCAGAATGCCGACCGTGAAGCACGTGATGACCGCCGCCCTGTTCGCCACCGCCATGCTGGCCGTGCCAGCAGGCCACACCGACTCCGATCCGCACAAGCCCGACGTTGGTGCCAACTACTGCCCGGGCGGCGCGACGCCGTCACCCGAAGCCACTTGCGACGGCGTGCCTTACGAGGATGGTTCGTATTGGCACGCCATGCAGCGCGGCGCGCCGGGGACGAGCAACTTCGTGGTGGTGCAGTGCGTCAAGCCCGCTCCACCGCCAGGTCCTTTCGCCGGTCTACTGCCGCAACCGCAACCGGTTGGGCCGCTACCGGCGCCGCCTGGCAGCTGCGGTCAAGGTGGCTGACTCCGACTCGTAACCTTGGCTGGCGGCAATGATCTCGCCGTTCGGCGCCTTTAGGTGAAACCGGAACTTACCCACTATCGCCCGGGCTGCCGCAAACTGATCTTCGCGCCGCCTGAGAAGGGCGAGCCGTGCACCGTGAGCACCCCGTCGTTGGAGCTGCCCGGCGGCACGTCAAACGACACCACGGCCTGAATGCTGTTTCCTGGGTTGATTTCTACTTTCATTGACTGCGTCCACATTGTGGCCGCGTTATTGGAGCTGAACTGATTGGCGCCGATTTGCAGCGTCTGGTTTGACGCGAAGAAGCTCTGCGACCGATCACCGACGTTGCTCACGGTGAGGTGCACGTTAACGAATTCGCCTTGTGCAGGTACGATTTCGAACTGATTGCCGGGGTCGCCGGCGGTTTTTGACAGGTCGACGGACGTCACAACAAACCCGAAGTTGCCGTCGCGAACTTCCTGCCCGATGCCAGCAAGAGGCGGTGGTGCGCTAGTTGTAGCGGACGGTGCGGTGCCGCCGGCGGCGGGTGGTGGAGGCGGCATCGCTCCCATAGTGGTGGTTGACGACGATCGGGAAGTCGAACCGCTGTTGTAGCCAATCTTGCCGATGATGAACAAGACCGCGAGGACCGCCACCACGATCAGCAGTGTGGCTACCCGCTTCTTTGGTCGCGCTGGTGCTGGTGTTGGAGCGGATGGAGGCGCAGCCGGACCCCAACCTTTGCCGTCCCAATAACGGCTTCCTGTGCCTGATGGATCTGGATACCAACCCGGGGCTGGCGGTGGCTGCGACATAAGCCGAAACGCTACGGGCGCCGCGGACCGCATGTCGATGGTTCGGCTTATAACGAGGCGGTGGCCGAGCCGCGTCGCGACGAGTTCCCGAACAACTTCGTCGGCGACCTCGCCCACACCGATCGCGGCTGGGTTGTCGTGCCCGACGTGCTGCCCCGCCGGCCACGACTACGGCGACAGAGGCTGGTCATGGCGCAGTTGTGACATTGTCGTGACTCAGGACGGATAAGACGATGACATCGCATAGACGGAACCGCATAGAAGCAGGTGAGAGGTTGTTTCTGACTGTGCCCCCGGCAGGATTCGAACCTGCGGCCTTCTGCTCCGGAGGCAGACGCTCTATCCCCTGAGCTACGGGGGCGCACGCGAGAGATGCTGCGCCAACGGGCCACGACAGACTAACGCATCACGGCGGCCGGCTGAGCACCGGAATGGATTCGAGGCCTAAGCACCTCAGCCAATAGGATGGCCTGCGTGAACCCCGCCGACCTGGCCGAGCTGCTCAAGGCCACCGCGACCGCGGTGCTGGCCGAGCATGCGCTCGACACCGCCGCGCTGCCGCCGACGGTCACCGTCGAGCGGCCGCGCAACCCTGAGCACGGCGATTACGCCAGCAACCTGGCGTTGCAGCTCGGGAAGAAGGTCGGTGTCAATCCGCGCGAGCTGGCCGGATGGCTTGCCGAGGCGCTGACCAAGGCCCACGGCATCGCTTCGGCGGAGGTCGCCGGGCCGGGCTTTATCAACCTGCGCCTGGACGCGTCGGCGCAGGGCCTCATCATCAACAACGTCATCGACGCCGGCCACACCTACGGCAACTCCGACGCCCAGGCCAGACACAAGATCAACCTGGAGTTCGTCTCGGCCAATCCGACCGGGCCGATCCACATCGGCGGCACCCGCTGGGCCGCCGTCGGCGACGCATTGGGCCGGTTGCTGACCACACAGGGCGCCGACGTGGTACGCGAGTACTACTTCAACGACCACGGCGCCCAAATCGACCGGTTCACCAACTCACTGATTGCCGCGGCCAAAGGCGAGCCCACTCCGGAAGACGGCTACGCGGGCAGCTACATCGCCGACATCGCCGCGCAAGTCTTGAAGCAGGCGCCCGACGCGCTGAGCCAGCCCGACGCCGAGCAGCACGAGACCTTCCGGCGCATCGGTGTCGATTTGATGTTCACGCACATCAAGGAATCGCTGCACGAGTTCGGGACCGATTTCGACGTCTACACCCACGAAGAGTCGATGCACAGCAGCGGTCGCGTCGAGCAGGCGATCGCCCGGCTGCGCGAGAACGGCAACATCTACAAGAAGGACGGCGCAACCTGGTTGCGCACCAGCGCTTTTGGTGACGACAAAGACCGCGTCGTGATCAAGAGCGACGGAAAACCCGCCTACATCGCCGGCGACCTCGCCTACTACTTGGACAAGCGGCAACGCGGCTTCGACCTCTGCATCTACATGCTCGGCGCCGACCACCACGGCTACATCTCCCGGCTGAAGGCCACCGCGGCGGCGTTCGGTGACGACCCGGCCACCGTCGAGGTGCTCATCGGCCAGATGGTCAACCTGGTCCGTGACGGCCAGCCGGTGAAGATGAGCAAGCGCGCCGGCACCGTGATCACGCTCGACGACCTGGTCGAGGCGATCGGCGTCGACGCCGCGCGCTACAGCCTGATCCGCTCGTCGGTGGACACCCCAATCGACATCGACCTGGCGCTGTGGTCGTCGGCGTCCAACGAAAACCCGGTCTACTATGTGCAATACGCGCATGCCCGGCTCTCCGCGCTGGCCCGCAACGCCGCCGAGCTCGGCCTGATCCCCGACACCGGCCACCTCGAGCTGCTCACCCATGACAAAGAGGGCACGCTGGTCCGTAATCTCGGCGAGTTCCCCCGGGTGCTGAAAAGCGCGGCGTCGCTCCGCGAACCGCACCGGGTGTGCCGCTACTTGGAAGACCTCGCCGGCGACTACCACCGGTTCTACGACTCGTGCCGGGTGTTGCCGCAGGGCGACGAAGAGCCCAACGAACTGCACACCGCGCGTCTGGCACTGTGCCAGGCGACCCGTCAGGTCATCGCCAATGGGTTGGCCATCCTGGGCGTCCGTGCTCCGGAGCGGATGTGAACGCCCATCCAGCCGGCCCGCGGCACGCCGAAGAGTTCCATCACTCCGGCGTTCCGCCGCGGCCCTCGACGGCCCAAGAACTGCTGGAACTGGCACCGAATGTCTGGCCGCACAACGCGGTCCGCGGTGACGACGGGGTGGTCAGCATTGCCGGCGTCGCACTGAACTGGCTGGCACAGGAGTATGGCACGCCACTTTTCGTCGTCGACGAAGACGACTTCCGGACCCGGTGCCGGGAGATCGTGGCCGCATTCGGCGGCGGCGCCAATGTGCACTATGCCGGTAAGGCCTTCCTGTGCAGCGAAATCGCACGGTGGATCGACGAGGAAGGCCTCTCGCTGGACGTCTGCACCGGAGGCGAACTGGCCGTCGCACTGCACGCGAACTTCCCCCCCGAGCGGATCGCGCTGCACGGCAACAACAAATCGGTCGCCGAACTGACCGCGGCAGTCAAGGCCGGCATCGGTCATGTCGTGGTCGACTCGATGATCGAGATCGAGCGCCTCGATGCCGTCGCCGGTGAGGCCGGTGTCGTCCAGGATGTGCTGATCCGGGTCACGGTCGGCGTCGAGGCCCACACTCACGAATTCATCTCCACTGCCCACGAAGACCAGAAGTTCGGGCTGTCGCTGGCCAACGGCGCCGCGATGGCCGCGGTCCGCCGGGTATTCGGCAGCGATCACCTCCGCCTGGTCGGCCTGCACAGTCACATCGGATCGCAGATCTTCGACGTCGGCGGCTTCGAACTTGCCGCCCACCGGGTGATCGGCCTACTGCGCGACGTCGTTACCGAGTTCGGGGTCGACAAGACCGCGCAGATCTCCACCGTCGATCTCGGTGGCGGCCTGGGCATCTCGTATCTGCCTAA
>JAFAID010000574.1 GCA_019236925.1 Mycobacterium sp. | reverse complement strand
ACACGCGCTGCGCGGCGCCAACCTGTGGGACGAGGTCAAGGACCGATTGGACCGGCCGGGCGCCGGGTTGTCCGGAGGTCAGCAGCAACGGCTATGCATCGCGCGGGCCATCGCCGTGCAACCCGATGTGCTGCTGATGGACGAGCCGTGCTCGGCGTTGGACCCGATTTCGACGCTGGCGATCGAGGACCTGATCGCAGAGCTGAAACAGCAATACACCATCGTCATCGTTACGCATAACATGCAGCAGGCGGCGCGGGTCAGCGACCACACCGCGTTCTTCAACCTGGAAGCTGTCGGAAAGCCGGGCCGGTTGGTGGAGATCGACGACACCGAGAAGATGTTTTCCAACCCGACGCAGAAGGCCACCGAAGACTACATCTCCGGCCGCTTCGGCTAGCCCGACTGGGCTACCGCCTCGTCATCGGGGAAGTGACCGGTCGCCTGGAAGATGACCCGGCGCGCCACCTCGACGGCGTGGTCGGCGAACCGCTCGTAAAACCGACCTAGCAATGTCACGTCGACCGCTGAGGCCACCCCGTGCTTCCATTCCCGATCCATCAATACGGTGAACAGGTGACGGTGCAGGTCGTCCATCGCGTCGTCTTCTTCGCGGATGCGCGCGGCTTTTTCCGGGTCGCGGGACTGCAGCACTTCTTGCGCGCTGTTACCCAATTCCACAGCCACCCTGCCCATCTCGGCAAAGTACCCGTTGACCTCTTCGGGTAATGCGTGCTGTGGGTGCCGCCGACGGGCGATCTTGGCGACGTGTAGGGCCAGCGCTCCCATCCGGTCGATGTCGGCGACCATTTGGATCGCGCTCACGATCGACCGGAGGTCGCCGGCGACGGGTGCCTGCAAGGCGAGCAATATGAAAGCGCTCTCCTCGGCCTGGGTGCTGAGCTCCGCGATCTTTTCGTGGTCGGAGATGACCTGCTCGGCCACCACCAGGTCGGCCTGTAACAGTGCCTGAGTTGCTCGTTCCATCGCGACACCCGCCAGCCCGCACATCTCGCCGAGCTGTTCGGAGAGCTCAGAAAGCTGCTCGTGGTAGGCGGTACGCATATTGCCAAGCCTACGTTCTTAATCCAGGGACCGGCATGAACCCGCATGAAGTGGGGTATGAACTCGCGGTGAATGCCGGTTTTCGTTCAAATACTTGAGGGCGTTAGCCGCTATTCACAGGAGGTGTCGGCCGCGTTCGTCACCGACAAGTCCCCCGGAAGCTTGGTCGGTGGGCTGCTGGTATTGCGCTCGATCTGCACGTTGACCGACGAGCCGCTGGGGGGTGGAGCGCCGAACGAGGAGAAGTCCGAGCCGAGCACCACCTGCACCACTTTTCCAATTCCGTTGACCCGCTCGACCTTTGGGTTCGTTAGAGTCGCCGCGACCGTGGCGGCGGCTTGTTCGTTACCGCGCGAGAACAACACCATGGTGGACTTCAGTGAGTCCGGGTAGTCGTCCGGCGTCTTGACCTTGAAGCCCTGGTGTTTCAGCGCGGTGCTGGCGGTGCTGGCCAGGCCCGACTTGGCGGTCGCGTTCGACACCTGCACGGTGACGTTCTGCGGTGCTGTCGTCAACGCCTGGACCTGCTCGGCATGCGGCGCGACCGACGGGCTGGTCTGCGTCTGTGGGGCCTTGCTGGTGAGCGACTTTGGCGGCGGGCTCGACGTCGCGTTCAGGTCGTTTTCGCCCGGCAGCGGATCGTCGTTGATGATGGCATCGAAAAGCGCCCGCATGTCGGAGGTGCGCGGCGGCTCGTCGCCGTTTTCGTCGGTAATGCCGGTCGGCACGGTCACGAACGAGACGTGGCCGGCGGACATGCCCTGCACCGACTGGCCGAGTTGGACGAGGTCCTTGGTCTTGACGTTGTCGACGTAGCTGTTCTTGATGAACGTGTTGACGACGTTGTTGAGCTTGTTCAGCGAAAAGAAGGTGTCCTGGGAGATCAGCGAGCGCAGCAGCGACGACAGGAACAGCTGCTGGCGTTTGATGCGTCCGTAATCGCCGTTGTTCTCGGTGGTGACGTTGCGGGCGCGCACGTAGTCCAGCGCGGTTTTCGAGTCGATCCGTTGGCGTCCGGAATGAGCCAGCACCGTGCCCAGTTCAAGGTCTTTCAGCGGGGTGGTGCTGCACACCTCGACGCCGCCGAGCGCGTCGACCATCTTGGCGAAGCCGACGAAGTCGATCGCGATGAAGCGATTGATGCTCAGCCCGGACAGCTTCTGGATTTCTTTCACCAAACACTTGGGCCCGCCGAAGGAGAACGTCGAGTTCAGCTTCGTCTCGGTGTAGACGTATCTGGGTCCCCACTTCTTGGTGTCCGAGTCGTAAATGGGGCCGTACTCGCCGGTGTCGGGGTTCCATGCTTCGCATTGGAACGGGGTGATCGCCAGGTCGCGCGGAAACGACACTGCCACAACGCGTTTGCGGTTCGCCGGGATGTTGACCAGCATGACGGTGTCAGAGCGGGCGCCGCCGGCGTCGTCAGTGTCTCCGGCACCCATTTCACTGTTCGCCCCGGCGCGGGAGTCCATGCCGACGATCAAAAAGTCCTCGTCGCCGTACTGCGCATTCGGGTCCACGATGTCCCGTGACTGAGGGTCCAGAGCGCTGACCGTGTTGAGCCGGTGGTTCTTTGACGCGCTCCACTGCCAAGCCCCGCCGGTCAGTGCGAGCGCCAGGGCCGCGATCGCGGCGGCCATCAAGCGGCCGGCCAGCATCATCGCGTTGCGTCTGCGCTTCGGCTTGCGCTCGAGAATTTCGTCAGCTGCGGGGTCGTCGACGATTCGCGCCGGTCGAGTCCGGCCCGGTGTTTTCGGCAGCACCGTGGTCTGCTCGGCGGCAGCCACGATGGGTGCCTCGCGGTGGCCGTCCTCCGCGTCGGGCACCGTAACGGCATAGACCGGGGAGGCCGACAGCTCGTAGGCGTCGTATCCGTCGTCCTGCTCGTCGCTGGGCTGGTCGGCGTCCGGGTCTGGCGGCTCTGGGTCAGGAACCGCGTGGTGGCGGCTCGGCCGGACCGCGGTCGGGCCGCCCATCTTGGCGATCAGCTCGGCGACCGTGAGCCCGCCATCGGTATGGCAGCCGCGCGGCTCGCTGTCTTCGGCGTCGGCGGCAGGCTCGATCGGCGGCGCGGGGGACCACCGATGGGCGACGGCGACTCGTTGCGAGTGCACTCCGAATCGCTCCCACGGCGCAGTGCCGCGCGATCCCGTCGCCGTTCCGGTAAGCCCTACGTCATCGCGGTTGACACCCAGGGTGCGCGGATGGTCGGAAGTGACATCAGGAGTGGCTTTATCGGCGCCAAAGTCGCCGTCACTCATGTCCTACCGGCCTCCGAATCTGATGAGGTGCCCGCGTGTTCGTCGCGTACATCAGGGCAGCGCTGGCGGTGCCAGCGCCGCAGATCCCAGCGACCGGTGCGGTCGCGTTGTGGTTCTAGCGACGGTGGCAGCTGGCTCGGCCACCGTCGCGTATTGCAACAAGTTCCACATCGTACTGAGACAGCCCCGAGAACGCGATGTCGGGATGGTCTGGGTTCAGCCGCCCGAGTGCATGATGTCTGCCCCCGCCGGCACCGTGCAGTCATCGCGATCGGCCAGCCAGCCCTCCGGCAGGGCCACCCGGGCAGCTGATCCCTGGCGTCCCCGCGGGCCTGCCGCCGCGGTCGGGAACGGCACGGTGGGGTCGAGCTTGTCCAGCAGCACGTCGAGTTCGCCGCGGGTTTTGACCAGCGCCAGAGCCCGTCGCAATTCGGATCCGGCGGGAAAGCCATGCAGGTACCAGGCGATGTGCTTGCGCATGTCACGCATGCCCTTGTCTTCGCCGAAATGTGCGGCGAGCAGCTCGCCGTGCCGGCGGATGACGCTCGCGACCTCGCCGAGATCGGGCGGGGCAGGCGGCGGGCTGCCGGTGAACGCGGCCGAGAGCTCGGCGAACAGCCATGGCCGGCCCAGGCAGCCGCGGCCGATGACGACGCCGTCGCACCCGGTGACGGCCATCATGGTCAGCGCGTCGCTGGCTTCGAAGATGTCGCCGTTACCGAGCACCGGGATCGTCCGCACATGCTGCTTGAGCTGGGCGATCTGCTCCCAATCCGCGGTTCCGGAATACCGCTGGGCTGCGGTGCGGGCGTGCAAGGCGACCGCGGCCGCGCCTTCGGCCTCCGCGATCCGGCCCGCGTCGAGATGGGTGTGGTGAGCGTCGTCGATCCCGATCCGGAACTTGACGGTCACCGGGATGTCGGTGCCTTCGGTGGCGCGCACGGCCGCCCCGACGATCTGGCCGAACAGCCGTCGCTTGAACGGCAGCGCCGCGCCACCGCCACGGCGGGTGACTTTGGGCACCGGGCAGCCGAAATTCATGTCGACGTGATCGGCCAGGCCTTCGTCGGCGACCATCTTCACCGCGGCATACGTGGTCGCGGGGTCGACGGTGTACAGCTGCAGCGATCGCGGTGACTCGTCGGCGGAGAAGGCCGTCATGTGCATGGTGACCGGATGCCGCTCAACAAGGGCACGTGCCGTCACCATCTCGCAGACGTAGAGTCCGCTGACCGTTCCGACCCGTGCCTGCTCAAGCTCGCGGCACAGGGTCCGGAATGCGACGTTCGTCACACCGGCCATCGGGGCCAACACCACCGGGCTGGCCAGCGTGATGGGCCCGATACGCAATTCCGGCTACCGCCGGCTCAGGGTCAGCGTGCCTTCGGTGTGATGCAGCTCCTCGGCGGAAATCTTCTTGCCGGTGCGTGCTTCGCGCTCGAGCTGGCGCTGCTTGGACAGCTCGAACTTGTCGCAGGCCACCTCGAGTTCCTTGATGAGGACGGCAACATCGTCGCGCAGCCGATTGGCCTCGCCGGAGAAGTCCTCGCGCTCGAAGATGCGCCACTTCTTCAGCACCGGCATCACCACCTCGTCGAGGTGGATGCGCGGGTCGTAGACGCCGCCCACGGCGATCATCACGGCCTTGCGGCGGAACTCCGGCACCGAGAATCCGGGCATCTTGAAGTTGCGCAGCACCCGGTGCAGAGCATGCATCGCCCTGTTCGGCTCGATCTCCAGGCCGGCTTCGGTGACATCGCGGTAGAAGATCATGTGCAGGTTCTCGTCCTGCGAGATCTTGGCCAGCAATTGGTCGGCAATGGTCTCGTTGCACGCCTTGCCGGTGTTGCGGTGTGAAACGCGAGTGGCCAATTCCTGGAACGTGACGTACACGATCGAGTCGAAAAGATTCTCGGACAACAGATCGCCCTGCTGGTTCTGGCCCGGGCTGAAGCCGCGGTTCACCACCTCCAGCCGCAGCTTCTCCAACTCGACGGGATCGACGGCGCGGGTCACCACCAGGTAGTCGCGCAGCGCGATCCCGTGCCGGTTCTCTTCGGCGGTCCAGCGGTTGACCCACTGACCCCAGGCGCCGTCCATACCCATGCTCATCGCGATCTCGCGGTGATACGACGGCAGGTTATCTTCGGTCATCAGGTTCTGCACCATCGCGACCTGCGCGACGTCGGT
>JAFAID010000460.1 GCA_019236925.1 Mycobacterium sp. | reverse complement strand
TGCGCCAACGGCCGGTGCCGAGATCGAAGGTGCCCGTGTTGCCCTCCGCGAATACCGTGGTGGCGTCGGGAATTGTCATAGCGGGCAGGCCGGCGTTGATGGCGTTGCGGAAGAACAGCGAGTTGAATTCCTCGGCGACCAGGCCGGCCACGCCGAGTTCGGTGAACAGCGCGGCCACCGGTCGCGACGAACCCAACCCGAAGTTCTTGCCCGCCACCACGATGTCGCCGGCGGAAACCTGATCGGTCCAACCGGGACGCACCTCGTAGAAGATGTGCTTGGCCGCCTCCGGGGGATCCATCTTCATCGCGAAGGCCGGATACATGGCGTCGGTGTTCAGGTCGTCGCCGAACACCCAAACCTTGCCGGTGATGGGCAGCGTCATCGGGTCACACTCCTCGCGTCGGTGATGTAACCGGTGACCGCCGATGCCGCGACGGTTGCCGGTGAAGCCATGAAGATCTGTGCCTCGGGGCTGCCCATACGACCGGTGAAGTTCCGGGTGCTCGACGTCAGGCACACTTCGCCGGGGCCCACCACGCCCATGTGGTATCCGAAGCACGCGCCGCAGGTGGAGTTGGTGATCACCGCGCCGGCATCGGCGATGTCCTGCAGGTAGCCGAGCCGCATCGCCTCGCGATAGACGGCCTGCGACGCCGGCGTCACGAGCAGCCGAACGCCGGCGGCAACCGTCTTGCCGCGCAACACGTCCGCGGCGATTTCGAGGTCTTCGAGTTGGCCATTGGCGCACGAACCGATGAAAGCCTGATCGATTTTCTGCTTGCCCAACTGAGAGACCGGCAGGCCGTTGCGGCTCACGGTGCCCGGCCTGGCCACGTAGGGTTCCAGCGCGGCCAGATCCACGTGCCGCACCTCCCGGTAGGCCGCGTCGGGATCCGGTGCCGCAGCGTCGTATCCGGTGACGCGGCGCTCGTCGAGGAACGACGTCAGCACTTCGTCGGGTTCGAACGTGCTGAAGTCAGCCGACACCTCGGCACCCTGGGTGGCGATGGTGCGACGGTCGTGCATCGGGATGCTCGCCAGCCCGGGACCGCCGAATTCCAGGTTCAGGTTCGCGGCGTCGCCATACTCGTTGGCGATGTGCAAGAAGATGTCCTTGCCGCTGACCGTGTCGGGTTTGACGCCCTCCAGCTGGTAGCGGATCGTCGGCGCGACCTGAAACCAGGTGCTGCCGGTACACATGATCGAATACACCTCGGCGGGGCCCAGCCCGCGGGCGGCGGTGTTATAGGCGCCGGCCGCGCAGGTGTGAGAGTCGGTGCAGGCCAGTATTTCTCCGGGACGGGCCAGGCCGTTCTCGGCGATGACCTGGTGGCAGATGCCGTGCCTGCCGACGTCGTAGAAGCGCTCGATGCCGAACTCGGCGGCGAACTTTCGGGCATGCGGCCCGCCGGCGGCGTCTTTGATGGTCGGCGCGGGCACGGCGTGGTCCATGACGATCGCCAGCTTGTCTGGGTCGTGAATGCGCAGCGGCTCGATCCACATCGTCGCGAACTGCAGATCGATCAGCACCGTCATGTCGACGTCGACGACGACGGTCTCGCCCGCGGACACCGCGTCCACGCCGGCCTTGCGGGCGAAGATCTTCTCGATGATGGTCATACTCATCGTGATACGTCCTCCATGCGTGCGTATTTGGCGTCGAGTCCGAGCCACTCCGCCATCCCGACCAGATTGAAGAATTCGGCGGGGCGGGTCGGCAAGTAATCAGCGACCCGAGAGGCACCGTCGCCGTTGAGTTCACACATGCCCTCCAACATGCCGAGGACGGCACGGGCGAGCGGGTTGCTCGGATGGATGGCGATGGCGTAACCCAGCTCTTGTAGCCGCGTCGCCGACTCCAGCGGTGTCATGCCGCCGAGTACCAGATTGATCAGCAGCGGAGCCTCGACCTCGCGCGCGATGCGTTCGATCTCCTCGATGCTCTGCGGTGCCTCGATGAAGATGACGTCCGCACCCGCTCGGGCGTACCGGTTCGCCCGCTCGATCGCGGCCTCCAACCCGAGCGGGGCCCGCGCGTCGGTCCGTGCGACCACGAGCAGGTTGGCGTCACCGCGAGTGTCCAGCGCGGCGGCCAACGTCTGCTCGAACGTTGCTGCGTCGATGACGTGCTTGTCGGCCAGGTGCCCACAGCGTTTCGGGAAGACCTGGTCTTCCAGTTGGATTGCGGCGACGCCTGCCTGTTCGTAGAGACGGACGGTGCGCACCACGTTTATCGGTGCGCCATAGCCGGTGTCGGCATCGGCGATCAGCGGGACGTCGCCGAGCACTCCGACAAGCATCCGGGCGCGTTCGGCCATCTCGGTGGCGGTGACCAGCCCGATATCCGGCAGGCCGAAGCCGGACGCGGCCACTCCGGCGCCGGTCATATAGGCCGCGGCCTGACCGGTGCGTTGGGCGAGATGCGCCGTTATCCCATCGAAAACGCCTGGCGCGACGACGAGTTCACCGCTGTCGAGCAAGGTGCGCAATTGTTGCCGGGCCGGTGTGCTGGCCATGTGTTGTCCTTTCAGTCGAGTGCGCCCGCGACGGGCGGAGCCAACAGACCGACGAGGTCACTGAGGTCATCGAGGTCCTCAAGCCCGACCACCGCACGCTCGATGGCCTCGGCACGGTCGCGGTTGGTGACGCGGTCGGCGAGGGCATGGAACTTGGTGACCAGCTCGTCGTTGGTGACCGGGTCCCACGGTGCGCCGTGCGGTGCGACGACGCGGGTGTGATGCACGCTGCCGTCGCGGGTCGTCACCGCCAGGTCGGTGCGGAACCGCTCGGTGAGGTCCGCGTCGGCCAGCGACTCGTCCAGGTGCACATCGGTGACGTCGATTAGCGACCAGACGTCGTCGGCGGCCAGCCGCGCAGGGGTGAATTGCTCAGGCAGGGCATTTCCGTCGAGCAACGCGGCCGCGGTCGCGTAGCCGATGTTCATCTGGGCGCCGATCGCGGTGAGCGGCGGCTCGGGCTTCCACCAGCCGTGTTTGTAGACGGTCTCGCCCACGGTGATATCGATCTTCGAGATGTCCCCGGGGGCAATCGATTCACGCAGCTGCCGGGCCGCGTCGACGGCTCCGTGCAGGCCACCCATGACCGCGTAGGACTTAACCATGATGATGCTGGTCTCCCAGCGTTCACCCAGTTGCTCGGTGAGCAGCGACGGATCGGGGCTGTGGCCCTCGCCGAAAACGCTGAGGAATCCGCCGTATTCGCGTTCGAAGACTCGTTTGATGCCGGTGTAGTTCGCCGCGGCCAGCCCGGCGGCGTAGAAGCCATTGCGGGCGGCGAAGCCATGGTGCATTCGCTTGCTCATCGCTTCGTATTGGGCGGCCATCAGACCGGCGGATTGAGTGCCGGCAAGGCCCAGTGCATCTTCCAGCTGGGCGGCGGAGAGCCCGCGCATCTTGCCGGCGGCCATCGCCGCGGAATGGGTGCCGAAGACCGGTCCGGAGTGCCAGCCGCGGTCGAGCATTTGTGTGCCGTGCAGCGTGTAACCGACGCGTGGGCCAACCTCGAAACCGATGATCGCTCCAAGCAGAAAGTCCGCCCCGGTGGTGGTTCCGGGTCGTGCAGCGGCCGTCGAGAGCAGTGCCGGAATCACCAGGGAGCAGCTATGCACCGGCGCGATGGGATGGAAGTCGTCGAGCTCGAATCCTTGAATGAAGGTGCCGTTGAGCACCGCTGCCGCGGGTGCGCTGGTGGATTTGCCGGTGCCGAGGACCGTGACCGCGCCGGTGTTCTCCAAGTCTAGGACCGCGCCCGTGGCCACCCTCGACCAGGGCAGTTGCGATCCGATGAGGGCGCAGCCAATTCCGTCGAGCAACAGGTGTTTGGCCC
>JAFAID010000409.1 GCA_019236925.1 Mycobacterium sp. | reverse complement strand
GAGGGCCTGCGGCACGCCCTGAAGGGATGGGTGGATGCCGGCCTGCTATCGCGGGAAGACGCCGTCGCGGCAGCTGCCCGGTTCGACGAGGACATCCGGCTGCAGACACCGCTCATGATCGCCGGAATCGGTTGCTGTTAAGCGGATTTTGGCTATTGCGCCGTCGCGGCGAGGTCCGATGTGGCTGTCCGGCGATACACGCCGTGACCGGGGGTGTTGACCAGGCCGTCGGCCTACGGCATCCTCTAGATAGCAGAATATTCCTCTGTAATACAGACAAGTAGGTGAGACGAGCCATGGCCGATCACCGCAGCGCCCTCGAGAATGTCCTCGGTAACGTTCGGCGCGGGATGATCCCCGCGCACATCTATAACGACAAGGAGCTCTTCGAGCTGGAAAGGGAGCGTCTCTTCAGCCGGGCCTGGGTGTTCGTCGCGCACGAATCCGAGATCCCACAAGACGGCGACTATGTCGTGCGTCGGGTGCTCGATGATTCGTTCATCATCACCCGCGACGCAAAGGGCGATGTGCGCGCCATGTTCAATATGTGCCTCCACCGTGGCATGCAGGTATGCCGCGCGGAGATGGGCAACGCCTCCAACTTCCGGTGCCCCTACCACGGCTGGACCTACCGCAATGACGGCCGGCTAACCGGTCTCCCGTTCCATCGGGAAGCCTACGGCGGCGACGACGGGTTCCCCAGGAGTAGTCAAACTCTGCTTCCCGCACCGAATCTCGCGAGCTATAACGGCCTGATCTTCATCAATCTGGATGCGTGCGCGCAACCACTCGAGGAATTCCTCGGCGACTTCCGGTTCTATCTGGACTTCTACACCAGACAGAGCCAGGGCGGACTGGAGGTCCGCGGACCGCAACGTTGGCGAATCAAGGCCAACTGGAAGATCGGCGCCGAGAACTTCGCCGGGGACATGTACCACACCCCGCACACGCACGCGTCGATCGTCGAGATCGGCCTTTTCCGCGAGCCGAGAGCGCAAAAGCGCAAGGACGGGGCCACCTACTGGGCACAGTGTGGAGGTGGAACCACCTACAAGCTCCCCTCGGGCGACTTCGACGAACGCATGCGCTATGTCGGTTATCCCGACGAGATGATCGACCAGATCAAACGCGTCTGGACGCCACGGCAGCAGCAGTTGGTCGGCGAAGACGGGTTCATGATCTCGGCCGCATCGTGTTTCCCAAATCTCAGTTTCGTGCACAACTGGCCCAAGGTGCTCGACGGCGCCGGCGACACCGACAGCCCCGATGACGTCCTGCCGTTCATATCAATTCGGCTGTGGCAGCCGATCAGCGAGAACGAAACCGAGGTGTGCTCGTGGTTCGCGGTGGACTCCGCGGCGCCAGCGGAGTACAAGAAGAACTCTTACAAGGCCTATCTGATGTGCTTCGGGTCGACGGGCATGTTCGAACAGGACGATGTGGAGAACTGGGTGTCGTTGACCAACACCGCCGGGGGCTCGATGGCGCGACGGCTACTGCTCAATAGCAGGATGGGTCTGCTTTCCAACGACCGGCCGGTCGTCGATCCGCTGCCTTCGGCGGCGTTTCACGGGCCCGGGTACGCCCAGGTCGGGTACAACGAGAACAATCAGCGCGCGCTACTGCGGCTGTGGGCCGACCATTTGGAGATGCCGCCAGTGTCGACAGCCATGACCGCCCTCGGCACGGCCGCGACGATATGAGCACCACAGAGCTCGGAAAGCCACTGCCGTTCAACGACGATCGGCACCTGCAAGCGCACCAGTTCCTGATCGACGAAGCTTATCTGCTCGATGCGCAGCAGTACGAGACGTGGCTGGACACCCTCACCGACGACATTCGTTACCTGATGCCGGTGCGCGTCACGACCGCCCTGGGCGCCGGGTTCGACACCTCCCCGGGGATGGCGCACTTCGACGAGGACAAGTACTCGCTGAGCCGGCGGGTTGCGCGGTTCGCCACCGAGCATGCCTGGACCGAGGATCCGCCGTCGCGGATGCGCCACTACATCACCAATGTCCGCACGTTCGCCTGCGGGGATGACGCACATCTCGTCGTCGAATCCGCCGAACTGCTGTTCCGCAGCCGCGGCGACGTCAATGAGGCCGCGCTGGTGTCCTGCGGCCGCCACGATGTACTGCGGCGCTGCGGCGACCAGCGGGATCAGTGGAAACTGGCGCGCCGCACCATCATGATCGACGAGTCGGTGTTGAGGATGCAGAACTTGGCGGTGTTCCTGTGACCGATGAGCTGGCGGAGCTGCTCAACGGCGCGGTGGGCGAACCGCTCACGGTGGCAAACGAATTCGCCGAAGTCACGGTCCGCCGCGTCGATACCAGAAACGGATCGCGGCTGCTGGTCCACGCGCCGAAATCCGGTCGATGGATCAGCCTGGACGCCCTGGAGGTCGAGGCGTTGACCCGGCAGAACGCCCGCACGCTGGCCACAATGGTCGGTAACTCCTCGGGCCCGCTACTGCCCGACGACGGCGGGCAACCGTGACCGGCTGGCTGGACGACAAGCGTGCTCTCGTCGTCGGCGGCGGTTCCGGCATCGGCAGGGCCGTCGTCGACGCCTTCCGCACCGAAGGCGCCAAAGTCGCTGTGCTGGAACGGGACACAGATAAATGTGACGATCTACGACACAAGCTGAAGAAAGTGCCGGTCGTCGAAGGCGACGCAACCACCCTCGCAGCCAACGATCTGGCGGTCGCCGCCGCGGTCGACGCGTTCGGCGGACTCGACACGTTGGTCAACTGCGTCGGAATCTTCGACTTCTACAAGGGAATCGGTGATATCGACGCCGAGGACCTTTCGTCAGCGTTCGACGAGATGTTCCGGACCAATGTGCTCAGCCATCTGCAGTCGGTCAAAGCAGCAGTTCCGGCCCTGCAGGCCGAGACCGGGTCCTCGATCGTGCTGGCCGAGTCCGCGTCATCGTTTTATCCCGGGCGCGGCGGCGTGCTGTATGTGTCGTCGAAGTTCGCCGTCCGCGGCCTGGTTGCCGCACTGGCCCAGGAGTTGGCGCCGCAAATCCGGGTCAACGGGGTGGCCCCGGGCGGCACGCTGAACACCGACCTGCGCGGCTTGAGCACTTTCGGCCAGCACAGCACCCGCCTCGATGACGCTCCCAACCGCGCGCGCGACCTGGCCGAGCGCACACCGCTGAACGTCGCACTATCCGCCGAAGATCACGCGTGGAGTTTCGTGTTCTTGGCCTCGGACCGGTCCCGCGGTATCACCGGCGACACCGTCCATCCCGACGGCGGATTCGGTCTTGGAGCCCGATCGTGACTCTCGACGAACAACGCGAATTGGTCGCTCGGGCGTGCCGGGTTGCGGCGGCGCGCGGGCTGGTCGACGGCATTCTGGGCCATCTGAGTCTGCGGGTGGACGACGAGCGGCTGCTGCTCCGATGCCGCAGCGACACCGACACCGGCGTGGCGTTCACCCGGCCCTCGGATATCCGGCTCATCGGATTCGACGGCAGCGCAGGCGCTCCCGGAGAATTGGACGGGTACCGGGTCCCCAACGAACTTCCCATCCACACCGAAACGATGCTGGCCGACCCGCAACACCGGGCGGTTGCGCATTTGCACCCACCCGCCGTCGTTGCCGCCGATCTTGCCGGCATCACGATCCGGCCGATCTACGGGGCCTACGACATTCCCGGAGCGTGGCTAGCGCGCGGTGGCGTGCCGGTCTATGAACGCGCCGTGTTGATCCGAAACACCAGCCTGGGCAAGGAAATGGTGGCCGCGATGGGCGGGGCACCGGTGGTGATCTGCCGCGGCCACGGCATCACTAGTGCAGCGGCCACCGTCCAGCAAGCTGTGCTGCAAGCGATCAGCCTCGACGCGCTGGCCCGGATGTCGCTGCAAATTCGCGCGGCCGGCGGCACGTTGCGCGACATCGACGATGCGGACTGGCAGGAGCTCCCGGATCTGGGGCCCGGCTTCACCACCGACGCGGCCTGGCGCAGCGAAGTCAGCCGAGCTGATCGCCAATCTCCTTGGCCGCCTCGGTAAGTGCGGCTGCGACCGAGGCGTACTGCGATCGGCTGAGCCGATGCTGCGGGGCCGCGGCATTGAGCGCCAACCGGAGCCCGGGCGCCTGAGTCGGGATCGGCACCGCCACCGACGCGACGCCTTCCTCACTCTCCTCGCGGTTGACCGCATACCCTTGTTCACGTATCCGGGAAAGCTCGGCTTCCAATTTGACGCGGCTGCCGATCGACCGATCGGTGATGCGCTCCAAGTTCTCGTCGGGCAGCAGCTGACGCAATTCCGCTTGCGGTAACTGGGCCAGCATGGCCTTGCCCGTCGACGTGCAGTGCGCCGGCATGGTGCGGCCCAGCCGGGACGCCACCCGCACCGCGGTGGGGCCCTCCACTGCCGCGACGAAACGGACTGCGGCGCCGTCAAGCATCCCGACATGCACCGTCTCGCGCAACCGTCCGCTTAAGCCCCGGATGATCGGCGTGACGGTTCCGGCTATGTCGATGCGGCCAAAGATCGCAAACGCCACACCGGTCAAAGCCGGGCCCGGCAGATACGCCTTCGACACCGGATCCTGACGGACGAAACCGCGGTAGGCCAGCATCGCCAGCAGCCGATGCGCGGTCGATGACGCCACACCCAGATACCGCGTCGCCTCGCTCAATCGGATCTCCGGGCGCTCCCCCAATAACAGCAGCAGCTTCAACGCCTTATCGACCGACTCGATCGGGTACTGCGGCGCAAGCGAATCGGTGGCCGGCGCTCCGGCCGCCCGCTGCGCCTTTTTCCGCATGACAGAAACGGTACCTGCGCTACGGCACGCGCAGGATGTCGGGCATTCTTAACCCATGACCGTGGACGCCCTGTTGCAGTCGATCCCCCCGCTCACCGTGTACGTCGTGGTCGGCCTGGTTGTCGGGATCGAGAGCCTGGGCGTGCCGCTGCCGGGTGAGATCGTCCTCGTCAGCGCCGCACTGCTGTCGTCACGGCATGAGCTGGCGGTCAACCCGATCGGCGTCGGTGCTGCCGCGGTGATCGGTGCGGTGATCGGCGACTCGATCGGCTACGCCATCGGTCGCCGGCTCGGCCTGCCGCTGTTCGACCGGCTAGGTCGGCGCTTCCCAAACCACTTCGGCCCCGGCCATGTCAGGTTTGCCGAGCAGCTGTTCGACCGCTGGGGCGCTCGCGCGGTGTTCTTCGGCCGCTTCATCGCGTTGCTGCGGATATTCGCCGGGCCACTGGCCGGCGCGCTAAAGATGCGCTACGCAAGGTTTTTGGTCGCCAATGTGTCGGGCGGGCTGTGTTGGGCGGGCGGCACCACCGCGCTGGTTTATTACGCCGGTGTGGCCGCCGAACGCTGGCTGACCCGCTTCTCATGGATTGCCTTGGTTGTCGCCGTGGTGTGCGGGGTGATCGCCGCAGTCTTGCTACGCGAGCGCGTATCCCGCGCGATCGCCGAACTCGGGACCGAACCCTCCAGCGAAACCGGTCACGCAGGCGGCTGAATTGGCCGTATTTCCGGTACTCATCGGAGCCGGTTGAGCGGGACATAGCACATATTTCGTCCCGTTTTCCGTTACCAGACAAAACTAGCGATACAAAATCCCCGCTGCCGTGTTCTGCAACTTCGCCAAAAAGGTGGTCTGGGCACATAGACAAGCCGGCACATTATCGTCGTAGCTCGTACCGCTGCGCAGCCGAACTTGCTCGAAACATGTTGACTTAGCATATCTTTGACGGCAGCAGCACTGTGCCTCTCGATGCGGAGCAGGGTTGTGATTGCGCTCGGCAAACCGCTTGACTGATGGCGTAGATGTTTGCTAAACAGCCGGTTGATCGGCCGCAGTTCGAGCGGGCCTCACATCGTATTCTCAGGCATGTTCGATAGACAGACCTATCGGGCTTCTGTTATAAACCTGATATCTGCTAATCGACGTCGGTCTTCAGCATTGCAGGGCGGGCATCCATATCGCGACGCGTAGCGTCCGCCGATTAGGAGGACCACATGGGCACTTACGCCATGGCCGAGCCATCCTGTAATCACCTAATGCTGAGCAGTCGCCTGATCTCCGAGCTGGCGCAGGCCAGGAGCACGCTCCGGATGACCACCGAGCGCATCGGCCTCGCAGTGGTCGTCAGTGCCGGGGGTGAACTGGACGCCTCCAACGAAGGCACCTGGCGACGCCTGCTGAGCGAGGCAGCAGCTGCAGCAGGTCCACCGGGACCACTGGTGGTCGACACCAGCGGTCTGGACTTCATGGGGTGCTGCGCCTACGCCGCGCTGGCCGAGGAGGCGAAGCACTGCGGCCAGCGCGGCGTCGGGCTGCGACTCGTGAGCAATCAGCCAGTTGTCTCCCGGGTCGTCGCCGCATGCGGCCTGAGCGAGCTGCTGCCGGTCGACGCCAGCATCGACGCCGCGCTGTCGGTGTACGACCCGGCCGACTGGTAGGCCTGCTCGCCCGCCTCAGCTGTCCGTTGCAGCTTCAGCGCCCGCGAGGACGGTGAATCCGGCCAGCGTGCCGGTCCAGCCCGCGGGATCGTCGAAGATCGCACGCATCTGCTCGGTGCTGTCACCGTAGCGCTGCAGGTTGCGATGGCGCAGATCCAGTCGGCAGCGGTCCTGGCCCTCCGGACTGAACGTCACCTCGACCTCGGTCTCCAACTCCGGATCGAATCGCCAGTCGGCACCGATCTGCCAGAGCAACACGACTTTTCGCGGCGGATCCCAGGCAGCGACCCGGCCCCATTGGCATTCGCTGCCGTCCACACCGCGTTCGAACCAGCTTCCGCCGCTTCGGGGTTCGATCACCACCTCGGCCAACTCGGCATCGCCGATCGAGTGTTCCTTGGGCCAGAACTCGGTCATCTGTGTGGTGAACAACTCGAACGCCCGGTCCGGCGACAGCGGCACACTCACCGATCGGGAAACCTCTACAGCGGAAGCGGATTCGGCATCCATCGGTCCTGATCACCCCTTCGTGGTGCGACGGCTCCTGGCGCCGCGTTTGCGTGTGTCGGCGCGGGCTTCCACTTCGGCCAAAATCGCGAAGTTGTCCAGCGCGGTCTCCCAGAACCGGTCGAAATACTCGCGCGCAACCCGTAATCCCGGCTTGTCGATGCGATAGAGCCGCCGCGTGCCGGCTACCGATTCCACTACCAACCCAGCATCTTTGAGCACCCGTAGGTGCTGGGATACTGCCGGCCGCGACACCGGTAACTGATCGGCCAATACCCCGACGGCAACCGGACCAGCTGAGAGCCTTTCCAGAATGGTGCGCCGGGTGCGATCTCCCAGCGCATCCAACACGGCGTCCACCGAAGCAGCCACTCGGTAAGTGTGCACGAACGGTAAGTGACTGTCAACGGTTCGTGACGACTAACGGTTTGGAGAGCGGTCGGCTTATCCACAGTTGGACTTTTATCCACAGCTACCAACGCCGGAGTGGCCCTGCCGGTCCAGCGGAGATACCTTTAGAACATGCGTTCGAGCAGCCGCGAGGAGATCGTCGAAGACTTCGACGCGCTGCATGAGGTGATGTCACGTCTGCTCAACCACAGCTTCGATGCGTTGACTACACCGGAGTGTCTGGCGATGTTGGAAAGGCTTGAGCGCGAGACCCGTCGGCTACCGGTGCCCGGGCATGCGTTGATCAACCAGCTGAGCCGTCAAGCCGGCGAAGTCGAGCTGGGCGGGAAGCTGGGCCATGCGTTGGCCAATCGGCTACGGATTAGCCGCAGCGAGGCCGGTCGCCGCATCCGGGAGGCAGAAGATCTGGGGCCACGCCAATCGATCACCGGTGAACAGCTGCCGCCGAAGTTAGAAGCCACCGCTGCCGAGCAACGTGCCGGTGAGATCGGCGCCGGACACGTGAGCGTGATCCGTCGGTTCTGCGAACAGCTGCCGAGCTGGGTAGACCCCGTGACGCAGCAAAAAGCCGAGGCCAAACTGGCCAGCCAAGGCACCAAGTTTCGGCCCGACCAGTTGGCGAAACTGGCTGACAAGCTGGCCGACTGCCTCAACCCTGACGGGCAGTTCACCGACGAGGACCGGGCACGCCGGCGGGGCCTCATTTTGGGCAAACCGGACATCGACGGTATGAGCCCTCTCAAGGGCTATCTAACACCCGAGGCCCGCGCGAGCTTTGAGGCCGTGCTGGCCCGATTGGCCGCCCCGGGGATGTGCAACCCGGCCGACGCCAATCCGTGTGTGGACGGCGCGCCCAGCCAAGATGCGATCCAAACCGACATCCGCAGTGAAGGTCAACGCAACCACGATGCGCTGACCGCGGCGCTGCGTGTGGTGCTGTGCAGCGGAAAGCTCGGCCAGCACAACGGGTTACCCGCCAGCATCATCGTCACGACAACCTTGACGGAATTGGAGGCAGGTTGCGGTAAGGCGTTCACTGCCGGAGGCTCCCTGCTGCCGATGTCCGACGTGATCCGCTTGGCCAGCCATGCGCATCACTATCTAGCGATCTTCGACAAGGGCCGAGCGCTGGCGCTGTATCACCGTAAGCGCATAGCCTCAGCGGCACAGCGGATTGTCCTGCACGCCAAGGATCGTGGATGCTCGCATCCAGGGTGCGACGTGCCCGCGTACCTCACCGAAGTCCACCATGTCATCCCGTGGGCAAAATGCCGCGAAACCAATATCGACCATCTGACACTCGGCTGCGGATCGCACCACAAGCTCGCCGAACGAGGCTGGACAACCCGAATGGGCAAAGACGGCGTCACCGAATGGATCCCGCCACCGCACCTCGACCATGGTCAACCCAGAACCAACACCTTTCATCACCCGGAGAAACTCCTGCGTGACGACGAAGACGACGATGTGGCGTAGCGGCCCTATCGGATGCGCACACTGCGCAAATCATCGACGAACAGCTTGTAGCCTGATCGCGGTCGGTGCCGTCGCGCAGCACGGCCGAGGGGTGCACGGTGGCCGTCAGCAGGGGCTGCCGGTCTAGTTGCTCCTGGCTCTGGATTTCGGCGCACTGGGCTATTTGTGCGTCGCATTTCGGCTACCCGACGCTCGGGCTCACCCAACCGCTGACACGCGGTCCGCGAGTTGTAACGCCACAAGTTGCCGCAGCGAAATAATTCGAAATAGTTGGACGGCGGCCCCGCGGCACATCCGCTGGCCAAAATCCGCCACGACCACGGCTAGCCGGCGCAGGACTTGGAGGAGTATTGGACATCGTCCTCGGGGTATCGATGGCCCCCGCAACGATCCGCATGGTGCTGGTCGAAGGGGAAAACGCCGACGGCGTGACTGTCGATGAGGACCACTTCGATGTCCAGAATTCCAACGACCCGGCAACGCTGAGCGGACCCGACCAGGTGATCGCCGCAATCCTCGGTACCCGCGAAGGAGCCGGACAGGGCGGCCACCAGTTGACGTCGACCGGAGTGACCTGGACCGACCCTGGCGACGCCGCGCCGCTCGCGACCGCGCTGGCCGCCCGCAAGGTCGAGAACGTGATGCTGGTGTCGGCGTTTTTGGCTGCCGCTGCCCTGGCCCAAACCGTAGGCAACGCAATCAGTTACGAGTACATCGCGCTGCTGTTTGTCGAAGCGGACACCGCCACGTTGGCTGTCGTCGACTCCGCCGACGGTTCGATCACCGACGTCCACCGCCGCCCGCTGCACAGCGCCAACCCGATACCCGAGCTGACCGCGATGATCGCCGGTCTCGACGCGCCGGACACATACGCGGAGGGCCTGTTCATCGTCGGCTGCGACGTGAATATCGCACCGATCAAGCCGGCGCTGGAGGCGGCGTCATATCTTCCGGTCTGCGCGCCCGAGGAGCCGGACATGGCGCTGGCCCGCGGAGCAGCGCTGGCGTCGGCCAACGCGCCACTGTTCGCATCGTCCACCGCCGCATTGGCATACGCGCAAGATCCCGGCACCGGTGAAGTAGACCCGTACGCGGTGTCGCCCGGCTACCTCGAGGTGCCCGTTCATCGCGCCGGTGCGGAGCTGCGCGAAGAGGATCTCGCGTACAGCGCTGCGCCCGACCAGGAAGCCGATGCAGAAACCGGCGTCGTGGAAATCGCCGAAGCCGACACCGACGATGAAATCGACACGAGCCAGCGACCTAAGCCGCTGATGTTGGTCGGCAGCGCCTTGGCGGTTGTCGTTGTCAGCGCTGCCTTGGCGCTGGAGATTGCGCTGGCGCTGGGTATCCGACCGGCGGTCTCGTTGCGGCCCACTCCGCGCCAGGCTCTCATCGCACCGGCCCAGGCGGCGCCATTACCACCGGCGGCGCAGCTCTTTCCCGCGCCGCACCCGCTGGCCATTCATGCGCCGCCGCCGCTACACCTGGGGGCTCCTGCGCCGATCGCACCAGCGCACGTGCCGATTCCCGCCGCACCCGTACCGGTGCCCGTTCCCGTGCCGATCCACGCGGGGATTCCGGCGCCGCCGGGTCACGTCCCCTTTGGTCAGCCGCGGACGAATCTGGGCGTTCCCAGGCCGCTGCTGCGGGCGCCGAGCATGCCATCAATGCGCGAGCCGTTGCCGCAGATGCGTACGCCACTCCCCCAATTGCAGCAGCAGATTCCCCAGCCGCCAATGAATTTCCCTGGGTCGCAGGGCCCGCGGTTCCCAGATGGTCCTCGGTTCCCCGAAGGTCCTGGGTTCTCCCGAGGTCCGCGGTTCCCCGAAGGTCCTGGGTTTTCCCAAGGTCCCCGATTCCCGGGGATGCCTGGCCCGATGATGCCTCGGATGCCCGGTCCGATGCCCGGGTTGCCGCACTTCAACTTCCCATTCCCGTCATTCCGGCACTGAGGCAGTCGAATTCGGCCTAGTTCACTGGGGAAGGCCGAAGAGCTGGACCACCCCGTGATCACGGCCGGCCGTGTAGCCACCGTCGACGGCGATGGCTTGGCCGCTGACGAAGGACGCATCGGGCGATAACAGAAAAGCCGCCGTCGCGGCGATCTCTTCCGGCAGGCCCATCCGTTGCAGCGCATGCTCTTCGGTGATCGAGGCCTTCGGGCCTTCCATCCCCGGCAGTCCAAAGACGCTGCCGGTCATCGGCGTTTCGATGAAGCCGGGGCAAATGGCGTTTGCCCGGATACCGCTCGGGCCGTAGTCGAGCGCGATGTTCTTGGTGAGTAGCACGACGCCGCCCTTAGAGGCGTTGTAGGCGCTTCCGCCCGCGGTGCCTTCCAGTCCCTCGATGCTTGCCAGCGTGACGATCGAGCCCCGCTCGCCGTCGACCCGCGGTTGGTCGATCATCCTGGCCAGGGCTGCCTTCGCGACAAGAAACGTGCCGGTGAGGTTGATCGTGATCACCCGCTCCCACTCGGCACGGTCCAACAGATGGACCGGACCGCCGCCGGCAACACCCGCGGCATGGACCACACCGTCGAGGCGATCGGGCACGGCGGCCAGCACAGCCGCGATCGCAGCCTCATCGGTCACGTCGGCAGTCACGAACCGGAAGTCCGAGCCGAGGTCGGGTGGAGCAGCCAGGTCGGCACCGACGACGCTGCCACCTTCGGCCAGCAGGCGCTGGGCGGTGGCCAGCCCGATACCCGACGCCGCGCCTGTCACGACGAACGTGCGGGAATGGGCCCGATCAGCGCTCACCATGGCTGGTCCTCTCGAATTCGGTTGTCGCGCAGTCAGAGTCCGAATTGGTCGTCGATGATGCCGAGCCAGATCTGCGCGACGTCCATTGCCACCTTCTCGCTGATGAACGCGTGCTGGGTGCCGGTGTAGATGTCGCGGAACGCGCGCTCGAGTCGGCTGCCCTCGCGGATCGCGGTGGTCCCGGCCGCCAAGTGTGCCCACTCGGCGCAGGCCCGTGCCGTGTCGGTGGCGTAGACCGCCGCTACCCGCATGTCGGCTCGCAAACCGGGCGTCAGGTCGTTGCCCGCGTCAACCGCCGCCTCGGCTGCACAGAAGGCGTCGATCACCAGCAGGCGAGCTGCCCGCCAGGCGGCGACGTGGTGGGCGAGTCCCTTTTGAAAGGTGGGCCGGCTGGCCAGCGTAGCCATGTCGCTCATCCGCACTTTGGTGGCCGCGAGTTCTTCGACATCGTCGAGCATGCTCTTGGCCACCCCCAACGCAAACGATGCGTGACCGGCGGCGGTGATGGGCATCAGACCCATCCGGCTGGCCGGCGAGGTTCCTCGGCAAGGCTCGCGGGTGAATAGCGGCATGGTTCGGCACTCGGGCACGAACACGTCGGCGATGTTGTAGTCGTAGGAGCCGGTGCCTTTGAGTCCCTGGACATGCCAGCCGTCGGTGAAGGTGACTTCCTCCCGGGGCAGAAATGCGACCCGCATGTCAGGAATGCCCTCGCTGACCCAACGCATCTCGCCGTTGTCCATCGGGAAAAAGCCTGCGCCGATGTAGGCCGAGTGTCCGGTGCCCGAGCCGAAATTCCACGCACCGCTCAATCGGTAGCCGCCGTCGACGACCGCCCCCTGCCCGTTGGGGAAGTATTGACCGCCGATGGTGATGTGGTTGTCGTTGCGGGTGAATATCTCGGCAAAACCGTCATCAGGAAGGTAAGTAGCCGCTGCGAAGGTCGAGGGCAGGTTGGCAATGCCTATCCAGCCGAAAGAGCCGTCTTGCCAAGCCATTTCGATCCACGTCTCGATCATCTCGTGGAACGACGGTTCAACGCCGCCCGCCGCCGTCGGATTGAACGCGGACATCAGCCCGCTGGCCCACATCTCGTCGACGATCGGCGCCGAGAGCGTCCGCAAGCGCTCGGATTCGGCGGCCTCAGCACGGACCAGGTCGCGCATCCCACGAGCCCGATCCACCACGCGGTCGCGCACGCCGGTCACGACGTCATCCTTTCGATCTCCGGCCCCACATCATTGGAGATCAAGATCGGGCGGCAGCACCATAGGATTTCTCGACGGCCACGTCCTCACCTGTGCCTTTGCCGCTGCCTTTGCCTTCGCCTTAGCCTTTTTCCTTGCCTCAAAGGTGTCATCGTCGTCGTCTTCGTCGTCTTCGGGGTTGTCGTCAACCTCGAAGATGACCTCGTACCACCGCTTGTTGGGCTGCACCCGCGTTTCGACGTCACCGGTTGGAGTCGCGCGCCTGACCTGGACGTTCTGGTTCTCCAGCCTCGGATCACGTCGGCAGATGAAGGCTTCCAGCGCCTCCGCTAACGGAAGACCAGTGAGATTGATGTCTGCGAGCGCCCTGCCCTGGTACATAGCCACGCCGCACATCTTGCACCGGAATCGCGCCGAACGCATCATTTTCCAGCGCTGGAATATCCAGGTATTAGCGGTGTCTGGGCAAACGCCTCACGGCCTTCGGACCCGCATAAGCAAGGTCCGGAGGCCATGAAGTTTTGAGTTGTGTCAGTACAGCGGAATCCAGATTCCGAAGAGCCAGAAGCCCCATCCACCGAATACTGGGTTGAACATCGGGATGGCGTTATAGCCGTTGTAAGCGAACGGTCCGAAATCACGCTGCGCTATGGCTATGTCACGCGCGGGACCATTCCATGGGCTATTCCAACCACCCGGAGGCGGTGGGCCGTTCCAGCCACCTGGGGGCGGCGGTCCGTCCCAGAAAGGCGGCGGCGCTCCGGGTGGTGGCCCGCCGTTCCAGCCCCATCCGTGTTGTGGGGGCGGAGGCGGCGCACCGTGACCGGGTGCGCTGAAGCCATGCGGTGCATCCCTGGGGCCGCCCATCTGGGGGCCACCGCGTTCGAAAGAACCCCTTGGCGTGTACGGCGGCGGTGGCGGTCCACCCGGTCCGCCGGGCCCGTGCCCTAGTCCCCCAGGTCCGCCCGGCCCACCAGGTCCAGGTCCACCCGGGCCGCCAGGCCCACCCGGTCCACCAGGTCCACCCGGCCCACCAGGTCCAGATCCACCCGGTCCACCCGGCCCAGGCCCACCCGGTCCATGCCCTGGTCCACCGGGCCCACCCGGCCCAGGACCACCAGGTCCACCCGGCCCAGGTCCGCCCGGGCCGCCAGGCCCGCCGGGTCCACCCGGCCCGCCAGGTCCCTGATGTCCGCCAGGCCCACCGGGTGCGGGACCACCAGGTCCACCCGGCCCAGGACCGCCAGGGCCACCCGGTCCGGGACCAGGGCCAGGACCACCAGGTCCGCCCGGTCCCCCAGGCCCGGGACC